>CAYYAM010000076.1:0-2564 GCA_964469965.1 uncultured Muribaculaceae bacterium | reverse complement strand
TGACTATCTATGGTCTTGCGTTAAGGATGAGAGCATAGTTGTAAATAAAGAGATATTCTTCTACTATAAACACTCATCGTGTTCTCTTAGAGTGGGTTTAATCACAGATGGATGTGACTCTTTTTTGAAAATTGACAGCGTTTTAATAACGCTTCCGGAGCCGGGTGGGAGGATGTCTTTAGCAACCGGACTTATATCACCTTCAAATAAAACAGGTTCTGAGGTGTTTGTATATAAACAGAGCTACCCTGAAAACTACAGCACATGTATTACTGGTACTGTAATGTTACCTGCACTGGATAATGTAAAATTACCCCTTAGGGTTCACTTATCGGGATTAAATGGAGACTCCGATGTTAACAGAAAGGTTGTAAAAGGTGAGATTTGGCCTCCCCAAGGTGGCTTTAAAGGAGGTAAAATATACAGCTACACGGCCATAATTACATTGGAGAGTGTTTCATTCGGTGGGGCAATAATTGAGGATTGGCAAAAAGAGAGATATGAAATTGATATCTAAAATATTATTTTGTTTTACACTTTTTACACAATTGGGATATAGTCAGACAAAAAGCGTAGGGGTGAACATTGCTTTACTTTCGGCAGGCATTTTAAACACCGAGCTGTCTGTAGGAGTAAAGTCGAGGTTATCTATTCATCTGCCATTGACCTGGTCTGGGTTTGTGGTCTCAAACGACTTCTCTTTAAAAAACTACTCTGTGAGCCCAGGAGTTAGATTCTGGAGCTGGCATATTTATTCAGGATTTTTTGCAGGTACAAATTTAGGTTTTGCCAATTACAACGCAGTCATAAATAAAAGGCGCTATTGTGGAAACACTTTTTTCACCTCTATAAGTGCCGGATACTCGAAAATGGTTACACAAAAGTTGAATATTGAGGGGGAGTTTGGATTGGGTGCTTTTGGAGTGTGGCAAGATGTTTTTGAAAGCGGAAAATGCGGCGAATTTTTGAGATATAGTGAAAAAGTTGCAATCCTACCTTCAAAAATCTCAATCTCTTTAATTTACATCTTGTAATTATGAGAAGCGCTGTTAAAACTTCTATATTGACCATTTTTGTGATATTCTCATGCACAAACCGTATATCGCGTCTCGTAAAATCTAACACATCGCCTCATCTGGAGCACAGTGCAAAGAGGTTAGAAAACCCTTTTCAATATTCAGAACAAAATGAGATAAACAACAATTTCAGCCCGGCAACAATTGACACAGAAAGCGGAGATATGATTGCAAACCGCGAGTTAAACGAGATAACCATCTACTCGGTAAAAAACAATTTTGCAGAGAGAGGAGGAGTGGTCTCTCTACATTTTGCAGTAACACTGGGGAAAGCTCTGCTCAACAGCCACTGGCAAGCAATTCTAAGACCTGTAATACTATCTGATAGAGACAGCACCCATTTAAGCCCTATTTTAATTACAGGATCGAATTTTATAAAACATCAGAGCAGATCGTATAAAAGATTTGAAAAGTACATAGGTTCAATAATACCCGATAATGCATCATTCTACGAATATTTCACAGATTTGAATGAACTCTCCCTATTTCTTGCAAGAAATCTTAACCATTCAAGGGTTTTAACCGGACAGGAGAACGATACTCTAAAGACAGTTTTTGGAGTTTCAGAAAAAATGATTGTAGATCACTATGTTAAGTATAAGCTAATAGAGAAAAATAACAGAAAAAAGGATAGAAAAGAGGAGGTTTTCAAAAAAATAGTCAGAAATCCAAGGTTAGAAAATGCAAGGTTAGATTCAATACTTGAGGGAATTAACGGTGATTTTAACTACTTCTACTCTCAGGAGTTCAAACCATCGGGTAAAACAGATAGGGTAAAACTATTTCTGGAGTGTCAAATAAGAGATTCCGGGGGGATGAATTTTCAAATAAACAACTCAGATACAATTGATTTTAAACTCTCATCCTTGGTAAATTTAATTGACACAACTCCCGGTTATTTGTTAAAAATTATAGAAAGAACTGTCTGCCAAGAGTATACATCTAACATTAAATTTAATTTGGGAAGTTCAATAATTGACACCTCGTTGACAGATAACAAGATAGAGATAAATCAAATGGTGGAATTTATAAAGAGCAGTATTGGTAATAAAGATTATACTCCCGACTCTCTGCATATTGTGGCCTCATCATCTCCGGAGGGCAGTTTTAAGCTCAACTCAACTCTCTCAAAAAACAGGGCTCTGTCTGTTAAAAAAATAATAGACGGGCTCGGTATTCCCGATAGCATAATAGATATTAAAACAATCCCTGAGAACTGGGATTTAATTCACTCATCGGTAACTGGTTTCAAAGAAGATGACATAAAAGTTATCTCCAATATTATGTGCTACTCCAATCTTGACAAAAGGGAGATACTGCTCAAGAGACACAAATCTCTATATGAAAAGATAAAAGAGGATATATATCCCAAGCTGAGATATGTTCAGCTCAAAGTTCGTATGCAAAGGAGAGACATGATTAAAGACACTGTCCACACTTTGATTCCGGACACCTTATACAACAGAGGCACAGAGTTATTACAAAATA
>CAYYAM010000075.1:0-2623 GCA_964469965.1 uncultured Muribaculaceae bacterium | reverse complement strand
TTCTCTACTGCACCAATTGCAATATGATATCTGATACCAATATCTGCCCGGTATGCAGCGATTCAACAAGAGATCATTCAATTATCTGTGTTGTAGAGAGTATCAGAGATGTTTTAAGTATAGAGAACACCGGTGAATTTAAGGGTATTTATCATGTCTTAGGTGGAATAATATCTCCAATGGACGGAGTTTCTCCATCCGACATTGCTATTCCTTCCCTTATACAAAGAGCATCTCAGGAGAGTATTTCGGAGGTACTGCTTGCTCTCAGCACTACTATGGAGGGAGAGACAACCTCCTATTATATCTACAAAAAACTAAGTCATTTAAAGATAAAAATAAGCACAATAGCTAGAGGTGTCGGCTTTGGCGACGAACTGGAATATGCCGACGAGGTAACCTTAGGCAGATCTATCAATAACAGACAACCCTTTATCCCCGAAGATAAATAATAACAAATATTATGCATGAATTTCCACTATCATGGCTTCTAACAGCCTTTACACTCTACACGCTTCTTCTCTTCTTTGTATCGTGGCTAACATCCAGAAAAGCAGATTCCGGCTCCTATTTTCTAGGAAATAAAAAATCGCCCTGGTACATAGTTGCATATGGAATGGTAGGTACCTCAATCTCGGGAGTAACATTTATCTCGGTTCCCGGAAATGTGTTGAATCAGAACTTTTACTATATGCCTCTGGTTCTGGGTTTTGTTCTTGGTTATATAGTGATTGCCCAGATTCTGATTCCGCTCTATTATAAGATGAATTTAACCTCTATTTACACCTATCTAGAGAAGAGATTCGGATTTTTTACCTATAAGACAGGAGCATCCGTTTTTATGGTATCCAGGATTTTGGGGGCAGCTGTGAGAATTTTTGTGGTGGTGTTGGTTCTACATACATTTTTACCCGAAGAGTCGGTTCCATTCTGGGTTGTGGCGTTTGTATTTATGTTCCTCATATTTCTTTATACATTCAAAGGCGGTGTCAAGACTATCATCTGGACAGATGTACTGCAAACCACCTTTATGCTATTGGCAGTATTCCTAACCATCTTCAGCATAGCGAGAGAGATGGATTGGAGCGTAGGAGAGATGCTGACTCAAGTAAAGGCCTCTACATTCTCTAACTGGCTGGATTGGGAGTGGAGTCACGGCACTAATGCAATTAAACAGTTTATTGCCGGAATGTTCATCACTATTGTTATGACAGGTCTGGACCAAGAGATGATGCAAAAGAATCTCTCTTGTAAAAATATAAGGGAGGCGCAGAAAAACGTATATACAACAAGCATTACAATAGTTATTGTTAACTATTTCTTCCTTCTTCTGGGAGCGGTTTTGGCCCTTTATGTGAGTTCAAAACTTGGAGGTATGCACGGAATAGGTTTGGCAGATGCCGAAGGGGTTTTTACAAAAGCACAGACAGATAAGCTTTTTCCAACTATAGCAAGCCAATATCTTGGATTGGGTGTTGGTCTGTTCTTTATTATAGGACTGATCTCTGCATCGTACCCGAGCGCAGGAGGCGCCTTAACATCTCTGACCACCTCTTTTTGTATAGACTTTGTGGGGTTCAATAAAAGATCAGACTTAAGCGAAACTAGAAAAAAGAGAATCAGACAGATGGCACATGCCGGATTCGCAATACTATTCTTTATTATTATAATAATACTTTACCTGGTTAATAATCAGACAGTAATAGATTTGGTTTATCTATTGGCAGCATATACTTACGGCCCTCTTTTAGGATTCTTCTTCTTTGGACTCTTAACCAAATACCAAGTTAAAGATAGGTTTATGCCTTACGTGGCAATACTTTCGCCTCTCCTCTGCTATATATTGGACTACGCGGGTAAAGAGTTTCTGGGATTTGGTTTTGGATTTACAATATTGATAGTTAACGGATTGTTTACTTTTGCCGGAATGTATATCTTTAGAGAGAAGAAGTTGGTATAATTGAAAGCTCCTATATTGGATAAAAAAGCTTAACTTTGCCGGACATATTGATAACCAATCTCAATGCTTGTTCGTGTTTCGGCCATATCATATTTGAACACTCTGCCTTTTATTTACGGATTAAAAAACCACCCTGTAAATTCTAAGGTAGAGTTTCTCATTGACACTCCTGCCAGGTCTGCAGATAACCTGTTGGGTGGGCTGTGCGATGTTGGTATTGTTCCAACCGTAACACTATTAGAAAATAAGCATCTCTCCATAATCTCTGACTTCTGTATTGCTTCAGATTCAGATGTTGCAAGCGTTCTGCTGTGCTCATCTCTCCCCGTAAATGAAATTAAACGAATATACCTCGATTCGGAGTCTAGAACGTCCAATCTACTGTGTCGTATTTTAGTGAAAAAACATTGGAGGATAGAGGTTGAGTTTTCAATTTACGACCACTCACATACAGATAATGATACCGAATGCGCTTATGTACTGATTGGTGATAAAGCTCTAAAAAGAGCATCGGAGTTCGAATATGTTTACGACCTGGCACACGAGTGGAGAGAGTTTAAATCTCTGCCGTTTGTATTCGCATGTTGGACTGCTAATAAAGAATTGGGTAGTGAATTTTTGGAGGAGTTTAACCAAGCTCTAAAATTTGGTGTAGAGAATATA
>CAYYAM010000074.1:0-2635 GCA_964469965.1 uncultured Muribaculaceae bacterium | reverse complement strand
CATTCACAGGATCGAATCCGCTAAATGGCTCATCAAGAATCAAAAGAGAGGGTTTATGAAGAACGGTTGTTATAAATTGAACTTTTTGAGCCATACCCTTGGAGAGCTCCTCAACCTTTTTGTTCCACCATGCCTGAATTCCAAACTTAACAAACCAGGCCTTTAACTCACGTGTGGCCTCGGCATGGCTCAAGCCCTTTAGTTTTGCAAGATAGAGGGCCTGATCTCCTACCTTCATCTTTTTATAAAGCCCACGCTCTTCAGGGAGGTATCCGATATACTCTATATCTGAGGATCTTATGGGACTTCCGTTAAAGTATACAGCACCCGAATCGGGGATAGTTATCTGATTAATAATCCTTATAAGGGTTGTTTTTCCGGCTCCGTTAGGGCCAAGGAGTCCAAATATGGTACCCTTGGGTACCGACAAAGTCACATTGTCCAGAGCAGTAAAGTCGTTAAACCTCTTGACTACGTTTTGGCATGAGATGATATCCATTTTGGTATATTAGTTTTAAGTGCCAACAAATATACGATTATAGAAAATATCATTCGTAATAAAATCGGAGAATTTCTAATAAATCTTTTTTAAGTATGTTATTGACTACTAGAGTTACCAAATTTATAGCTGCCCCTTTTGCATTGTCGCGAAACCGTAGTATGTGTCTTGCTTTGTATGAGCCAATATAGGGATCTTTGCTAAGCTCGTCGTAAGTAACAGTATTGAGATCTTTTTTCTTAATAAGAGTTGTATCTGCCCATACTCTATTTGCAAATAATGCAAATCTGGAAGAGTCTACACCGGGAATCTCCATTAGTTGTATAGGGTTTATAAAGCCACCCAATCTTTTGCGGTATGAGATTATTCTAGATGCATAATAGGGACCTATCCCCGGTAATTTTATTAGTTCCGCCGAGTCGGCACAATTAATCTCTATTTTTGGCAAGAGCTTTGTCTCTTCATAGCTTTCTGATATCTCTATGTAGTTAATTACCTTGTTGTAAAACTCCTCGGTAACAGAGTAGATCTTCTTCAAATCCTCTGCCCTTCTAAACTTTCCCCCTCTCTCTCTATACGATATTAAAACAGAGGCCTGAGAGTGAGTCATCCCTAGTTTAACAAGCTCATCCTTTGTAACATAATTGGGATCGAAGAGAAACGGTTCATCTCTCTCTTTCAACTCTTTCAGCTCTCTTAGCTTATTTACCTGCTTAACGTTAAGCCCGCCCCCCTTTTTGTAGATTTTGCGATCAACAGGCTTCGACTCTCGTAACTTTATTGAGTCAATATCTCTATTAATCACCCTATTCGGTTCGCTGTCTGCAATCTCCTTTTTGTAAGGTGATAAAAAAAATGCTACCGACTCGGCAATCAGTAGAATTATAATCAAAGTTATAATACCGGCTGCCTCTTTTCCTTGAACTCTCTCTCTCTTCATCCCCCCTCCCTTTGTTAATATTGTTAACTCTATCTCTACTAATCTCCTTTCAGCACTATTACAATCTCCCCCTTTGGAGTGTTTGAGCTGTAATGCGCTGTAAGCTCTCTTAATGTTCCCCGCCTATTCTCTTCGTGGAATTTTGTTAGCTCCCTCGATACAGAGCACTCCCTCTCCTCTCCAAAATATTGAGATAGCTGTTCTAACGTTTTTACCAGTCTGTATGGAGATTCGTAAAAAATAATTGTTCTTCTCTCTACTGAGAGCTCTTTAAGTCTGGTCTGTCTCCCTTTTTTAAGTGGCAAAAAGCCCTCGAAACAAAATCTGTGAGAGGGAAACCCAGAGTTAACAAGAGCCGGCACAAAGGCTGTGGCTCCCGGAAGAGTCTCTACTTCAATACCTCTCTCTCTGCACTCTCTAACCAGAAGAAATCCGGGATCGGATATGCCTGGGGTTCCTGCATCGCTTATAAGGGCTATAGTTTGCCCCGAGGCGATTCTCTCTGCAACTCTCTCTACGGTTTTATGTTCGTTATGTTTATGGTGTGACTCCATATGGGTTGTTATTCCGTAGTGTTTTAGCAGAAAGGAGCTGGTTCTGGTATCCTCCGCCAGAATCAGGTGCGCCTCCTTTAATACCCTTATTGCCCTTAAAGTAATATCTTCAAGATTCCCTATAGGTGTTGGAACTATGTATAATTTACCCATTGTATCTTCTTCTGAGGAGTATATAAAAACGGTAAACAGGGTCGGAATCCTCATCCCACTCCGGGAATGCCGCCCTTGTGTACTCAAGGGCCTCTTTGAGGGAGTTCATTTCGTTTAGTCTTTGAATACTTAACCTAAACTGATCTTCATCTCCTTTAAATAGCTCTTTAATAAAATAGAGTTTATCGTTAAGGGTAACTGCCATATGAAGGTCGCTTACCGCAGGCCCGGGCATATCTCTCATCCAGGAGGGCAGTTGCCCCTGCTCCTCTTTTGCAGATGTATTATTCATCAGAAAATCATAATCAATCTCCTCATCAACCACAGGGACACTCTTTGGTGGTTCCGGCTCAAATAGCTGTTTATCTTGAACATGAGCAGATTGGGTATAAGCTTTTGGAAGTTCCGAAGCAGATATATTGATTCTGAGTTCAGAGATTGCTCTCTTTATCTCGGAGACAGACTGAGTTAGTTGTGAGGCCTCCTCTC
>CAYYAM010000073.1:0-2903 GCA_964469965.1 uncultured Muribaculaceae bacterium | reverse complement strand
TAATATTTTTATGTTATCCGGTAGACACAATAGAAAAAACTCTCCCTTCAATTCTGGACAAAATCTCTGAATTAGCCAACAAATTAGGAACAGATAAATATGTTGCCGATATGGGTTCTACCAAGTCATCCATATGCTTTTCTGTTAAAAATCACTCATTTAGACGCCATTTTGTGGCGCTTCATCCAATTGCCGGCACAGAGAATTCAGGTCCACAATCTGCTGTAAATGATCTTTTTTTTGGTAAGAATGCAATAATTTGCGATTCACACGAGAGCTCTGCACATGCCCTCCTCACCATAAAAACTATACTAAACTCGCTTGGAATGAAAATTTGTGAAATGGACTCTTTTACTCATGATTTACACGTTGCCTATGTATCTCATCTATCTCACATAACCTCTTTTTCTCTTGCCTTGAGTGTGTTGAATAAAGAGGAGAGTGAAAAAAGTATTTTAACACTAGCAGCCGGAGGTTTTGATTCAACCGTCAGACTATCCGCAAGCAGCTCTAAAACATGGACCCCTATTCTTCTTCAGAACCGAGAGTTTATTTGCGAAGCTATAGATTGCTATACAGCAAAAATACAAGAATTTAAAGAGGCAATACTTGAAAATAATACTCATAAATTAGCCTGCCTCATAGATACATCCAACAGAATTAAAAAAATACTCGACTATAAAAAGTAAAAAATGAAAGGGATTAACACAATTAACCAATGGAGTGCATACAAAGAACGCCCACTCTTGATATGCGGCCCATGCAGTGCCGAAACTGAGGAGCAAGTTATAGAGACGGCTATTCAGCTCGCAACACTTGGCAGAGTAGACATTTTTAGGGCAGGTATATGGAAACCTAGGACTCGTCCAAACTCATTCGAAGGAGTAGGGAGAGAGGGTCTTAACTGGCTTAGAAATGTCAAACGAGTTACCGGTCTTCAGGTGGCTACCGAGGTGGCAAACTCCTTTCATGTTAATGAGGCATTAAAATTTGGAATAGATGTGCTTTGGATTGGGGCTAGAACATCTGCAAACCCTTTTGCAATGCAAGATATTGCCGACTCCTTACGAGGAGCCGAATGTGCTGTTATGATAAAAAATCCGGTTAACCCCGACCTCAATTTATGGATTGGAGCAGTAGAGAGAGTTGCCAAGGCCGGGATTGAAAATATTGCGGCTATCCATAGGGGATTTAGCACATACGAACATACTGTCTATAGAAATCAGCCAAAATGGCTTTTACCAATCGAGTTGAAAAGGGCAATCCCCGAGATTCCTCTAATCTGCGACCCCAGTCACATTGGAGGTAAGAGAGATTATCTTTTAGAGCTCTCGCAAAAGGCAATGGACCTTAACTACGACGGCCTTATGATTGAGACACATGTAAATCCTAAAGAGGCATTAAGCGATAAAGAGCAGCAGCTAACCCCCTTGGAGCTAAAATCTCTTTTAAGTAAGATTGTTCTAAGGGATCAGATTTCTAATAATGAACAATTTTTAGATACTTTAGAGGAGTTAAGAGCTCAAATAGACCTTTTCGATGATCAACTTCTAGAGCTTCTTGAACAGAGAATGTCTGTTGCACAAACAATAGGACAATTTAAAAAAGAGAATAATATTACTATCCTTCAAAGTTCCAGATGGGAAGAGGTTATGCAAAAAGTAACTCTTAAAGCAGAGTCAAGAGGTTTAAGCAAAGAGTTTGTAAGCAGCTTATTTAAGGCAGTTCACCAAGAATCAATCAATCATCAAAATAGAATAATGAACAGACAATAAAAATCAACTGATTATGCTCCAATAAGAATAGCTCCTCTCAAATGTAATAAATAATCCAACCTAAAATTCCGGCTAAAACAATAACTTTTATAGAGCTCATTTTTCCCCACCAAGAAGCTATGAATGCACAGATGAAAATTAACCACGACCTCCAGTCTACAAAATTATCCGGAGTAACCAGCAATATTGCCGCAGCCGCAATCAAACCTAAAACAACAGGTTTTATCCCTTTAAGAACTGCTTCGCTCCATCTGTTTTTTTTGAACTGTTTATAAAGAAAAGCTATAGAAAGGATAATCATGAAAGAGGGAAGCGTCACGGCAACAGTTGCTAAAGCCGATCCCCATACATTTCCGGTTACACTGTAACCTATATATGTTGCGCTATTTATACCAATCGGCCCAGGAGTCATTTGAGATATCGCAACAATATCAGTAAATGTAGATGCATCAATCCAGCCCTTATTGACTACAACCTCAGTTTGTATAAGAGAAATCATGGCGTACCCACCTCCAAATGTGAATAGTCCAATCTTAAAAAACGTAATGAATAGGTCTAAATAAAGCATCTTAATATTTTAGTTTTTTGCTCTGCTTACATAATAGAAATGAAATAGTCCCAAAAGAGCTCCCGACAACAGTATCCATATCGGGGAGACTCCAAAGGTGACAATTAAAATCACAGTTAAAAAAGGAATAAATGAGGTAAATCTGTTTAAAGAGGCATTTTTAGACATGTTCATGAGGGGAACCACCATTAAAGCTACCACAGCCGGCCGTATCCCCATAAAAACACTATTTACTAACTCATTATCTCTGAAGTTTTTAAAAAATATTGCGATAACTAAAATCATAATAAAAGACGGAAGTGCTGTTCCTAAAGCTGCAACAACTCCCCCCTTTATACCTTTTAGCTTCTCACCAACAAAGATTGATATATTAATTGCCAGAATTCCTGGAGCAGACTGAGATATTGCTAAATAATCAACAAACTCATTGTCTGTAAGCCACTTGTGTTTTAGCACCACCTCTTCACGAATGAGAGGAATCATAGCATACCCTCCACCTATCGTGAAGGATCCTATTTTTGCAAAAGTTTTAAAAAGTTGAAAATATTCACTCATAACCC
>CAYYAM010000072.1:0-3099 GCA_964469965.1 uncultured Muribaculaceae bacterium | reverse complement strand
AATCTAATGGGGATTATAAAAATGCAGCAAATTATCTGAGAAAAGCTCACAACTCGTATATCAGTGCCTACACAAAACTTTCTGAAGGGAGGATAATTGAGTTGGAGAAAAAGTATGACCTTTCAGAGAAAGAGAGACGTCTCAAAGAGTCGAGAAAAGAGAGAAACATACTAATGAATGTAATATATATGCTTGTTATACTCTTTATATTCTCAATTCTCACTTGCATAATGAAGATAAGAAGGAAGATGCTTCTTCTGGAAGGCCTTATGCAAGAGCTATCACAGTTAGAGATAGAGAATAATAAGCTTTGGCTTACTACAGAGATCGGCAAGTCTACATCCTTTATACTCCCTCAAATGATAGATAATGTTTATATTGAGGCAGCCCGATCCAGAAAAATATCAAATGAGATTTTCGACAGTTTAAACAGTATAATAGACCAAGCCGGTTCCACCTCAAGAACCGCCCTTACATCGGTAACATCTTCCGAAAAATTTAAAGAGCTATTTGGAGGTGTTGAGAATATTCATTTGCTTACCGATTTTGAAAAATTGGTTTTTACTCTTAGCGAAATGGGTTATAACAACTCCGATATTGCAAACTTTCTCAATAGCTCTCAATCGAGCATTCGCACAATGAGGGGTAAAATTATGCGAAAGATGCACAAAAACTCCCAGGAGAGTGATGAATTATAGTGAAACAACTTGATACAGCAATTTTTGATATAGTTGCTTTTTAGCCCTTTACGGTTTTACCCGGCGAAACAAAGTAAAACAAGCAAGACTCGTGATTGCGATTAGGGTTAGTTTATTTATGTTTGCCTACCGCTTAAGTAAAACCACACTTTTATCTCAGGGCAAAACTGTATTGCTAGTATGTCATGATAAGCAAATCGGGCACAACAGAAGTAAATTGCTCTATAACATCCCGAGACTGAAGTGTGGTTTTGAATTACATCTACTCCTGTCTCTTATCTCTTTTTGCTTTTATCCGGAAATTCCGGTATTGTCAAAGGTCTGTAGTCGTAATTTTTCATCTTATCTTTTATCACCTCTATAGCTTTATTCAACTGCTCATCTTCTCCCATAAATTCACGATATGGATCGTTCTCTATATCAATATGAGGAGCAATTCCCTCCCCCTCTATTATCCATCCACTTCCGTCTACAGCAAACGGTGCATAAGAAGGAGTAACTATAGATCCGCCATCTACAACGGGAATTGTACCGCTATAACCAACTACTCCGCCCCAGGTTCTTCTTCCGATTACGGTTCCAAGGTTGTTGAATTTGAATCTGTACGGGAAGAGATCGCCATCAGATGCGGAGTACTCGTTTACCAACAGTACTTTTGGACCTTGGAATGTACCAACAGGATTAAGTGACCCCTCTGTCTGGTTTGTATGCATTGTCAGGAATGTAATAGTTCTTTGAAGTCTCTCTATAATCATAGGTGAAACATTACCTCCACCATTGCCTCTATCGTCAATTATCAATGCTTTTTTTGAAAGTTGCGGATAGTAGTGCTTTACAAACTCATTCAACCCCTCGACTCCCATATCGGGAATATGAATGTAACCAACCTCCCCTCCTGTTGCTTCAGATACTTTTCTTATATTGTTTTGAACCCAATTATAATAATAAAGAGAAGATTCGTCATCTATGGTCTCTGCCAGTACTCTTCTTGAACCTTTACTCTCCGGTCTATTATTAACCTCAAGCTCTACAATTGTACCGGCTTTACCTGCAAGCACCTCAAAAATATCTTTATAGTCTCTCAAACTAATTCCATTCACAGATAGAATGAACTCTCCCTCTTTAACCTCTGATCCAGGTATGGTTAGTGGAGATTTTAACTGTTTACTCCAATTTGCCCCCTCTAATACTCTCTCCACCTTAAAATAGCCCGATTTGTCTTTAGAAAAGACCGCTCCCAAAAGAGCTGTTTTTATCCGAGTTGCCTCGGGCCTCTCTCCGTTCTGAGAGTATGCATGCCCAACATTCAACTCACCAATCATCTCACCAATCAGATAGGTAAGATCTGATCTGTGCCCTACATAAGGTACCAAAACTTTGTATCGTTTATAAATCTCATCCCAATCTACTCCATGCATGTTTTTGGCATAAAAGAAGTCTCTCATCTGTCTCCATGTCTCATTATATATCTGCATCCACTCCTCTTTATAGTTAACCAATTTTTTAACTCCCGATAGATTTATCGGCTTTTGCCCTGTAACGGGAGCTTTTGGTATATCTATTATAGAGACGCTGCCCGAAGATATTGCGATAGCTTTTTTGTATCCGTGTCCAAATATTAACATTGCCTGCAAATCTGTCTCTTTTCCGGAGTCAATATCGTACATAGAAGTACCTCTTCTAGAACTATAATATATGACATTACCAATCATATGCAGATTGGAGTACGACGAGGCGGCCACAGGAATCTCAACTATTCGGTTTTTTATGTTCTCCAAAAAGAGTTCAGCTGGTGGGCTCTTCTCTCCTTGCGAACTTTTCGCAGATGTCGAAGATATTGCAACTGTGTCGTTTTTTATAAAATATGGATAATCTTTATCATTCGTCAAAGGCAGTAAATATATCTTGCTCATATTGTTATAAATATGATTCCATTCAGTGTTGCTATACGTGGGCGAAAATGTTCTGTTTGATACAAAAAGAAGTGATCTCCCGTCTTTACTGAAATTACCTCCGTAAGAGCTGTACCACATATCTGTTATCTCTGTCTTTTTTCCACTCTTAGTGTCGTAAAGAATAACAATTGAAGCGTGCTTTCCCGGTCTTGTATAAACTATATGCCTACTGTCGGGAGACCAGTTGTAGTCGTTTATTGGAGATATTCCGGAGCTCTCTATTACCACACTTCTTTTAGTGGCCACATCCAATAGGTTAAGGGTGTTTTTCTTCTCACTCCAGAGGATCTTTTTGGAATCGGGAGACCATTCAAATCCAAAAATATACCCCTTAATATCAGTTAATTTACTCTCTTTACCATCTCTATCTCTATGATATATGTTAAACTCCCCATCTTTATCCGATATATAGGCAAATCCACTTCCGTCGGGCGCCCAGTCTGCAC
>CAYYAM010000071.1:0-3305 GCA_964469965.1 uncultured Muribaculaceae bacterium | reverse complement strand
TTTCGAATAGTAGGGCAAAAATATCTACATCACCCATATTACCACTTACAGCAAGTGATTTACTGCTGTAACCATTGAGTAGCTCAATCTTCTCTTTATACTTTTGAGCAGACTCAAAGTCAAGAACTTCGGCCGCTTCAAACATTTTCCTTTTAAAATCTTTGAGTAGTGATGATATATCACCTTTAAGCAATGATTCAATTTTTGAGATCTGACTTAAGTAATCCTCCTCAGAGAAGTTAGATATGCATGGAGCTTTACACTTGCCGATGTGGTACTTTAAACATGGCCGGTACTTTTTAACACCGATTGCATGGCTGGATAGATCTAATTTGCAATCTCTTAAGTAATAGAGATTTGAAATAAGTTCAATCATATTGTATACCTGAAGTGCCGAGCTGTAGGGTCCAAAGTATTTAGATTTGTCTTTCAACATTCTGCGAGTAGAGATTACTCTGGGAAATGGTTCGCTCTTAATACAGATCCACGGGTATGTTTTACCATCTTTGAGCATTACATTGTATCTGGGCTGATACTCTTTTATAAGGTTATTCTCCAACAAAAGAGCATCCTCTTCGCTATCCATAACAGTATGTTGCATCTCTGTAATTTTGCTTACCATAACTTTGGTTTTTCCGGTAAGGTTGTGGGGTGAGTTAAAATATTGAGAGACTCTGTTTTTAAGGTTTTTAGCTTTTCCAACATATATGACTACACCCTCTTTGTCATAAAACCTGTATACGCCCGGTAGGGAGGGTAACAATTTAACTCTCTCTTTTAGTGGGTGTTTATCTGGGTTGTATGCTTTTGTATCCATTTATGTAACTCGATTTTTTGTAAAAGTAACAAATATCTTATATTTGTCTTCGATTATGACAACCAAACTTATATCGAGGCAAGATGTAAAAAAGGCCTTTAAACTAAGAGGTGTTACAGGAGATATTCTGGCATCGATAATATTGTATATTACAGGTTTACAGAGGATTAACAAAAGGTATTCAAGAGTTACAAACATAAGTGGCCGGGAGTTTACCGGAGCCCTGTTAAAAGAGTTCAATGTATCATTTGAAATTAACGAGAAAGAGCTGGAGTACATCCCTCAGGAGGGGCCGTTTATTGTTGTATCCAATCACCCCTTTGGCGCAGTAGACGGAATCATTTTACTGCATATTTTTGGATCTGTAAGGCCTGATATAAAGTTTCTTACAAACTTTGTACTGTCGCATATTCCAAATTTAACAGAATTCTTTCTCCCTGTAAACCCGTTTACAGATAAGCCCGATCTGGCCGGAAGTTTTTCGGGGCTGAGAACAGCCATAGAGACCCTCAAAAACGGCGGTGGTCTGGCACTCTTTCCTGCCGGCGAGGTATCTACAACATACGGAACATCTATAATCAAAGACAAAGAGTGGCAACCATCTATTATAAAGCTTATTAAAATATCGGGGGTACCTGTTGTCCCTGTCTATTTTCACGGAACAAATTCCAGATTTTTTCATTGGATTGGTAAAATCCATCCCATGCTTCGTACTGCAAGGCTGCCTGGTGAGCTTCTTAATAAGCAGAACAGAAGTATACGGATGTGCATAGGAAGGCCTGTGTCGCAAACAGAGATATCGGAATTTAAAGACCTAAAAGAGTTGGGAACGCATCTTAGGTCTAGAAGCTATGCTTTGGAGGCAAATATTCGTAAAGAGATTAAGAACGAAACAAGGATTGACCTGGAGCCAATTGCACTCCCAAAAAATAGAAGGGCAATGCAAAAAGAGATTAACTCTCTTGCACCTGAAAAGCATCTCTTCACAACCGGAAACTACAGCTGCTATCTTACCGATTCAAAATCTATTCCCTTAATGATGCACGAACTGGGACGAAGGAGAGAGGAGGCGTTTAGGGCAGTAGGTGAAGGTACCGGCAGACCACTCGATTTAGATGAGTATGATTCATATTACAAACACCTTATTCTTTGGGATAAGCAGAAAACAAGGCTCGTTGGAGCATATCGCTTAGGATTTGGTGCAGAGATTATGAAGTCTAAAGGTGTTAAGGGATTCTACACTCAGACACTCTTTAGTTATGAAAAACCTTTCGAAAAGGTACTTTCAGAATCTTTGGAGCTGGGGCGTTCATTTGTTGTTCTGGATTATCAAAAAGAGGCACTCCCTCTGGTATTGCTTATAAAAGGACTTTTCTATTCGGTAGTAACAAATAAAGAGATAAAATACCTTCTGGGGCCTGTGAGTATAAGTTCTTGGTATCCAAAGTTTTATAGAAGTCTTATGATCCACTACATAAAAAGTAATCATTCGGCAGGCGAAATTGAAAAGTATGTTATTCCAAGGAACCCTTTTTTCCCCGACTATTTAAGAACCTCTCCTGAGCACCTGCTTGCGGGGAAAATGGACACTCTTGAAAAGTTTGACAGGTTTATGCTTCGTCTAAGCAATAACGAGTACAGATTGCCTACCCTTGTCAAAAAGTATCTCAAGATAAACTGTAAAATTGTTACATATAATGTAGACCCCGATTTTAACTACTGTGTAGATGGTCTTGTGCTTCTGGATATAGCGCAGACATCTAAACAAGAGATAATGGCTCTGGCAAAAGGGGAGAAAAATCAGGACATTATAATGGAGAGATTTGGCTATGGAACGGGGTCGTAACCGCTGCCACCCCAAGGATTACAACTCAAAACTCTTTTGACTGCCAACCATAAACCTTTGAACAGACCGTGTTTTTTTAGTGCTTCTGCCGCATAGGCCGAGCAGGTTGGAGTATATCTACAGCTTGGGGGTTTAAGAGGAGATATGCAGTACCTATAGCAATTAATCAGTAGGAGAAATGGTAGAATCAACAGACTCTTGACCAATTTTGCCGGCTTTTTCCAGAACATGTTTTATCTTTTCAATTATGCTGTTAATCTCCGGAGTCTCTTTGCCAATATAAACTATGCAGATGTGCGATCCGGTTAACTTTGAAACTCCGTTTAACCTCAGTGCCTCTCTAATTACTCGTTTAATACGGTTTCTATGGACTGCCTTCTTAAAGTTTCTTTTTGGGACAGATATCAGCACTTTGCACTGTGTGTTATCATTGGGGCTTAAATAGAACTTGAAAGGGTGACAAAATTCCACGATACCCCCCTCAAAGATCTCTGCAATCTTCTTAACAGAGCAGAGTCTACTGCTTTTGCTAAAAGTAAGTCTATTTTTGTTCAAAGTATATAAGCAGGGCTTTTGCGATAGATGGCGCCTCCGGAGTAGGGGCTACCACCGTGGAGGTAAATTTTGCAGCTTTCAGAGCTT
>CAYYAM010000070.1:0-3305 GCA_964469965.1 uncultured Muribaculaceae bacterium | reverse complement strand
TTTCGAATAGTAGGGCAAAAATATCTACATCACCCATATTACCACTTACAGCAAGAGATTTGCTGCTGTATCCATTGAGTAGTTCAATCTTCTCTTTATACTTTTGAGCCAACTCAAAGTCAAGAACTTCTGCCGCTTCAACCATTTTTCTCTTAAAATCTTTGAGTAGTGATGATATATCTCCTTTAAGCAATGATTCAATTTTTGAAATCTGACTTAAGTAATCCTCCTCAGAGAAGCTAGATATGCATGGGGCTTTACACTTGCCGATGTGGTACTTTAAACAGGGGCGGTACTTTTTAACACCGATTGCATGGCTAGATAGGTCTAATTTGCAATCTCTTAAATAATAGAGATTTGAAATAAGCTCAATCATATTGTATACCTGAAGTGCAGAGCTGTAAGGTCCAAAGTATTTAGATTTGTCTTTCAACATTCTGCGAGTAGAGATTACTCTGGGAAATGGTTCGCTCTTAATACAGATCCACGGGTATGTTTTACCATCTTTGAGCATTACATTGTATCTGGGCTGATACTCTTTTATAAGGTTATTCTCCAACAAAAGAGCATCCTCTTCGCTATCCATAACAGTATGTTGCATCTCTGTAATTTTGCTTACCATAACTTTGGTTTTTCCGGTAAGGTTGTGGGGTGAGTTAAAATATTGAGAGACTCTGTTTTTAAGGTTTTTAGCTTTTCCAACATATATGACTACACCCTCTTTGTCATAAAACCTGTATACGCCCGGTAGGGAGGGTAACAATTTAACTCTCTCTTTTAGTGGGTGTTTATCTGGGTTGTATGCTTTTGTATCCATTTATGTAACTCGATTTTTTGTAAAAGTAACAAATATCTTATATTTGTCTTCGATTATGACAACCAAACTTATATCGAGGCAAGATGTAAAAAAGGCCTTTAAACTAAGAGGTGTTACAGGAGATATTCTGGCATCGATAATATTGTATATTACAGGTTTACAGAGGATTAACAAAAGGTATTCAAGAGTTACAAACATAAGTGGCCGGGAGTTTACCGGAGCCCTGTTAAAAGAGTTCAATGTATCATTTGAAATTAACGAGAAAGAGCTGGAGTACATCCCTCAGGAGGGGCCGTTTATTGTTGTATCCAATCACCCCTTTGGCGCAGTAGACGGAATCATTTTACTGCATATTTTTGGATCTGTAAGGCCTGATATAAAGTTTCTTACAAACTTTGTACTGTCGCATATTCCAAATTTAACAGAATTCTTTCTCCCTGTAAACCCGTTTACAGATAAGCCCGATCTGGCCGGAAGTTTTTCGGGGCTGAGAACAGCCATAGAGACCCTCAAAAACGGCGGTGGTCTGGCACTCTTTCCTGCCGGCGAGGTATCTACAACATACGGAACATCTATAATCAAAGACAAAGAGTGGCAACCATCTATTATAAAGCTTATTAAAATATCGGGGGTACCTGTTGTCCCTGTCTATTTTCACGGAACAAATTCCAGATTTTTTCATTGGATTGGTAAAATCCATCCCATGCTTCGTACTGCAAGGCTGCCTGGTGAGCTTCTTAATAAGCAGAACAGAAGTATACGGATGTGCATAGGAAGGCCTGTGTCGCAAACAGAGATATCGGAATTTAAAGACCTAAAAGAGTTGGGAACGCATCTTAGGTCTAGAAGCTATGCTTTGGAGGCAAATATTCGTAAAGAGATTAAGAACGAAACAAGGATTGACCTGGAGCCAATTGCACTCCCAAAAAATAGAAGGGCAATGCAAAAAGAGATTAACTCTCTTGCACCTGAAAAGCATCTCTTCACAACCGGAAACTACAGCTGCTATCTTACCGATTCAAAATCTATTCCCTTAATGATGCACGAACTGGGACGAAGGAGAGAGGAGGCGTTTAGGGCAGTAGGTGAAGGTACAGGCAGACCACTCGATTTAGATGAGTATGACTCATATTACAAACATCTTATTCTTTGGGATAAGCAGAAAACAAGACTCGTTGGAGCATATCGTTTAGGATTTGGTGCAGAGATTATGAAATCTAAAGGTGTTAAGGGATTCTATACTCAGACACTCTTTAGTTACGAAAAACCTTTCGAAAAGGTACTTTCTGAATCTTTGGAGCTTGGGCGTTCATTTGTTGTTCTGGATTATCAAAAAGAGGCACTCCCGCTGGTATTGCTTATAAAAGGACTTTTCTATTCGGTAGTAACCAATAAAGAGATAAAATACCTTTTGGGCCCGGTTAGTATAAGTTCTTGGTATCCAAAATTCTATAGAAGTCTCATGATCCACTACATAAAAAGTAATCACTCGGCAGGAGAGATTGAGAAGTACGTTATTCCAAGAAACCCTTTTTTCCCAGACTATTTAAGAACCTCTCCCGAACACCTGCTTGCTGGAAAAATGGACACTCTTGAAAAGTTTGACAGATTTATGCTTCGTCTAAGCAATAACGAGTATAGATTGCCTACCCTTGTCAAAAAGTATCTTAAGATAAACTGTAAAATTGTCACATATAATGTAGACCCCGATTTTAACTACTGTGTAGATGGTCTTGTGCTTCTGGATATAGCGCAGACATCTAAACAAGAGATAATGGCTCTGGCAAAAGGGGAGAAAAATCAGGACATTATAATGGAGAGATTTGGCTATGGAACGGGGTCGTAACCGCTGCCACCCCAAGGATTACAACTCAAAACTCTTTTGACTGCCAACCATAAACCTTTGAACAGACCGTGTTTTTTTAGTGCTTCTGCCGCATAGGCCGAGCAGGTTGGAGTATATCTACAGCTTGGGGGTTTAAGAGGAGATATGCAGTACCTATAGCAATTAATCAGTAGGAGAAATGGTAGAATCAACAGACTCTTGACCAATTTTGCCGGCTTTTTCCAGAACATGTTTTATCTTTTCAATTATGCTGTTAATCTCCGGAGTCTCTTTGCCAATATAAACTATGCAGATGTGTGATCCGGTTAACCTAGAAACTCCGTTCAACCTCAACGCTTCTCTTATTACTCGTTTAATGCGGTTTCTATGGACTGCCTTCTTGAAGTTTCTTTTTGGGACAGATATAAGCACTTTGCTTTGTGTGTTATTATTGGGGCTTATATAGAACTTAAAAGGGTGACAAAATTCCACGATACCCCCCTCAAAGATCTCTGCAATCTTTTTAACTGAGCAGAGTCTACTGCTTTTGCTAAAAGTGAGTCTATTTTTGTTCAAAGTATATAAGCAGGGCTTTTGCGATAGATGGGGCCTCCGGAGTAGGGGCTACCACCGTGGAGGTAAATTTTGCAGCTTTCAGAGCTT
>CAYYAM010000069.1:0-3567 GCA_964469965.1 uncultured Muribaculaceae bacterium | reverse complement strand
ATTTACTTAATCTTATTAGTGAGTTGGGCTATTCATTATCTATTGACAAATGTACGAAATCTCTGCAGTATTTGTATTGTTCAATTCACTTGGTTCTACTACTCTCTCAAAAGATCTGGGTAGGTGTAATAAAAAGGTGTTTGAGCACTTAATAAATTTTGCTTCGATTTGCAAAAAAAATTTGGCAAAATGTTATAAAAATAATAAATTTACGAAGCGTTAGTTATTAAACATCAAGACAATTCCTATTTTGCGCAGAAATTAGGCTTTAAATGAAAAGATATAAATAGAGGAGGTAAGTAGAGCACACACTGCAACAGCATATGATTCTATCATAATAACCATATCAGATACCATTAGATTTTTATTTAATATAAATACAAAGGGTAAGCCGAAAACCTTATAAACAGAGTAGGCAATTTAATTTATTTGTATTATGGTATATGTATTATTGCTTGTAGCAGCTCTAGTCTATTTTTATGGTATTAGAGACTCAAAAGAGATTAGGATTCGTTGCAAAAACAGATCTGAGGAACAAAAAAAAGTGATCAGATATTTTATGCGTAGCGGTTTGCTTGCTTTTGGACTTTTAAAAGATCAAGAGTATGATCAGCTGGTTATTAGCAAAATAAACAGCTTCGATTTTAAAAAGAAAGCCCTTAGCAAAATCGGCTTAGACGAGTCGGAACTTCAGGAGATTGAGCCTGTAAATTTTGAAGGTTACTATTTCGACGGAAAACACACTTTTTCTAAATGGGGAAAGGATAGAAAATGGAGAAGTTCTGCCTATCAGGTTTCATGGTTGTTTTTCAGTTCTACACAAGTATATGTTTACCAATATACACTCAATTTAGACGAAGACGGAAAAAAAGAGACTACAGAGGAGTACTTCTATAAAGATATCACCAACTTCCAAACAGTATCAGACACTATTGAGACTCCGGTTTGGGATCCTAAAAAGAAGAAGTTTGTCCTTGAAAATATAGACAAAAATCGTTTTTCAATCACTGTTCCGGGTGAAAAATTCTTCTGCTCAATGGAACAAAATGATTCTACCGAGAGAGCCATACAGGCAATGAAAGCAAAACTCAGAGAGAAAAAACAATAGTTGTTATGGGTATATTCAATAAAAATCCTAATGAAGCCGCATTCACCGGTGGAAAAAAACATTGGGCAGACGTCATAAAAAATAGTGGAGACGGAGACCTATTGATATGGAGGCAACCCGAAGAGGATTTCAATACAAACTCTACGCTAATTGTGATGCCAGGAGAAGAGGCCATTTTTATTAAGGGTGGAGTTATTGAACAGACCTTTGAAAACGGAAACTATAAGCTATCAACTGAGAATTATCCCTTTATAAGTAGGCTGAGAAATGCTTTTACGGGTGGAATAAGCACTTTTAATTGTGTGGTATATTTCATCCGTAAGGCACACAGCCGAGAGATTGAATGGGGTACAATGTCGCCTATACAATATTACGACGATACGTTCGGCAACTTAAACATCAAATCTTACGGAGCATACAAAATTCAAATTGTAAACGGCTCAAAATTCCTTGAGAAGATGATTGGCAACAATGTAGATGTTGAAACTCAAGAGGGTCTAAACAAATATTTTGCAAATCAGTTCCAAATGCACATTGTTGATTCAATGAGTAAAACACTGGATAAATTAAGAGATGGAGGAAAAGTAATTTTCGAAACAGTAAGGAACACAGTTGAGTTGGCCAAATCGGTATCGGGACACATTGATGAAATTCTAGATGATTACGGTTTGAAACTCGTTGCATTCTCTGTTGCCTCTTGCAAGATTAAGGCAGAAGATCCCGAAATTGACAAGATGATTACAGATCGTAAACGTCAAGAATATTTAGGAGGGGGATGGGCAGCACAACAACAAGTTGACATTCTAAAAAATATATCAAATAATCCTGGGTCGGGCGGTATTGCAGCGGCAGGTGCCGGGCTTGGAATGGGGCTTGCTGCAGGTGGAGTTTTTGGAAACATGTCTCAACAAGTTTTTAATCAACCCAACCAACAGCAACAACAGCAACAACAGCAACAACAGCAACAACAGCAACAACAGCAACAACCCTCTGCCGATAATCCTATGGAAAAGCTTAAGCAAATGAAAGAGCTGCTGGATATGGGGATTATCACTCAGGAAGATTTCGACGCCAAGAAAAAAGAGATACTAAGTAAAATGTAATAATTGGAGAAATTATGAATAAAACTAAAATTTATTGGCTTTTACTAAATTCGATTTTTTTGATTCTTTTTAACCTTTTCTTTTTTCTTTTAAAGGGGCCTGTTTTACAAACATCTGCTTGGATTTCCTACGGTTCTATTCACTTTGCATATTTTATGTTACTGGCAACTCCCTATTTTGTAAAAAAAGGAAGTGCATCTGCCGATTATGGAAGGCCTTTGTTTATGACTACCATCAGCTATTTTCTTCTGGCTTTGGTTGTCGGGGTTGTGTTAATACTTGTATCGCCACAAAGCTACACAGCTTCCTTGTTGGTGCAGGCAACACTTGCTGCCGTTTTTGGAGCTGTACTGATTGCTAACCTGATTGCTAACGAGCATACTGCCGGCAATATTAAGAGAAAAGAGATTGAGCTGTTCTATGTAAAGGAGGCCTCCTCTAAGTTAAACTACCTCATGAATAAATTGCCAGATAAAAATTATCGGAAATTTGTAGAAAGGGCTTACGATTTAATTCATAGCAGTCAGGTTAGGTCTTCACCTGAGGTAAGTTTTATAGAGCAGAGTGTTTTTAACGAAATCTCCAGATTAGAAGAGCTTATCAGAGATAAAAACTTAGACGGTATTGAGTCTGTGTCAGAAAAGATATGTGATTTGGCAGAAGAGAGAAACAGAAAGCTAAGGTTAATTAATTAGAACTAATTATGGCACATCAAATTATAGATTTAGAATGTCCGGGATGCGGGCGTCCTGTAACAACTAACCAAAAAAATTGCTCTTGTGGGAGGCCTATTTCAATATCAACCTTTAACAGTGTATACTCAATGCCTCTACCCGAGGTTAACAAGTATGCAAATACCTACAGAAAAGCTTTGGTAGAAAACCCCGACAATCCAGAGTTAAACAGTTCAATTGCAATGTGTTATTTAAAGCTCAGGCTTTACGACAAAGCACTCCCCGCATTTGAAAAGGCAATTGAGGATAATTTTGATAACTCAGAGACCTACTTCTATGCGGCAGTTTGTCTACTACAAGGTAAAAAAGCTTTTCTTGCATTAAGGCCAACTATAGACAAAATAGAAGAGTACATAAATGCAGCTCTAATGATTGAACCAAAAGGTATCTATTATTATTTCTGGGCGTATATTAAACACGACTATTATCATCGTAAATACTTTAATACCAAGCCAACTTATACAGAGGCACTGCAGCTTTCAGAAGATGCCGGGTTATCTCCCTCAGATAAGGAGCAGCTGTTTTCTATCCTTTGTGTTCCCGAGCCGGAGTGGTAAACAATTAGTAAATACTGTTATTGCAGAGCTATAATCATAAATCAAAGCAATATATCCTTTGACAT
>CAYYAM010000068.1:0-3581 GCA_964469965.1 uncultured Muribaculaceae bacterium | reverse complement strand
ATACAATAATCTAGACAAGATGTCTACACTAGACCTTCTTGTAAACATGAACAACGAAGATAAGCAGGTTCCGATTGCCGTAGAAAAATGCATACCGAACATAGAGAAGCTTGTAGACGGAATAGTAGAGAGAATGGGTAGAGGAGGGCGTCTATTTTATTTGGGAGCAGGAACGAGTGGCAGACTTGGCATTCTTGATGCTTCTGAGATTCCTCCAACATTTGGAGCTCCATACGATTTGGTAATAGGGCTCATTGCGGGTGGAGATAAGGCAATAAGAAGGGCCGTTGAGGCAGCAGAGGATAGTTGGGAAGGCGGCTGGAACGACATGATGCAATACGGAGTAGACCAAGATGATGTTGTAGTTGGAATAGCCGCTTCAGGTACTACTCCATATGTAATCGGAGCAGTAAAAGAGGCAAAGTCAAGAGGTATTCTAACTGCATGTGTTACTTGTAACCCAGAAAGTCCACTCTCAAAAGAGGTGGATATTCCCATCGAAGCAGTTGTGGGTCCCGAGTTTGTGACGGGGAGCACCAGAATGAAGGCGGGTACAGCTCAAAAACTGGTTTTAAATATGATTACTACTACAGCCATGATCAGACTTGGTCACGTTAAAGGTAACAAAATGGTTGATATGCAGCTTACAAATGCCAAGCTGGTAGATAGAGGAACCAGGATGATTATGGAAGAGTCGGGTATAACAGACTACGAGACCGCAAAGGAGCTTCTTATGACACATGGATCTGTTAGAAAAGCGGTAGATTTTTACAATAAAAACCGCTGATGTATAAAAGTTCTCTCTCGTCAATATTGTTCTCTAATGCTGTAGATGAGTTGTCATCTCTTCCGGGAATAGGGCGTAAAAGTGCTCTTAGATTTGCACTCTATCTCCTGAGCTTACCCAAAGAGAATGTCAGAAGATTCGGCAATACAATAATTAAGATGAGAGAAGATGTTCTCTACTGCACCAATTGCAATATGATATCTGATACCAATATCTGCCCGGTATGTAGCGATTCTGGAAGAGATCATTCAATTATCTGTGTTGTAGAGAGTATCAGAGATGTTCTAAGTATAGAGAACACCGGTGAATTTAAGGGTATCTATCATGTTTTAGGTGGAATAATATCTCCAATGGATGGAGTATCTCCGTCTGACATTGCTATTCCTTCCCTTATACAAAGAGCGTCTCAGGAGAGTGTTTCGGAGGTGCTGCTTGCTCTCAGCACTACAATGGAGGGAGAGACAACCTCATATTATATTTACAAAAAGCTAAGTCATTTAAAGATAAAAATAAGCACAATAGCCAGAGGTGTCGGCTTTGGAGACGAACTGGAATATGCCGACGAAGTGACCTTAGGTAGATCTATCAATAACAGACAACCCTTTATCCCCGAAGATAAATAATAACAAATATTATGCATGAATTTCCACTATCATGGCTTCTAACAGCCTTTACACTCTACACGCTTCTTCTCTTCTTTGTATCGTGGCTAACATCCAGAAAAGCAGATTCCGGCTCCTATTTTCTAGGAAATAAAAAATCGCCCTGGTACATAGTTGCATATGGAATGGTAGGTACCTCAATCTCGGGAGTAACATTTATCTCGGTTCCCGGAAATGTGTTGAATCAGAACTTTTACTATATGCCTCTGGTTCTGGGTTTTGTTCTTGGTTATATAGTGATTGCCCAGATTCTGATTCCGCTCTATTACAAGATGAATTTAACCTCTATATACACCTATCTAGAGAAGAGGTTCGGATTTTTTACATATAAGACAGGAGCATCTGTTTTTATGGTATCCAGGATTTTGGGGGCAGCTGTGAGAATTTTTGTGGTGGTATTGGTTCTGCATACATTCTTACCCGAAGAGTCGGTTCCATTCTGGGTAGTGGCGTTTGTGTTTATGTTCCTCATATTTCTTTATACGTTCAAAGGCGGTGTCAAAACTATCATCTGGACAGATGTACTGCAAACCACATTCATGCTATTGGCAGTATTTCTAACTATCTTCAGCATAGCAAGAGAGATGGATTGGAGTGTAGGAGAGATGCTAACTCAAGTAAAGGCCTCTACATTCTCTAACTGGTTGGATTGGGAGTGGAGTCACGGCACTAATGCAATTAAACAGTTTATTGCCGGAATGTTCATCACTATTGTTATGACAGGTCTGGACCAAGAGATGATGCAAAAGAATCTCTCTTGTAAAAATATAAGGGAGGCGCAGAAAAACGTATATACAACAAGCATTACAATAGTTATTGTTAACTATTTCTTCCTTCTTCTGGGAGCGGTTTTGGCCCTTTATGTGAGTTCAAAACTTGGAGGTATGCACGGAATAGGTTTGGCAGATGCCGAAGGGGTTTTTACAAAAGCACAGACAGATAAGCTTTTTCCAACTATAGCAAGCCAATATCTTGGATTGGGTGTTGGTCTGTTCTTTATAATAGGACTGATATCTGCATCTTACCCGAGCGCCGGAGGTGCCTTAACATCTCTGACCACCTCTTTCTGTATAGACTTTGTGGGGTTCAATAAAAGATCAGACTTAAGTGAACCAAGAAAAAAGAGAATTAGACAGATGGCACATGCCGGATTCGCAATACTATTCTTTATTATAATAATAATACTTTATCTTGTTAATAATCAGACAGTAATAGATTTGGTTTATCTATTGGCAGCATACACTTACGGCCCTCTTTTAGGATTCTTCTTCTTTGGACTATTAACCAAGTACCAGGTTAAAGATAGGTTTATGCCTTACGTGGCAATAGTCTCGCCTCTTCTCTGCTATGTATTGGACTACGCAGGTAAAGAGTTTTTGGGATTTGGTTTTGGATTTACAATACTGATAGTTAACGGATTGTTTACTTTTGCCGGAATGTACATCTTTAGAGAGAAGAAGTTGGTATAATCGAAAGCTCCTATATTGGATAAAAAAGCTTAACTTTGCCGGACATATTGATAACCAATCTCAATGCTTGTTCGTGTTTCGGCCATATCATATTTGAACACTCTGCCTTTTATTTACGGATTAAAAAACCACCCTGTAAATTCTAAGGTAGAGTTTCTCATTGACACTCCTGCCAGGTCTGCAGATAACCTGTTGGGTGGGCTGTGCGATGTTGGTATTGTTCCAACCGTAACACTATTAGAAAATAAGCATCTCTCCATAATCTCTGACTTCTGTATTGCTTCAGATTCAGATGTTGCAAGCGTTCTGCTGTGCTCATCTCTCCCCGTAAATGAAATTAAACGAATATACCTCGATTCGGAGTCAAGGACATCCAATCTACTGTGTCGTATTTTAGTGAAAAAACATTGGAGGATAAAGGTTGAGTTCTCAATTTACGACCACTCACATACAGATAATGATACCGAATGTGCTTATGTACTGATTGGTGATAAAGCTCTAAAAAGAGCATCGGAGTTCAAATATGTTTACGACCTGGCGCACGAGTGGAGAGAGTTTAAATCTCTACCGTTTGTATTCGCATGCTGGACTGCTAATAAAGAATTGGATAGTGAATTTTTGGAGGAGTTTAACCAAGCTCTAAAATTTGGTGTAGAGAATATA
>CAYYAM010000067.1:0-3934 GCA_964469965.1 uncultured Muribaculaceae bacterium | reverse complement strand
AAGTACTCTCATTTTTTTTGGGCAAAAATAACAATAATAAATTAACTTTGTAAGCGACTTAAGGAATATATGAAGTATATCAGATTGTTGTATATAGCGCTTTTAGGAATACTAATCTCATGTAAGAGTGAAAAGATTCCTCAGAGAGAGATGCCTTTGCTTATCGCTGAAATATATAAAGTAGATAGGTTTATTAACTCAAATTATAACCTTGTAATAAAAGCAGATACAACACGTATATACGAATCTGTCCTTAATAAACACGGTTATAGCTCAAAACAGTTTGTCTATACAATTGAACACTATCTCTCAAGGCCGGCTAAGCTAAAAAGCTTCTACTCCAAGGCGAAACAGTTGATTGAAGAGGAAGAGAGAGCTCTACAGGAGAGGATTGACAAAATTAAACGAGAGGACTCTCTAGCTTCTCCTTACAAAAAAATAGTAGAGAATTCATCAAAGATAACTGCACTTACACTCAAAGAGAGATCTGTGCGATGGTTGATGCTGCCGAATGTTTATCCATCTTTCCTGCCTACTCCAAATGAGGACTCAGAATTTAGGTTTACAACTCCAAATATGGTTGATTGGTGGGCAGAAAATTTTAAAAAAGATAGTATCCAACCTATTTTTAAAGGCAAATATGAGAAGAATAGCAGCACAATACCTCTTCCCACTCAACTCTTGCAAGCCGATCCGCAAGGGGATGATAACTCTCAACCAAGAAGGGGTGATAACAGAGATAGGAGAGTTAACAGAGGAGAGAGAATCGACAGAGTTCTATAATGGAATTTTAGTTCCCGGATTTGTTAACTCCCATTGTCATTTAGAGCTCTCTCACTTGGCAGGTTGCTTTGAAAGAGGCACCGGGATGGCCGGTTTTATAAGGCAGATTAACAGACTGAGAAATAATACGGGAAAAGAGGAGAGGGTTAAGGCTATGGCTCTTCAGTTAGATCTGCTCTACAAAAGTGGAGTAAGCGCTATGGCCGACATAAGCAATTGCGACGAATCATTTGATGTTAAAGCTTCATCACCCCTATACACCAGAACATTTCTGGAGGTATTTGGTACTGAGCCGCAAGAGTGTGAAAACATTATGAACACTGTTAGAGAGCTCACAAAAAAAGCAGTTGCGACAGGTATTGACGCAGCACCAACTCCTCATTCATGTTATACAATGAGTAGACAACTCATAAAAGCATCGTCTGCCGATGCTATCTCTACAGGTTGGCTATCTTATCATAATCAGGAGAGTTGGGAAGAGGAGGAGCTTATAATGAGTGGAAGTGGCCCCCTTGCCCAAGAGTACAAAAGCAGAATGCTTAAAACTCCTCCCGTAACCGGCAAACCGGCTCTCTTCTACTTTTTGGATATACTCTATGATATCTCACAGAGGATTGAAGCCAACATTTTATTAGTACACAATACATTCACAGCAAAAGAGAGTATAAATGAGGCAAAAGTGAGAGTAAAAGGTCTCTACTGGGCAATTTGCCCCCTCTCCAATCTATTCATACACAACTCCTTGCCACCAATTGAACTTATGAGAAGAGAGGGACTCAAAATAACTTTAGGCACCGACTCTCTATCTAGCAATCACATACTCTCTATTGTAGAGGAGATAAAGTGCTTGCAAACACACTTCCCAAATGTGCCATTAGCAGAGATACTGGAGTGGAGCTCCTTTAACGGTGCAGCATTTCTTAAAAAAGAGGATACGCTCGGATCCTTTGAAATTGGCAAAAAACCGGGAGTTGTCTTGATTGACAATATAGATTTTAATACTTTTAAACTTACAACCTCAAGTAAATCTATCAGATTGGTATGATTTATGATAAAATACATATGCTATGTCAACTATACTGTTCAATCAAATTGTATTTGGTCCCATTAAAAGCAGGAGACTTGGTGTATCACTGGGTGTAAACCTTCTCCCCAAAAACGGGAAGTGGTGTAACTTCGATTGTGTTTACTGCGAATGTGGGTACAATAAGGATGGCAAAGAGGATACTCTTCTTCCTACTGCAGATGATGTAGTAAAAGCTATAGAGGAGAAGCTCTCCAATCATATTATATCTATGGGTGATATAGATTCTATAACATTTTCAGGGAATGGCGAACCAACAATGCACCCCCACTTTTCATTCATTATCGATAAAACCCTGGAATTAAGAGACATATACGCACCTTCTGCAAAAATATCTGTTCTGACTAACGGT
Organism: uncultured Muribaculaceae bacterium; assembly: GCA_964469965.1. Lineage (GTDB taxonomy): Bacteria > Bacteroidota > Bacteroidia > Bacteroidales > UBA932 > Bact-08. The sequence continues at coordinate 1,715 of CAYYAM010000067.1, read as the reverse complement.
TCGGGTATAGGAAAGAGCTCTGTAGCCACCGCCCTATTAAAAGTTGACAATTCAATAATAAAGATTGATTCAGCAATAGAGAGTACTGTGCAACTTATCAATAGTCCAACATATAACTACTCTATTTCAAAACTACTAGAATATTTGGTCCCGTTTTCCGGCAAGTTTGTTTTGCAAACCATGTTTTTAAAAGGAGTATCGGAACAAGGGGTTATAATAGACAACACCACTCCGAGCGAGTTGGATGCTTGGTACGATGTTGTTGAGAAGAGCAATCCAAGAGAGATAATGATCTATACCATAGATAGAGAGACACCCCTTAAGTCTCTTCAAAAAGTGACCTATTCAGAGATGGAGAGAATTGCTGCTCCTCTTAAAGCCAAAGGTATTGAAATATCTATAAGCGCATAAATCTATGAGAGTACTAATTCAAAGAGTAAGCAGAGCATCGGTGGTATCGGATGGAGTTGTTACTGGAGAGATTGGTGAGGGTCTGGTGGTTTTTGTAGGATTTGAAGAGGCAGACAACCTAAAAGATATAGAGTATGCAGTAAAAAAGATTTTAAATCTTCGTATATTCGATGATTGCAACGGGGTGATGAATGTATCGCTGATAGACATATTGGGAGAGCTGCTTGTAATTAGTCAATTTACTCTGCACGCTCAAACAAGGAAAGGTAACAGACCCTCCTACATTAAGGCAGCACCGCCAACGATTGCAATACCATTGTATGAAAAATTTAAGGAGGAGTTGGAAAAAGCATCTCCAAAAGGGATTCAGTGTGGTATATTTGGAGCAGATATGAAAGTGTCATTAATAAATAACGGACCTGTAACTATTTGGATAGACACAAATGAGTATACACAAGACAAGCAGTAAATAAGAGTGATTTAGAGTTAAAACAAGATACTAAAGAGATATATGGATATTAATAAAAATTCAGACTTAAGAGACGAGCTCACTGTTTTTAGTGATTGCTTTGGTTTTATAGACCTCACTTCGCTAAACTCCACCGACACCGTTGGCAGCATAGCGTCTATGGTAGATAAGGTTAACCGCTTTCAACAGGCTTTCCCCGGGCATAAACAGGTGGCAGCTATGTGTGTTTATCCCAATTTTGCTAAAACAGTAAAGGAGAGACTAAGTGCAGAAGGTGTAAAAATTGCAGTTGTTGCCGGTGTCTTTCCAAACTCTCAAAGCTTTATAGAAGTAAAGAGCTTGGAGTGTAAAATGGCAGTTGAGCAAGGAGCAGATGAAGTTGATATTGTTCTATCTCTAAACTATTTCCTTGAGGAGAGATACAACCAAGCTGCGCAAGAGATAGCTGAGTTAAAAAGAGCTTGTGGAGATGCTCATCTTAAAGTTATTCTGGAGAGCGGTACTCTTAAAGAGCAATCAAAAATATACAAGGCCTCTATGCTTGCAATGGAGGCAGGAGCCGACTTTATTAAAACATCTACAGGTAAAACTGAGCCGGCAGCCACACCTGAAGCTGCCGAAATCATGTGTGAAGCCATACTCGATTTTTATAAAAAGAGTGGGAAAAGAGTTGGTTTTAAGCCGGCCGGTGGAATAGTCACTCCAGAAGACGCATTAAAATATTACAATATAGTTAGAACAAAACTTGGCTGTGAATGGTTAAACAGTAGTCTGTTCCGTTTAGGAGCGAGCAGACTGGCAAACAATCTTTTGAGCAGGATTGAGGGAAAAGAGA
>CAYYAM010000066.1:0-3934 GCA_964469965.1 uncultured Muribaculaceae bacterium | reverse complement strand
AAGTACTCTCATTTTTTTTGGGCAAAAATAACAATAATAAATTAACTTTGTAAGCTACTTAAGGAATATATGAAGTATATCAGATTGTTGTATATAGCGCTTTTAGGTCTATTAATCTCTTGTAAGAGTGAAAAGATTCCTCAGAGAGAGATGCCTTTGCTTATTGCTGAAATATATAAAGTAGACAGGTTTATTAACTCAAATTATAACCTTGTGATAAAAGCAGATACAACACGTATATACGAATCTGTCCTTAATAGATACGGCTACAGCTCAAAACAGTTTGTCTATACAATTGAACATTACCTCTCAAGGCCTGCTAAGCTAAAAAGCTTCTACTCCAAGGCAAAGCAGTTGATTGAAGAGGAAGAGAGAGCTCTACAGGAGAGGATTGATAAAATAAAACGAGAGGACTCTCTAGCTACTCCTTACAAAAAAATTGTAGAAAATTCATCTAAGATAACGGCACTTACACTCAAAGAGAGATCTTTGCGATGGTTGATGCTGCCGAATGTTTATCCATCTTTACTGCCTGCTCCACAAGAGGACTCAGGATTAAGGTTTACAACTCCAAATATGGTTGATTGGTGGGCAAAAAATTTTAAAAAAGATAGTATCCAACCTATTTTTAAAGGCAAATATGAGAAGAATAGCAGCACAATACCTCTTCCCACTCAACTCTTGCAAGCCGATCCGCAAGGGGATGATAACTCTCAACCAAGAAGGGGTGATAACAGAGATAGGAGAGTTAACAGAGGAGAGAGAATCGACAGAGTTCTATAATGGAATTTTAGTTCCCGGATTTGTTAACTCCCATTGTCATTTAGAGCTCTCTCACTTGGCAGGTTGCTTTGAAAGAGGCACCGGGATGGCCGGTTTTATAAGGCAGATTAACAGACTGAGAAATAATACGGGAAAAGAGGAGAGGGTTAAGGCTATGGCTCTTCAGTTAGATCTGCTCTACAAAAGTGGAGTAAGCGCTATGGCCGACATAAGCAATTGCGACGAATCATTTGATGTTAAAGCTTCATCACCCCTATACACCAGAACATTTCTGGAGGTATTTGGTACTGAGCCGCAAGAGTGTGAAAACATTATGAACACTGTTAGAGAGCTCACAAAAAAAGCAGTTGCGACAGGTATTGACGCAGCACCAACTCCTCATTCATGTTATACAATGAGTAGACAACTCATAAAAGCATCGTCTGCCGATGCTATCTCTACAGGTTGGCTATCTTATCATAATCAGGAGAGTTGGGAAGAGGAGGAGCTTATAATGAGTGGAAGTGGCCCCCTTGCCCAAGAGTACAAAAGCAGAATGCTTAAAACTCCTCCCGTAACCGGCAAACCGGCTCTCTTCTACTTTTTGGATATACTCTATGATATCTCACAGAGGATTGAAGCCAACATTTTATTAGTACACAATACATTCACAGCAAAAGAGAGTATAAATGAGGCAAAAGTGAGAGTAAAAGGTCTCTACTGGGCAATTTGCCCCCTCTCCAATCTATTCATACACAACTCCTTGCCACCAATTGAACTTATGAGAAGAGAGGGACTCAAAATAACTTTAGGCACCGACTCTCTATCTAGCAATCACATACTCTCTATTGTAGAGGAGATAAAGTGCTTGCAAACACACTTCCCAAATGTGCCATTAGCAGAGATACTGGAGTGGAGCTCCTTTAACGGTGCAGCATTTCTTAAAAAAGAGGATACGCTCGGATCCTTTGAAATTGGCAAAAAACCGGGAGTTGTCTTGATTGACAATATAGATTTTAATACTTTTAAACTTACAACCTCAAGTAAATCTATCAGATTGGTATGATTTATGATAAAATACATATGCTATGTCAACTATACTGTTCAATCAAATTGTATTTGGTCCCATTAAAAGCAGGAGACTTGGTGTATCACTGGGTGTAAACCTTCTCCCCAAAAACGGGAAGTGGTGTAACTTCGATTGCCTTTACTGTGAATGTGGGTACAATAAGGATGGCAAAGAGGATACTATTCTCCCCACCGCAGATGATGTAGTAAAAGCTATAGAGGAGAAGCTCTCCAATCATATTATTTCTATGGGAGATATAGATTCTATCACATTTTCAGGGAATGGCGAACCAACAATGCACCCTCACTTTTCGCTCATCATCGATAAAACTCTGGAATTAAGAGACATATATGCACCTTCTGCAAAAATATCTGTTCTGACTAACGGTTCGGGTATAGGGAAGAGCTCTGTAGCCACCGCCCTTTTAAAAGTTGACAATTCAATAATAAAGATTGATTCAGCAATAGAGAGTACTGTGCAACTTATCAATAGTCCAACATATAACTACTCTATTTCAAAACTACTAGAATATTTGGTCCCGTTTTCCGGCAAGTTTGTTTTGCAAACCATGTTTTTAAAAGGAGTATCGGAACAAGGGGTTATAATAGACAACACCACTCCGAGCGAGTTGGATGCTTGGTACGATGTTGTTGAGAAGAGCAATCCAAGAGAGATAATGATCTATACCATAGATAGAGAGACACCCCTTAAGTCTCTTCAAAAAGTGACCTATTCAGAGATGGAGAGAATTGCTGCTCCTCTTAAAGCCAAAGGTATTGAAATATCTATAAGCGCATAAATCTATGAGAGTACTAATTCAAAGAGTAAGCAGAGCATCGGTGGTATCGGATGGAGTTGTTACTGGAGAGATTGGTGAGGGTCTGGTGGTTTTTGTAGGATTTGAAGAGGCAGACAACCTAAAAGATATAGAGTATGCAGTAAAAAAGATTTTAAATCTTCGTATATTCGATGATTGCAACGGGGTGATGAATGTATCGCTGATAGACATATTGGGAGAGCTGCTTGTAATTAGTCAATTTACTCTGCACGCTCAAACAAGGAAAGGTAACAGACCCTCCTACATTAAGGCAGCACCGCCAACGATTGCAATACCATTGTATGAAAAATTTAAGGAGGAGTTGGAAAAAGCATCTCCAAAAGGGATTCAGTGTGGTATATTTGGAGCAGATATGAAAGTGTCATTAATAAATAACGGACCTGTAACTATTTGGATAGACACAAATGAGTATACACAAGACAAGCAGTAAATAAGAGTGATTTAGAGTTAAAACAAGATACTAAAGAGATATATGGATATTAATAAAAATTCAGACTTAAGAGACGAACTAACTGTTTTTAGTGATTGCCTCGGATTTATAGACCTCACATCGCTAAACTCCACCGATACCGTTGGTAGCATAGCGTCTATGGTAGATAAGGTTAACCGCTTTCAACAGGCTTTCCCAGGGCATAAACAGGTGGCGGCTATGTGTGTTTACCCCAATTTTGCTAAAACAGTAAAGGAGAGATTAAGTGCAGAAGGTGTAAAAATTGCAGTTGTTGCCGGTGTCTTTCCAAGCTCTCAAAGCTTTATTGAAGTAAAAAGTTTGGAGTGTGAAATGGCAGTTGAGCAAGGAGCAGATGAAGTTGATATTGTTCTATCTCTAAACTATTTCCTTGAGGAGAGATACAACCAAGCTGCGCAAGAGATAGCTGAGTTAAAAAGAGCTTGTGGAGATGCTCATCTTAAAGTTATTCTGGAGAGCGGTACACTCAAAGAGCAATCAAAAATCTACAAGGCCTCTATGCTTGCAATGGAGTCGGGAGCCGACTTTATTAAAACATCCACAGGTAAAACAGAGCCGGCAGCCACCCCTGAAGCTGCCGAAATCATGTGTGAAGCCATACTCGATTTTTATAACAAGAGTGGGAAAAGAGTTGGTTTTAAGCCAGCCGGTGGAATAGTTACTCCCGAAGACGCATTAAAATATTATAATATAGTTAGAACAAAACTTGGCTGTGAATGGTTAAATAGTAGTCTGTTCCGCTTAGGAGCGAGCAGACTGGCAAACAATCTTTTGAGCAGGATTGAGGGAAAAGAGA
>CAYYAM010000065.1:2623-4017 GCA_964469965.1 uncultured Muribaculaceae bacterium | reverse complement strand
TCTCTTGAGAAAATGACTTATCTTGAGAAAATGCCACGTTTAACGTGATTAGGGTTATAATTAGTACAGATAATGCTCTATTCATAAGTTATGTTGTTAATTATTGAGTATTTATTGCTAATATAAATTCATTATTTGACATTTGCTGCTTATTTATCTTAATTGATTTTTAATTTGTTTTTAACTCTTGATCGATTCATTATTGAACCTCGCTTAATTCTTGCTTAGTTTTTTTATAGCTGCAATGAGGTGAGTTCCGGTTCCTATTTGATAACCATGTGAATACCAAACAATACGCCCAAAGGTGTCTGCGATAATAATCAAGGGGAGTTCTGCCGTTGGTGAAAGTTTAAGAGATTTTATCACCTCTCTTTGGATAGCATTTTCGGGGTCTATTCCCTTAATAAAGTTTTGTGGTAATGATTCAATCTCTTGTGGTAGATAACCTTTATTGTCAGATTGGTTACCATTGCTATATAGCATTACAACAGGTCTGCCCCACTTTTTTAAATCTTGGGAGTGGCTAAATACATCTCTGATTGCATGTGTGCTTGGCTCGTGGTTGGCTCTCAAAAACATCAACACAAAGAATCCTCTTCCGGTACATTCAACTATCGCCTCCTCTTTTTGCCTATTTTCGTTAAGGAAGGTTGCTTGGGGGTTCAATGCACCTATAACCATTAAATCTTGAGAGTCTTGGCGCATAATCAGCTCAATATCTGTTGTTTCACCCGGGGAAACATTAAAGAAAACTAATCTTGCCAACACTTTTCCTGTTGCCATTCTAGTTCCGCCGGTCATAAGATAATACCCTTCGCTGAGTTCGATTGGTTTAGACAACACGCTTTTAAACGAACTTGTACCCTCATACCCCTCTTTATCTCTGAATTTAAGTGTCTTAATGATACCATTCTCAATTTTTGCAATAGTAAAATGAGTATCAAACTTAGGATCGTCGATGTTTTTACCTTTATAACCAACCTTTAAAAAACCTTTTGAAGATTGTTCCATTTTTTGCTCATCTTGGTTTTTATCTATCCAAGTGTTGTTATAATAGTATTGTGCTTTTCCGGTTGTCTCTTCAAATCGTGCGGGGATGCCAAAAGTGCGGCAGAGGGCTATAAACAGGGTTTCGGCCGATTTTTGATCTCCGGCCATCAGTCTATGAACAGCTATAGGGCTAATTGGTATCCTCTGGGGGTTATAGTGCTCGGCATTTTTAATCTGTTTACAAAAACTCAATATTGCTTGTGGGTTATTTTCAAACCCCTGTCCGGTAAACTCTTGTGTTAAATACTCTCTCCAGTTTGTGAGTAACTCATTGCCAATTCTAGGATTGAGAAGGTATTTGAGGTTCTGCTTTTTGAATAAATGATTCACCGAATTATCTACAA
>CAYYAM010000065.1:0-2523 GCA_964469965.1 uncultured Muribaculaceae bacterium | reverse complement strand
TGTTTTTGCAAAACCAAATTTATCGTCTTTGTGTGCCCAAACTACAACATCTCCTCTTCCCAGGGTTGCGCTAGCCACTCCGTATTCGTCTGTTTTTGTTGATATTGCGCTGTAGAGTTCGGCATAGTTATATATCTTAAAGTGGAGGTCGGCCCCCTCTACCCTCTCTCCGTTTCTCTCTACAACCTTAACAATAACTTTTGTTACCGGAGCGTAGTTAGCTGTTACATTAATCTCTGTGTGTGCTGCTGTTCTTTCAATAATCTCCTCTTCTCCATTATAATAGCCAAAAACCCGTGAATGCATCAACAGCCCTCTTTGTGCTGTAGCACTAAACCAGGCGATGTTTAAACGAGGTTCGGGTTCACAAGCGCCCAGGTAATACCATTTTCCATCTACCCAAACCTCTACCCACGCATGGTTGTCGTCTGTATGAGCCCATCTTGGGGTATAAACCTGTCGTGCGGGTATCCCAACGGCTCTTAGTGCGGCAACAGTATAAACCGACTCCTCTCCGCATCTTCCGTAGGCCGTGTTATGAGTAGCCAGGGGAGATGAGGTACGTTCGTCGGAAGGGGTGTAAATTACCCGCTCTCTGCACCACCTATTTATCTCTATTACAGCATTGTACATAGAGAGGTGGGAGACTCTCTCTTTTAACTCATTATAGAAAAATGTGCGCGATGTATCAAGCGACTCATTATTAACTCTAATTGGAAGCACAAAATGTCGGAATATCTCTATAGGAATCCCACTCCCCCAACTCATCTCCTTTTTGGTTTTTAAGGCCAATTTTACTCCATCTGAAAAAAGTTTAGACGGGTACTCTGCTATATCACCAATAGGCATATATGCATAGAGGAACATTAAGGCATCTTTTTCTACAGAGCTGCTACTCTCGTCTACTGCACTAAAAAGCAACGGATTGTCTAAAAAATCTCTCCTGGTTTTCAAATCCTCCTCTACACGGGCTCTGTAGGATTGGTTGCAAAAAATCTTTGGTTGTCTGTTAAAATGTACTATAGAGATTACTAAGATGAGTGCAAACGATACTATAGCTAAAGAAATAATATGCTTTTTTGACATTTGAGTAGTTTTTTTCTTTTTTTAGCTCTAATTTTATTCATTAGTACAAACTTACAGATTTTTAATTCAATTTTAGCATGAGAACATTGATTGAAGTTTGCGCAGGAACGGTTGAGAGCTGCTTTACGGCTTGGAGGGTGGGAGCGCACAGAGTTGAACTTTGCAGTGCACTGGCTTTGGGAGGGTTAACCCCCTCTTTTGGTGCGATTGAAATATGTAAAAATGAGACTCTTATAGATATTTATGTATTAATCCGCCCAAGGCAGGGCGACTTTTTGTACGAAAGGGAAGAGGTGAAAGTCATGCTCCGTGATATAGAGATGTGCGGGCGGTTGAAGGTTGCCGGGGTGGTTATCGGGGCTCTCGACAAACATGGAAAGGTTGATATAGAGGTTTGTAAACAGATGGTTGATACTGCGCGCAGCCACGGTTTAGGGGTAACTTTTCATCGCGCAATAGACAGAAGTGCAAATATTTATGAGTCATTGGAACAGGTGATAGGTTTGGGTGTAGATAGAGTTCTCACCTCTGGAGGGGCGGCTACTGCATTGGAGGGGTTAGATGTTCTGGCAAAAATGGGTGAAATTACAAACGGCAGAGTAATAATAATGCCTGGAGCGGGGATAAATGAGGGCAATATTGCCAAAGTGGTCAAGGGGGCGGGTGTGAGTGAAATTCACCTCTCTGCTTCTGAAAAACGTGAATCGGCAAGTCTTTTCAGGCATTCTGCTCTTTCGTTCACCCCCGATTCGCTAGGAGGCGACTACTCGCTCAAAGAGACATCGGCAGAGGTACTAAAAAAATGTATGAAAGCTCTGTAAATCAGTTTTGGTATCTACATTTTTTTTCGTAAATTAGTGAACTAAACTTAAATGTGGAGACCAGGAACCACCATCAAAAAACGGGGCGTAACCCGAAAAGCCATACGAGTAGGGAAACAAATTCTAAGTAGTATGAGTACAATTCTAGGAAAAGATGAGGAAAAAATCAGAGAAGCAACCTTCACTGCAAACCTTATTCTGTTTTGGCTAAAAGCCAATTATGTTCTAACCAACAAACGGATTACGGGACATACTCCTAACACACTTTTTGGCTTGATTCCTCTTGGCAAAGCCCAAGTTGCACAACCATTAAAAACAGTTGCTTCTGTTGTTAGCTCAACTAAATTTCACATTTGGAGACTTCTTTTAGGTTTGATCCTTGTAATTGCCGGTTTCTCTACTATTACTTCTTATGGCATTATTATTCTAATTATCGGGCTTGTTAACTTGCTTAATTGCTATACTGCAACATTTGTTGTAACTAACAATGCCGGGCAAAGCGTTGGATACGAAATCTCTATCTTAGAAAAATCTAAGGTTGTTGAATTCGTTAACGAAATCAATACTGTTATTGCAGAGCTATAATCATAAATCAAAGCAATATATCCTTTGACAT
>CAYYAM010000064.1:0-4097 GCA_964469965.1 uncultured Muribaculaceae bacterium | reverse complement strand
CCCTCTGTCCAGCTTTTCGATGTAACGGTCCTGGATGCTCTTCTGCCGTGTATGGTCATAGAGGACTCTACAATTCTGTTGGACGAGAATATATTTCTGTCTACTTTGTCGAGAATAGTTTTGCCATCCTGAGCAATTGAGAGGGAAGATTTCGCCAGTGTGGCAATAAGGATAAAGTGTTTAATTTTTAACATAATCATTTTCTCTTTTATACTTCGAGCTCGTTGAAAAGTCTTGCTGTTTCACGTTTGAAAATACCAACTCCTGCAAGAGCATTGCCTATCAATACTGAGGCAATTCCCGGTATAAAACCTATATAGTAGGTAACAGGGGTTACAGAGGTCCTCACAACAGAGGGCATTATCATGGTAGAATTCTGCATCATGGAGGAGATATCTACTCCATGGATGTTTATATATACAACAACAATAATGCCTATGGATGTACCAATGGCAGATCCCACAAATCCTACAATAAGCGCCTCTATTAAAAGTGATTTGTATATATGTAACTTATCCTCTCCCATAGCCAGTCTTATACCAAACTCGGAGTACCTTTTGAGACCTGCAATCAGACCGCTGTTCCAGAGGACTATAGCCATTGCTAAAACAAAAATTGTAACCATGATACTACCGATAGCATCGGCATATTGTATCATCTCTGCCATACCGGCCTGATCTTTAAGTGTTATCATTGTTGGGGAGAACTCATCACTGCTAGATAGTGCCTCCTGTTTTTTATTGAATCTCTCTTTGATTTCGGTTGCGGCCGAGGGGTTATAGTAACTGAATGGAAGAAATCCAAGAATCTCACTAGATGCATCTTCCATTGCAAAAGCTCTTCGAGCGTCTGTTATATCTATAATTACCGCACCTCTGTCCAGGGCTCTTGAACCAAATAGAATTGTTCCGCACACCCTCATATTATAAAATGCCATTCCACCCTCCATTGTGGTTCCAAAAATGGTCAACTGCTCACCGGGTGACACATTGAATCTTTTAGCCATTTCGTGCGATATTAGAATCTCTCCACTATTTTTTGGCAGAGATCCTGTTACAATTGCACTTTCCAGATTCAAACGCTCAATCTCTTTTGTGGAGTTACTGAGCAGATCTACTGCCCATCCTGTTATAGGGGTCTGGCCTCGTGTCTCTCCCAATGTATCGGGGAAGTCGGCAAGAGCGCCAAATCTTATCCTCTCACTCCATACTACTTGAGGCATCTCTACTCTGAGCTCTTCCAGTAGATTGCTGCTCTCTGTGATAGCCAGATCGTTTGGGAAGAGATCGCTCTCTGAGAGATAAGCTTTTGTTACAACTTTTACATCTCCTCCGTAGAAGCTGGAACTCATCTTAACAGACTCTCCTAACACACCGGAAAGCCAGCTATGAAGAAATACAGTCAATAAAGTTCCTATTGCTACTACAATGATTGGAAGAAGACTTCTGCCTTTATCTGCAATTAATCCTTTAAAAAGAAACTTTACCATATCTCTTTATATTAATTTTCCTTTAAGTGCTTGGGTAGGATTCATCCCTGCAATTTTTCTCGAAGGGAGAAAGCTTACAATCAGAGATGAAATAAGTACTATTGCAATACTCAAAAATATGAGAGTTAACCCATAGTAAGGTGTGATTTTCTCCGAGATTGCTATCCCTGCCTGATCGGCCGCCGAAGGCATCGGAATTCCATTTACCGAAAACCATAAAAGCAGAGGATAGCCCCAGATAGCGGCAAAAAGAAGAGCGAAGATTGAGTGAACAGCCCCTTCCAGAGTAAAGAGTGTTACCACCGATTTTCTTGTCATGCCTAAAGCTATGTAGGTACCTATCTCTTTTTGTCTTCTGAATACCGAGAGAACCTGCGTATCAAAAAGGGCAAGCAGAGCAATCGACAGTAGAATAAACGATATTATATTTGAGCTTGCACGTTTTGTTTTGATAATAACCTTAATCTCTTCCAGAAGAAAATCGCTGTTTTTATAGCTCCACTCATCTTCTTGCGGTGTATTTAAAAGAGGGTCTTTTAAAACAATATAACTTGCCTCTCCATGTGACGAGCTCATCTCCCAAAGTTTTTCTATCGGGATCCAAATCTGCCCTACATCTACAGATGGAACATTGCTGTTGAAGATAGAGACAACCTTCACCTCTGCAGCATCGAACGTTCCGTTTGCATCTCTCCACCTAAGGAGCACCCTATCTCCCTCTTTTAACTTAAGTGATTGAGAAACTCTTCTCCCGATAATAGCCGGTATAAAATCATCGTGGTTGTTGTAGGTAAAAGACTTTAGCTCATTTGTGGGCAGTGCAAGAAATGATTGACGCAGATCTATACCCTTAACTATAATGTTTACAACCCTTCCACCGGGGTAGAGAGTGCCGGGAGTTATCAAAACAGGAGCTGCCTCTCCATCTTTTGCCAATGAGTAGACAAAGTGGGGGATCTTTGAGCGAGACTCAGAAAAGCTATATGGGTCGTATGGGTCATACCCTCTGCTCCATAGCTCACCACCGCCAATTTCCCATAACTTGGTATCTTCCATTGCCTCTCTGTTCCATCCATCCAGCATTCCATTATAGAAAACCATAATAACAAACGAGATGGAGAGTACAGTTATGTTGAGCCAGGTTCTCTTACCCGCTCCAAGTAAATTTTTAACTGCCAATTTAAAAAGTAGCATAAAAAACTAGTTTATCTCTGTTGTGATATCTCTCTCAACTTCGCCATCTCTGAGATGAATTATTCTCTTTAAATAGCTCATCACTTTCTGATCGTGAGTAGAGAAGAGAAAGGTTGTTCCAAGCTCTTCATTAAGTCTCTTCATGGTTTGAACAATATTGTGAGAGTTCTCTGAGTCTAGGTTTGCCGAGGGCTCATCTGCGAGTACAATCTGCGGCAACTTAACCATAGCACGGGCTATTGCAACTCTTTGACACTCACCTCCCGATAACTCAGAGGGTTTAGATCTGTATTTGCCGGTGAGCCCAACCCACTCGAGAGACTCCATTACCCTCTTTCGCCTAAGGGCTTGAGGTATTTTTTGTAAAATCAGAGCAAAATCGACATTATCATAAACTGAGTATACAGGTAGGAGGTTATATGTTTGGAATATAAATCCAATACTTCGACTTCTCAAACCAGCTGCCTCTCTGTGTGAAAGAGTGGAGATATGCTTTCCTAAAACATTTGCTGTTCCCGAGCTTGGAGCATCTAGTGTTCCAATTATGTTAAGAAGGGTTGTCTTTCCTGATCCGCTTGGACCAACGAGCCCGGTAAACTCTCCTTTAGAGATAGAGAGTGTAATTTTATTCAATGCCGTAAACTCTCCTTTGCCTGCAGGGAACCTCTTTACAACATCTTCCAGATAGATAATTGGATCGCTTGTCATATTACCTTGAATTATTAAAAAGTTTGAGTCTCTTTTTCTCTGACTGGTGATTGTATACCAACATAACCTGCACTCCGCTTCCTCCAAAATTCACTTGGTTTTGAGAAAGCGAGGGGAGTGATCCGCTTTTGGGGTTAACATAGCCCATCAGATTTATAGAGACGCTCTTAAAGTTATACTTTATATTAAGAAAATTAAAGGTGTAACCTCTTTTCCAGTCATAATACAGAATATAGTTAATATGGCTGCTTATACTTAAAGGATATCCACCGGTGATTGCCGTAAATGAGGCAGAATTTTTATGACCTACTTCTGAGTTGTTAAACGATGCAAAAAGGTGTTCAGCCACAATATTCAAACCGTTTCCGATTTTAAATGTGTAATCAGATCCAAAGCATAAGATATAGGATTGAGTGGGGGTGCTATGTTGAACCGAACTTCTTGTATATACCAGCTCTGTCCACACTCCTGCAGTTAAATCGGCTTTTGCATCGAATGCAAAACGTTGCTCGTTACCTTCAATGGTTTTGCGCCTGTGATATGTTAATGCCGCTTCGCCTAATGGTATCCTATGTTGAAATCTCAAACCAACTTCGGGGGTTCCCTCTATTGTTCCGGCCGTTTCCCATGCTCTTAACCTCTCTTTGCCATAAATAGCCCATACCCAAAGGTTGGCATTGTTAGTAAAGTAGTATCGGAATAGAGC
>CAYYAM010000063.1:0-4192 GCA_964469965.1 uncultured Muribaculaceae bacterium | reverse complement strand
CCATTTGGTTATTATACCTGTCTAGATGATCTGGAGTGATGTTTAGAAGTACTGCAATATCCGCCTTAAAGTCGTACATGCCATCTAACTGAAAACTGCTGAGTTCAAGCACATAGTAATCGTAATTGCAAGTGGCTACTTGGTATGCATAACTTTGCCCTATATTTCCGGCCAGCCCCACATTAAGTCCGGCATTCTTCAGAAGGAAATAGATAATTGAAGTAGTTGTAGTTTTTCCATTACTCCCTGTGACGCATATTTTTTTGGAGCTATCGTATCTTCCGGCAAACTCTATCTCTGAGACTACAGGAATTCCTGCAGCAGTCACCTCCTCAACAATGGGAACGGTATCGGGGATTCCCGGGCTCTTAACCACCAGCTGAGCGTCTAATATACGGTCGCGTGTATGACCACCCTCTTCGTAGGCAATATCGTATTTTGCGATCAACTCTTTTGCCTGGGTTGTGAGCATATTGCTGTCGGACAGAAAAACTTCGTGCCCCTTAACTTTTGCCAGCACGGCAGCTCCGGTTCCACTCTCGCCTCCTCCAAGTATGACTACTTTTGACATATTACCTTATTTTTAATGTTATTATTGTTATAACGGCCAGAAATACAGCAATAATCCAAAATCGTGTGACTATTTTAGCTTCGGGCAGTGCTCTCTTTGGAACTTGTATTATTGCATCGGTGTTCTCCTTTTGAAAATGGTGGTGAAGGGGAGACATTCTGAATACTCTGCGGCCGGTGCCATATCTTTTGCGAGTATATTTAAAGTAGTAACGTTGAATTATAACAGATAGACTTTCAACAAAAAAGATCCCGCATAAGATTGGAATAAGGAGCTCCTTTCTTATCATAACTGCCGCTACTGCAATTATACCACCTATTGCAAGACTACCGGTATCGCCCATGAACACCTGTGCAGGATAGGAGTTGTACCATAGGAACCCTATAAGAGCCCCGATAAAGGCAGCCATTACCACCACAATCTCTCCCGTATTTGGTAGGTACATTATATTTAAATAGTTGGCATATATGATATTGCCCGACAGATAGGCCAGAATAGCCAATGTTGTACCCACAATTACAGATACACCCGTAGTTAAGCCATCCATCCCATCGGTAAGATTTGTACCATTTGAGACAGCAGTAACAATGAATATAATAGCAACTATATATATTGCCCAACCCCACTTCTGTTTTGCTTCACCACCCACCGGAGAGAGCCATGCATAGTCGAATTCGTTGTCTTTAATAAATGGGATGGTAGATTTAGTGCTCTTTTCATCTTTAAACCATGTCACTCTGGAGTTGAAGCCCTCTTGAGTAACAACTTCGGCATGAACATCCTTATCTACAGGGTTTGCCGGTACACGAATAACTGCTTCATCGCTGAAATATAGAGTTACCCCAACTATCAATCCTAAACCTACCTGTCCGAATATTTTAAATTTTCCCTCTAACCCCTCTTTGTTTTTCTTGAATACTTTAATGTAATCGTCTACAAAACCAATAAAACCCAACCAGATAGTGGTTATTATCAGAAGCTGAACATATACGTTCGTGAGGTCGCCAAGAAGAAGAGCAGGTATTAAGGTTGCAATCAGAATTATAATCCCTCCCATGGTTGGAGTTCCCTTTTTTTGAAGTTGTCCCTCCAGACCCAACTCCCTTATCTCTTCACCAATCTGCTTTTTCCCAAGTTTGATGATTATTCGTTTTCCCACAAAAAGCGCAATTGACAATGAAAGTAAAATTGCAGAGAAGGCCCTGAAGGATATGTACCTGAACAGCCCCAGACCAGGAAAATCTACAGTATCTCTTAAGTATTCGTATAGGTTGTATAACATCTCTATTGTCTCATTAGATTAAAAATTTCGGTAATCTCCTCTTTATCATCGAAGTGGTGTTTTACCCCTTTTATCTCCTGGTAGTTTTCGTGCCCCTTTCCTGCCACAAGAACTATAGAGCCCTCTTTTGCAGTAATAAGGGCAGTTTTTATTGCCTCTCTTCTATCTGTAATAAATAGTGTTTTACTTAGCTGACCTCTCTCAAACCCGGCTTTAATATCTTTGATGATCTCTTCGGGGTCTTCGTGGCGAGGATTATCTGAGGTAACAATCACCCTGGTTGAGTATTTGGCAGAGACAGCAGCCATTCGCGGCCTCTTGGTTTTATCTCTGTTTCCTCCACAACCGAATACCGTTATAATTTCGGCACCGTTTGCTGCCTGTGCAAGAGTGTTAAGCACATTCTCCAGTGCATCGGGTGTGTGAGCATAATCTACAACAGCTGTGATGTTTTCTCCACCTTTTATATACTCCAATCTTCCCGATACTGCCTCTAAATTACTAAGGGCAACCAACACCTCTTGTGCCTCTGCTCCCAGAAGTGTTGCAGCAGAGTACACAGCAAGCAAATTATAGGCGTTGTGTTTACCTATAAATCTGGTCCATAGCTCTTTTTGGCATATGTTAACCTGCATGCCGTCTATTGTGTTCTCAACCACTCGGCAGTTAAAATCGGCCGGAGAGATACATGAGTAGGTGTATATTTTTGCTTTACAGTTTTGTACCATTACTTCGCCATTACGGTCATCTATATTTGTAAGAGCAAATGATTCTTTTTCAAGTGAATCGAAAAAGCTTTTTTTAACTCTTATGTACTCTTTAAAAGTTTTATGGTAGTCTAAATGGTCGTGAGTAATATTGGAAAATATAGCTCCGGTGAATCTGATTCCCTCTGTTCTTTTTTGATCAAGAGAGTGTGAACTAACCTCCATAAAGCAGTATTCACAACCGGCCAATACCATCCCGTGCATAAGAGAGTTAAGGGTTACAGGATCTGGAGTAGTATGTGTTGCAACCTCTCTTCTACCGGCGGTAATATTCTCTATTGTAGAGATAAGGCCGCACTTATACCCTAAAGAGGTGAAGAGGTTATAAAGGAGTGTTACAGTGGTTGTTTTGCCATTTGTTCCTGTAATACCCACAACTTTAATTTTATATGAGGGGTTGTGGTAAAACTCCGAAGCCAAAATTCCCAAAGCAGTGTGGCTCTCTTCTACAACAATGGCTGTAACGCTTTCGGGAACATTCGAACTATCTTCGCAAACAACGGCAACAGCACCCCCTTTTACTGCATCTTCAATAAAGAGGTGTCCATCGGAGGCACTTCCCTTAAGGGCTACAAAAAGAGACCCCTTTTGGCAACATCTGGAGTCAAAAGCAATTGAGTCAATCTCCAGCTCCTCACTGCCCCTGATCTGTTCTATTTTCAGTTTTTTGACTAATCTTTTTAATTTCATATTTATCAGATAGTTCAAGTTCTACAATGGTATTTTTATCTATTGGTGTTCCAGGTTTTGGATTTTGCGATACAATTCGGCCTTTACCTTTAAATCTTACTCTGCATCCAAGATTTTCAAGAAGATAAAGAGCATCTTTAAGACCCATGTCGCTTACATTTGGTAGTGAGTCGGCAGAGAAGGAGAGGGGAACAAGTTTTTCTCCCGTGCTATCTTTGGAGAGCCACTCCGAATTGGGAAGTTTAATACCTTCAACAGGAGCAATTTTAAGTATATCTCTCTCTGCAATAGCTCTTCCCGACATAATATATGCACTACCGGGTCCACCCTCTTTTACTCTGTTAAGTGGTGTAGTCCAATCGGGGTTGCCGGCATATATCTTGTCTGCTATCTGCTTGAATACAGGTGCTGCCCACGAACCACCGTAAAAATTACCTTTGGTTTTTGTTGAGTAGAGTATCACTATAGCAGAGTATACAGGATTGTCTGAGGGGAAAAAACCAGCGAAGGAGGCCTGATATTTGCGATTTCCCGATGCGTCTATATACTTACCGTCGAAAACCACTCTGGCCGTACCTGTCTTCCCCGATATTTTATATCTTTTGTCGTTAATTATTTTTCCTGTTCCATTCTCCACTACACCTCTTAACGCGGTTTTGAGCTGCTCTACTGTCTTTTTTGAACATACCGACCCACTAACCTCCTGAGCCCCGAATACCTGATGTACAACTCCGTTTTTTTGAAGATTTTCTACAAAATATGGTTTCATCATCTTTCCGTTGTTGGCTATAGCATTGTAGAAAGCCAAAGTGTGGAGAGGAGTCAGCAGAGTTGAGTATCCAATAGACATAGAGGGTATAGAGACCTTAGACCACAGAGCAT
>CAYYAM010000062.1:0-4192 GCA_964469965.1 uncultured Muribaculaceae bacterium | reverse complement strand
CCATTTGGTTATTATACCTGTCTAGATGATCTGGAGTGATGTTTAGAAGTACTGCGATATCTGCCTTAAAGTCGTACATGCCATCTAACTGGAAGCTACTGAGTTCAAGTACATAGTAATCGTAATTACAAGTGGCTACCTGGTATGCATAACTTTGTCCTATATTTCCGGCCAGCCCCACATTAAGCCCGGCATTCTTCAGAAGGAAATAGATAATTGAGGTAGTTGTAGTTTTTCCATTACTCCCTGTGACGCATATTTTTTTTGAGCTATCGTATCTACCGGCAAACTCTATCTCTGAGACTACAGGAATTCCTGCAGCAGTTACCTCCTCAACAATTGGAACGGTATCGGGGATTCCCGGGCTCTTAACCACCAGCTGAGCGTCTAATATACGGTCGCGTGTATGACCACCCTCTTCGTAGGCAATATCGTATTTTGCGATCAACTCTTTTGCCTGGGTTGTGAGCATATTGCTGTCGGACAGAAAAACTTCGTGCCCCTTAACTTTTGCCAGCACGGCAGCTCCGGTTCCACTCTCGCCTCCTCCAAGTATGACTACTTTTGACATATTACCTTATTTTTAATGTTATTATTGTTATAACGGCCAGAAATACAGCAATAATCCAAAATCGTGTGACTATTTTAGCTTCGGGCAGTGCTCTCTTTGGAACTTGTATTATTGCATCGGTGTTCTCCTTTTGAAAATGGTGGTGAAGGGGAGACATTCTGAATACTCTGCGGCCGGTGCCATATCTTTTGCGAGTATATTTAAAGTAGTAACGTTGAATTATAACAGATAGACTTTCAACAAAAAAGATCCCGCATAAGATTGGAATAAGGAGCTCCTTTCTTATCATAACTGCCGCTACTGCAATTATACCACCTATTGCAAGACTACCGGTATCGCCCATGAACACCTGTGCAGGATAGGAGTTGTACCATAGGAACCCTATAAGAGCCCCGATAAAGGCAGCCATTACCACCACAATCTCTCCCGTATTTGGTAGGTACATTATATTTAAATAGTTGGCATATATGATATTGCCCGACAGATAGGCCAGAATAGCCAATGTTGTACCCACAATTACAGATACACCCGTAGTTAAGCCATCCATCCCATCGGTAAGATTTGTACCATTTGAGACAGCAGTAACAATGAATATAATAGCAACTATATATATTGCCCAACCCCACTTCTGTTTTGCTTCACCACCCACCGGAGAGAGCCATGCATAGTCGAATTCGTTGTCTTTAATAAATGGGATGGTAGATTTAGTGCTCTTTTCATCTTTAAACCATGTCACTCTGGAGTTGAAGCCCTCTTGAGTAACAACTTCGGCATGAACATCCTTATCTACAGGGTTTGCCGGTACACGAATAACTGCTTCATCGCTGAAATATAGAGTTACCCCAACTATCAATCCTAAACCTACCTGTCCGAATATTTTAAATTTTCCCTCTAACCCCTCTTTGTTTTTCTTGAATACTTTAATGTAATCGTCTACAAAACCAATAAAACCCAACCAGATAGTGGTTATTATCAGAAGCTGAACATATACGTTCGTGAGGTCGCCAAGAAGAAGAGCAGGTATTAAGGTTGCAATCAGAATTATAATCCCTCCCATGGTTGGAGTTCCCTTTTTTTGAAGTTGTCCCTCCAGACCCAACTCCCTTATCTCTTCACCAATCTGCTTTTTCCCAAGTTTGATGATTATTCGTTTTCCCACAAAAAGCGCAATTGACAATGAAAGTAAAATTGCAGAGAAGGCCCTGAAGGATATGTACCTGAACAGCCCCAGACCAGGAAAATCTACAGTATCTCTTAAGTATTCGTATAGGTTGTATAACATCTCTATTGTCTCATTAGATTAAAAATTTCGGTAATCTCCTCTTTATCATCGAAGTGGTGTTTTACCCCTTTTATATCTTGGTAGTTTTCGTGCCCCTTTCCTGCCACAAGAACTATAGATCCCTCTTTTGCAGTAATAAGGGCAGTTTTTATGGCCTCTCTCCTATCTGTAATAAATAGTATTTTACTTAGCTGACCTCTCTCAAACCCGGCTTTAATATCGTTGATGATCTCTTCGGGATCTTCGTGGCGAGGATTATCGGAGGTGACAATCACCCTGGTTGAGTATTTGGCTGAGACAGCAGCCATTCGCGGCCTTTTGGTTTTATCTCTGTTACCTCCACAACCGAATACTGTTATAATTTCGGCACCGTTTGCTGCCTGTGCAAGAGTGTTGAGCACATTCTCCAGTGCATCGGGTGTGTGAGCATAATCTACAACTGCCGTGATGTTTTCTCCACCTTTTATATACTCCAATCTTCCCGATACTGCCTCTAAATTACTAAGGGCAACCAACACCTCTTGTGCCTCTGCTCCCAGAAGTGTTGCAGCAGAGTACACAGCAAGCAAATTATAGGCGTTGTGTTTACCTATAAATCTGGTCCATAGCTCTTTTTGGCATATGTTAACCTGCATGCCGTCTATTGTGTTCTCAACCACTCGGCAGTTAAAATCGGCCGGAGAGATACATGAGTAGGTGTATATTTTTGCTTTACAGTTTTGTACCATTACTTCGCCATTACGGTCATCTATATTTGTAAGAGCAAATGATTCTTTTTCAAGTGAATCGAAAAAGCTTTTTTTAACTCTTATGTACTCTTTAAAAGTTTTATGGTAGTCTAAATGGTCGTGAGTAATATTGGAAAATATAGCTCCGGTGAATCTGATTCCCTCTGTTCTTTTTTGATCAAGAGAGTGTGAACTAACCTCCATAAAGCAGTATTCACAACCGGCCAATACCATCCCGTGCATAAGAGAGTTAAGGGTTACAGGATCTGGAGTAGTATGTGTTGCAACCTCTCTTCTACCGGCGGTAATATTCTCTATTGTAGAGATAAGGCCGCACTTATACCCTAAAGAGGTGAAGAGGTTATAAAGGAGTGTTACAGTGGTTGTTTTGCCATTTGTTCCTGTAATACCCACAACTTTAATTTTATATGAGGGGTTGTGGTAAAACTCCGAAGCCAAAATTCCCAAAGCAGTGTGGCTCTCTTCTACAACAATGGCTGTAACGCTTTCGGGAACATTCGAACTATCTTCGCAAACAACGGCAACAGCACCCCCTTTTACTGCATCTTCAATAAAGAGGTGTCCATCGGAGGCACTTCCCTTAAGGGCTACAAAAAGAGACCCCTTTTGGCAACATCTGGAGTCAAAAGCAATTGAGTCAATCTCCAGCTCCTCACTGCCCCTGATCTGTTCTATTTTCAGTTTTTTGACTAATCTTTTTAATTTCATATTTATCAGATAGTTCAAGTTCTACAATGGTATTTTTATCTATTGGTGTTCCAGGTTTTGGATTTTGCGATACAATTCGGCCTTTACCTTTAAATCTTACTCTGCATCCAAGATTTTCAAGAAGATAAAGAGCATCTTTAAGACCCATGTCGCTTACATTTGGTAGTGAGTCGGCAGAGAAGGAGAGGGGAACAAGTTTTTCTCCCGTGCTATCTTTGGAGAGCCACTCCGAATTGGGAAGTTTAATACCTTCAACAGGAGCAATTTTAAGTATATCTCTCTCTGCAATAGCTCTTCCCGACATAATATATGCACTACCGGGTCCACCCTCTTTTACTCTGTTAAGTGGTGTAGTCCAATCGGGGTTGCCGGCATATATCTTGTCTGCTATCTGCTTGAATACAGGTGCTGCCCACGAACCACCGTAAAAATTACCTTTGGTTTTTGTTGAGTAGAGTATCACTATAGCAGAGTATACAGGATTGTCTGAGGGGAAAAAACCAGCGAAGGAGGCCTGATATTTGCGATTTCCCGATGCGTCTATATACTTACCGTCGAAAACCACTCTGGCCGTACCTGTCTTCCCCGATATTTTATATCTCTTATCGTTAATAATTTTTCCTGTTCCATTCTCAACTACACCTCTTAATGCGGTTTTGAGCTGCTCTACTGTCTTTTTTGAACATACCGACCCACTAACCTCTTGAGCTCCAAATACCTGATGCACTACTCCGTTTTTTTGAAGATTCTCAACAAAGTATGGTTTCATCATCTTTCCGTTGTTGGCAATAGCATTGTAGAAAGCCAAAGTGTGGAGAGGAGTAAGAAGAGTTGAGTATCCAATAGACATAGAGGGTATAGAGACCTTAGACCACAGAGCAT
>CAYYAM010000061.1:0-4522 GCA_964469965.1 uncultured Muribaculaceae bacterium | reverse complement strand
AAGATGTAAAGCCCTATTTGATTAGTGAAGCAGTAAGGGGTGAGGGGGCAACGCTTTTAAACATAAAAGGAGAGAGATTTATGTCTAAAGTGCATCGTATGGGAGAGCTTGCTCCTAGAGATATTGTATCTAGAGAGATTTACAGAGAGACTCGTTACACTCCCTATGTATACCTATATCTTTCTCACATACCAAAAGAGAAAATCATCTCCAGATTCCCTCATATCTACGAAAAATGTAAGCAGCTTGGTATAGATATGTGTGATAGAATACCTGTTGCACCCGCTGCACACTATACTGTAGGAGGAGTTTTAACAAATATTAATGGAGAGACAGAGGTAAAGAACCTATATGCTATAGGTGAGTTGGCATCTACCGGTGTAATGGGTGCAAACAGACTTGCCTCCAACTCACTTGCAGAGTGTCTTGTATTTGCATTCAGAGCAATTGAACACACCACTAGCTCCAACACAGATCCTTTCTACGAAAACACAGAAATTGAAGAGTACCTTTATAAACAGGAGAATATCTCTGTTTATTTGGAGATTAAGGAGATTGTATCAAACATCATGAGCAGACATGCAGGAATTATAAGAGAAGAGTCTTCTCTACGCGAGGGGCATGACTGTTTAAAGAGACTTGAGAAGAGAGTAAAGCAACTGATTTCAACCGAAAATATTAAAGAGTATTGGCTAAAGCTGTCGTCAGATCTGATTTTGGTGGGATTATTGATAATTGAATCTGCTTTGATGAGAAAAGAGAGCAGAGGCGGCCATTATCGAGAAGACTACCCTTTTGAGGCCGAAACTATTAAACACACAATCTTATCTAAACATGGGAACTTCCAAACTAATTGAAAAAATCGTAGAACTTGCACTCGAAGAGGATATTGCCTCCGGAGATGTAACCACCAATTCTATAGTACCTATAGAGCAAAAGGCATTTGCAACATTCAAAATGAAGGCAAATGGTGTAATCTGCGGAGTAGAGATAGTGAAGATGGTATTCTCGATTTTGGATAAAGATATACAATTTAATGCTTTAAAGAGAGATGGAGATCATGTGAAGATATCAGACATTATCATTGAGTTGCGTGGGAATTACAGAGCTCTGTTAACAGGAGAGAGGACAGCACTTAACATTTTACAAAGGCTAAGCGGGATTGCAACTGAGACCTCTCTGTATGTTAAAGAGGTTGAGAGAACCGGGACAAAGATTCTGGATACACGCAAGACAGCTCCGGGAATGAGAGTTCTTGACAAGATGGCTGTTATTGCAGGAGGCGGAACAAATCATAGAAGCGGATTGTACGATATGGTTTTAATTAAAGATAACCATATAAAAATTGCAGGAGGCATATCACAAGCAATCAGTCAAATAAGAGACTCTTTGGGTAGAGGTATGAAAATTGAAGTAGAGACTACAAACTTATTAGAGGTAAAAGAGGCTCTTGAGTGTGGAGCAGATATTATCATGCTAGACAATATGGATAATGAAACCATGCGAGAGGCCGTAAAGATGATTGATAAGAGGGCATTAACAGAAGCTTCGGGAAATATGAACTTATCTAGGGTGAAAAGTGTTGCTATGACAGGAGTGGATTATATAAGTGTTGGAGCACTCACCCACTCTGTTAATGCTCTGGATATAAGTATGAACATTCAAATGAGTTGAAAAGAGAGGTAGAATAAAATGAACAAGGAGAGTATTGTTAGAGAGATTAACAAGTTAAGAAGAGAAAAGAGGGTGGTAATTTTGGCTCACTACTATGTTGAACCCGAGGTACAAGATATTGCAGACTATATTGGAGACTCTTTTGGGTTATCACAAATGGCGGCTCAAACAGATTCCCTAAACATTCTTTTTTGTGGAGTGCGATTCATGGCAGAGACAGCGTCGATAATATCGCCGGAAAAAAAAGTGCTTATTCCCGACACCACAACCGGCTGTTCACTGGCAGAGAGTATAGATGTAGATGATATTGTTAAGTGGAGAGAGAAAAACAGAGACGGAGTAGTTGTTGCCTATGTGAACACTACAGCAGAGGTTAAGGCCCATACCGATATATGCTGCACCTCTGCCAACGCAATGCAGGTTATAAACAGTATACCAAAAGATAAAAAGATCTTTTTTGTCCCCGATAAAAATCTTGCAAGGTATATAAAAATGAAAACAGGGAGAGAAATTGAGATATGGCAGGGGGATTGTTGTGTTCACGAATACTACAGCTCTCCCTTGGTTTTGGAGGAGATTGAGCGAAATCCCGGTGCAGAGATTCTTATACATCCCGAAAGCAGCTGTTCTCACGACCCATCTATTTACTCACTTCCCGATACCTTTGTTCTATCTACAACAGGAATGGTGCGAAGAGTAGGATTGTCTGATGCTCACAAATTTATTGTGGTTACGGAGCCGGGTGTTATACACCAGATGAAACTTATGTATCCACGTAAAGAGTTTATCTCTGTAGATCCGTACAATAAGTGCTTGCAGATGAGGAAGATTACATTGGAGGGTGTATTAGAGGCCCTAACCCTTGAAAGACATGAGATAAAGGTACCTGAAGAAATTAGAGAAAAAGCATTCCCCTCTATAAGGAGAATGCTTGAAATAAGTTAGTTGATTCTTGCCAAATGAGACTTCCAGCTCTCGGGCACATCTTTTATATCCAGAATTTGAATGTCCAGATTGGCGTAATCTCCGCTTTTTCTGAGCGTTTCAAGAATGAACCCGTTTTCAATCTTCCACATTGCACCGGTGGCAGGATCGATAATTAACATCCCCAGGAATCCTCCCAACAAAAGATTACCAAAATACCACCCGTCTACCTTAAACATTACAGGAACTACCCTCTCTTCGTATCCGGGAATTGAAAATTTCACCTGATATTCGGCTCTTGTAAAAAACCCTGCACCTGCCTTTAAGTTTACATATGCAGGAGTGTTGCCTCTATATATCTCCTTCCCATACTTATCAGTAATTGATATATTTGCATTAGACGGATTACTCTCTATAGAGAGTGGATAGGTGCTTTTACTGACTATTGAGGCGCAATTTGTAAGAACAAATAGAGATGCCAGCGCTACCAAGCACTTAACCAGAGTTTTAGATTTGTTAATCATAAATTAGAATTTTTAATGAGTTTGTAATTACATTAAGTATAGACGACTACGACTGGTCATTTGTTGCAAAAAAACAGCTATTTTTGGAATTATTACAAAATAATCAACTCCACGAATGAACGGTGAACAATACAGGTCGACTGCTCTAGACTCTTTACGAGGTCTCTCCATTTTTATGATGACGCTCTCTGGAACAATTACATTCGGCATCCTGCCCTCGTGGATGTATCATGCACAATCCCCTCCGCCCGACCATAAGTTCTC
Organism: uncultured Muribaculaceae bacterium; assembly: GCA_964469965.1. GTDB lineage: Bacteria > Bacteroidota > Bacteroidia > Bacteroidales > UBA932 > Bact-08. The sequence goes on along the minus strand of CAYYAM010000061.1, from coordinate 1,136 downwards.
TCCTGAAATATATGGGATTACATGGGTAGATCTTGTGTTCCCCATATTTATATTTGCTATGGGAGCTGCCTTTGCGTTTTCATTGGGAAAGAGAGTTGAGAGCGGTGAGAGTTTTGCCGTTTTACTTAAAAAGATTATTTTCAGAACTATCCTGTTGACCTTTTTTGCAATATTTATTCAACACATGTATCCATGGTCGCTGGAGTCTCCCGAAGGTCTTTTGGCACTGACAACTCCGGTGTGCGCCTTTATTCTTATGTACGGGATGTTTTCAGATTTCAAATTCTTGAAAAACAAAGCTATAAGACATACAATAAGGGTTGTATCTTTTATAGCCGGAGGGGCAATGTTATATTTTTCTGAATACTCCGGCGAAAGAGAATTCTCACTAAACTATAGTAATATTATTATTCTAGTTCTCGCCAACATGGCATTGTTTGGCTCTTTAATTTACATATTTACCGTTAAAAACCAAATTGCCAGGGTTGCTGTGCTTCCACTTTTGATGGCTCTGATTCTTGGCAGTACAAACCCCGAATCTTGGAATAAAGCACTATTCGACCTCTCTCCTGTCCCTTGGTTCTTTAAGTTTAACTATCTCAAATATCTTTTCATATTGATTCCGGGAACAATAGCGGGAGACTACTTGAAGGAGTATATGAGTTTGATTGGCAGGGACGGGTTGTGTGATTGTGAAAGCTCATCGAAAGCTGTTAACCCAAAGCTAATTCAAAAAATTGCAGTTTGTACAACCTCCTTATCCATTGTTGTAATAAATCTATGCTTCTTACACTCAAGGTTACTCTTGATTAATCTCGGCTTATCGTCGCTTCTTTTGTTAACATTAAACATAGTAGCTTTAAAAGGGAATCACTCTTCCATCCATTTCTGGAGAAAGATGATAACAGCTGCCACCTTCCTTCTTATCCTCGGACTCTTTTTTGAAGCATTCGAAGGGGGTATTCGCAAAGATTACTCTACATTTAGTTACTATTTTGTAACTACTGCGCTCTCTTTTCTCATGCTGCTCGTTTTCATTGTGTTATCAGATATCTCGTCTTTCAATTTTATAACCCATCCGCTTACTATGGTGGGTCGTAATCCAATGGTTGCTTACGTAGCATCGTCTATGGTTA
>CAYYAM010000060.1:2516-4621 GCA_964469965.1 uncultured Muribaculaceae bacterium | reverse complement strand
TGAAGACCCCTCTTCTTATAAAGATCTGAAAGATAGAACAGGTAAGACAAATTATTCTCTATGTCGCTCTTCGACAGATATCTTCCTCTATGCTCAACTCCAAACAACTCTATAGAACTTAGTGTCTCCTGCACAAAGGCCTCTCCTAAACTTCTGGCCTTCTCTCTCTCTCCGGCTTGAAGATAGATATCTATGCTCTCCATAATTGCCAGCTCATTAAGTGACGGTAAAATTGAACCGTTTAGCGGAAACTGCGAAGGAATCATAATCTCTTGCATTCTGTCCAGAACCTCAACAGCTTTCTCTAAATGACCCTCCTCTGCAAGTGCTCTTGCCGTCTGGCTATGAATATTCCTTACAGAAATAACAGCATTAAAGGTAAGTAGATTCTGATAATCAATATTTACGGTAGGGTCATTAATGTTTCCCCACCTATACACATTCATCACTTTATTGTGCATATCCAGAGCATTTACCCTGCCCGGATTTCCCATGCTGTTCTTAACTTTAATAGGTACAAATTTGTATGCAAATCCATTGAACTCTAAGTACTCTCTTATACCAATTCCAAGATCTCCACCCATTGCAACAAAGTAGATAGGTCTCTCCCAATTATAATTTGCAATCAGATCCAGTATCATCATCTCACTCTTGGTTAGTACATTCTTATTCTGAGGAATAGTTAGCTTTATAGTATCCACAATCAGTGAAGAGTCACTTACCGGAACTATTCCGCCCTCTAAAACTCTTCTCTTATCTACAGGTACAAGCAACTCTCTTGCTGCAAAGAAACTAACAGACTCACCCGAGGTAAGTCTAACCTTTGCCTCGGGTTTAGATATAAAGTCTATTACGGCTTTAAGCGAAACGGGTCTGTTGAACCTTTCAAAAATCTGTATGATATCGTTTGTGCCGTATATATATTCACTCCTTGGAATAGAAAATTTAAGCGGTTCCGACTCATACACCTTGTACTGCATTTGGTCTATATACCAATCAGTGCCAAGAAGTGATGTATTTACTATTCTCACGTCTGTTCTCACTCCCTCTACCTCCTGTAGGTACCATAACGGAAATGTATCATTATCTCCGTGAGTAACAAGTATTGCCTGATCGTCACATGAGTTGAGATAGTTATAGGCAAGATCCCTGGCGCTGTATCTGTTGCTTCTATCATGATCGTCCCAATTCTGAGAGGCCATTTGAATTGGAACCACAACTAACAGTGCGCCGGCAACTATAGCCGAACCTTTCTCTGATAAATACTTTTTCAAAAACTCATAAAGAGCCATAACGCCAAATCCTGTCCAAATAGCAAAGGCGTAGAAAGATCCTGCATAGGCATAATCTCTCTCCCTTGGCTGATAAGGCGGCTGATTGAGATATATTACAATGGCAAATCCTGTTAAAAGAAAGAGAAGTGTTGTTACCCACCAATTCTGTTTGTCTCTTTTAAGTTGATACAGCAAACCAACAATACCAAGCAGTAGAGGTAGCATATAGTAGTGGTTTTTTGCTTTGTTGTTCACTATGTAGTCAGGCCCAACTCTCTGATCACCCAATCTTGCTCTGTCGAGAAAACCAATCCCCGACTCCCAGTTACCTCTAAGCGGATCTCCCGGGGTTGTTGAGTGGATATCGTTCTGCCTCCCTGCAAAGTTCCACATAAAATATCTCAGATACATCCAATCTAATTGATAGTCGAAGAAGTATGCCAGATTATCTTTAAAAAGCGGCATCTTCTGATCTGTACCCTGTATTGCCCTACCTCTTCCCTGAGTATACTGCTGATAAAATTTCACATGATCTGAGCTTGAGCTCCACATTCTAGGGAAAAACATCTTTGCATCGCTATTGTAAATAGGAGAGACCGGACCCTTTACCCATTTGTACTTATCGCCCACTTTTGCCCAGTAGTCTTTAGTCTCAAGATCCCACGGAGAGGCAAATGACTCTCCGTATATAAGAGGATTACTGCCATACTGCTCTCTGGCAAGGTACCTTACTAATGAGAATGGGTTATCTGGTTGATTCTCATTGGTTGGAGTGTTGGCAGATGATCTGATTATAATAACAGCAAACGCCGAATATCCTATAACAATCAT
>CAYYAM010000060.1:0-2416 GCA_964469965.1 uncultured Muribaculaceae bacterium | reverse complement strand
GACGACATTGCATAAACCTCTGCCTCTACAGCCGAAAACCAGAATGTGTCGGAAAAAGTATAAATTAATGCACCTACAACACCCGACATAATAATTGCTATAGCATATCCGTTGCTTAAACTCTTTTTTGTCTTCTCAACTACTCTCCTACCCAGATGAGTGATGGTCCAGAAAAGGAACATAATTGTAAGAGAAGAGCATAAAGCACTCATAGCATTCACCATCATTGCAGCTTTTTCGGGGGAGGCAAACATTGTAAAAAACCTTGCAATGAGCTGGAAAACCGGATTTCCCGGGGGGTGTCCTATCTCTAGCTTGTATGAGGAAGCGATAAATTCACCGCAATCCCAGAAGCTTGTAGTTGGCTCAATTGTAGATAGATATACAACCGAAGAGACAATAAAGAGGAGGACTCCTGCAATGTTGTCAAATAACCTGAATCTTTTCATTTCCATATGCTCTTATCCAATAAGTTTGAGAATAATTGACAAAGATACTATTTTGAATTTTTCTGCCTAAATTTGTGAAAAATAAAAGAGATGACAAACAACGATTGGAAGAGCCGGCTTGGAGTGGTGTTCTCAACCAATCCCGACTACGGATACAACAGCCCCAACGAGACACCTCACGAAGAGACATTACCTCCTTCAAAACAAAAGTTGATAGTTGCTATAGACCGTCGCAACAGAGGTGGAAAGCAGGTAACCCTGGTTAAAGGGTTTATTGGAAACGAAGAGGATTTGATTCAGCTTTCAAAGATGATAAAGACCAAATGCGGAACCGGGGGTACTGTAAAAGATGGGGAGGTTATTATTCAGGGAGATTTTAGAGACAAGATTCTATCGTTTCTGGAAAGTGAGGGATACAAAGCAAAAAGAGGAAACTAAACATAGATGGTATCGAAATATAAATGGCAATAGCAGACACAATTACCGTCACCAACTTGCTGTACAGCAGATTTATAGTTGTAGAAAAGTCTTATCCCGACTCAAATGAGACTATTAAACCAATGAATCAGCTATGGAGTTCAACTACTTTAATTTCCCATAATAAATCCGATTTTGTAAAAATTGAGGAGGAGCACCCCGATGACTACTTTATATCGGGTTTGATGCTCCTTTTTTTTATCCTTACGGCTATTTTTTCGAGGGAGTTGGTAATAACATTTCCAAATATTTTCAAATCTCTCTTCAGCTTTAAAAAACAGGTAAAATGGGAGTCTAAACTATCGGAATCTAATCAACGCAACATTGCCGCTCTTTTGGCTGCAATTTACTTCCCTCTGTTTATTGCCTTCTCTTTTGGAGATTATTTTGACACCCAATACGGTATAGAGCGTTTTTTTCTATTAGCCGCCAGCGCAATTATAATTCTAAGTTATTGGATTTTTAAAAGCATAATTTTAAGATTTCTTGGTTGGATAACAAAAAGTAAGGTAACTTTTATTTTAGTAGGTAAAATTGGTTACAATCATTTGATACTCTCTGTATTTATGTCATTTCCATTTTTTTTGATTCCACTTTTCAAACCCCAAGCAGATTATGACTCTTTACTTAAATGGTTGTCTATATGTATTTTGAGTGCGTATGTATTGTTTCTTATAAAGGGGTATAAAGCAATAATTTCATCACATTTTTCTCATTTTTTTTATATTTTGTATCTTTGCACCGTCGAGTTGCTTCCTATTGCGCTTATGACCCATTTTTTACTCTCTTACCAATAATATGAAAGTTAAAAAGATATTAATTTCTCAACCCGCTCCGGTTAATGGCTCACCGTACACAGAACTCATCTCAAAGTATAAGGTAAGTATAGACTTTATCCCCTTTTTTAGGGTAGAGCCACTGCAATCAAGAGAGTTTCGTCTTCAGAAAATAAACATCTCGGAGCACACCGCCATTGTCTTTACCTCCAGAACCTCTATCGATGCTTTTTTTAAGATATGCGAAGAGCTGCGTATTACAATCCCCGAAACCATGAAGTACTTCTGCATCTCCGAGGCAATAGCTCTCTACCTGCAAAAGTATATCGTATACCGTAAGCGTAAGATTTTCTTTGGAAGTGGAACCACTGCGTCAATCATAGAAGCAATAGGGATAAAGCACAAAAACGAAAACTTTCTATTAACGGTTGCCGACAACTGTAAAACAGACCTTAATAAGGTGTTTACTAAATCTAAACTAAAACACTCATCTGCAATTCTGGTCAAAACAGTGAATAGCGACTTAAGCGCTTTAGATATAAAGACTTATGATATGGTTGTGTTTTACAGCCCTTCAGACATTAAATCATTAAAAGATAACTTCCCCGACTTTAATCAAGAAGGTTTGCAATTTGCCACTTTTGGGCCGGCAACATTAAAAGCTCTGAAAGCTGCAAAATTTACCTCCACGGTGGTAGCCCCTACTCCGGAGGC
>CAYYAM010000059.1:0-5172 GCA_964469965.1 uncultured Muribaculaceae bacterium | reverse complement strand
TTTCAATCAACTTTGCCATCCTTTGGGCAAAAGAGAGCAGAGAGTCCTTATCTGTTCCCCTGAAAACAATTTGGATAGGATTTTCATCGGCAGATCCCATTAAGGTAACAATCCCGCTACGCGCCTTAACCCCCGCAAAACTAGAATTTATTTCGTTTTCTAAATCCTTAAAAAACTTTGAAGATGAAACTTTTCGCTCACTCTTTGGCCAAAGCAGCACCTTAATCTCGGTTTGGAAACCATTTTTCTCCGACGCAAGAATGCTTCCGCCAACACCAACAGAGGTGTACAGAGCTTTTACCTCGGGCCTTGAAGCTATAAACTCCTCTATCTTAGCTGTTTTTAGATTGTTTTGCCTTAAGGTGTAATCTTTAGGATACTCCAAATTTACTATACCCTCACCAATATCCCCCATGCTCAAAAACTTGGCACCTATGTATCCGCCCGCAAGAAGATAGAGTGCCGATGAAAAGAGTGCTATGGTTATAAAAAGGGTTAGGGCGATGTGTCGAATAGACCACGAGAGGATTGCCACTACCCGGTTTGCAAAAGAGCCGATGAGCGACTCAAACCACCGAATCCTTTTATCTGCAGAACTTTGGGCCGCAAACTTGGAGGTCATGAGGGGTACTAGAGTCAGTGCGGCAAAGGTGCTCACCACCACAGAGATAACAATAACCATTGCAAAGGGCTCTATAACCGGTGTAATAATGCTGTTGGAGAGAGCAACCGGCAGAAATACAACAATAAGAACCATAGAGGTGGATATTACTGTCATAATCACCTCTTTTACACCCTCAAGAGTTGCTTTCACTCTCTCTTTTCCCATCTCTATATGTCTGTAAACATTCTCCAGAACAACAATTGCATCGTCTACAAGCGTACCGATAATCAGCGAAAGCCCAAGTAACGTCATCAGATTAAGAGTGTATCCAAACATCCTGATACCTATAATTGTAGCTATCAACGACAGAGGAACAGTTATCATTACAATTACGGCATTTCTCCGGCTATTCAGAAAGAGAATCATGATTAGAGTTACAAGCAATATGGCAAGGATGAGATCTTTACCAACCCCATCGGCCGCATCTTTTACCAGCAGAGAGCTGTCTTGCTGAACCGAGAACTCAATCCCTTTTTGAGAAAACCTCTCTTCGGCAGCTTTTGCCTCCTGCTTTATTCCCGAACATACCAGAACAGTATTGGCATCCTGCTTTTTAGTTATCTGTATACCAAGCGATTGAATTCCATTGATGCGATATATTGATGTTGGCTCGCTGCTTGTCTCAATAATCTCTGCCAAATCCCTAACTCTTATCCCGGAAACCATAATATCACCAATTTGCGAAATATCGGTTATCTTGCCTGCAACCCTAAGGTTTACCTCTCTTTGGCTATTTGTGACCGACCCGGCCGGCAGCTCAAATCCGGCCATCCGCACAGCATCAACTACCTGAAGAATAGATAGACCTGCCCTCTCTAAAGCAGAGCTATTAACATTAACCCGAATCTCCTTTGTAATATCACCAATAAGGTTGATTGTTGCAACTCCATCAATCTTCTGAAAACGTGGTTCAATCTCGAATTTATAAAAATCATAAAGATCTGTATCGGACATAGAGGACTTTAAACCCAATACCATAACCGGCATCTCATCTATAGAGACGGGATTTACTGCCGGTTCTAAGCAATCTGCAGGCAGAGATCCTCTTACACTCTGCACCTTTCTAATGGCATCGTTCACGCTCGATTCCACATTTGCCCCCTGTTTTAGCGTAACTATCACCAGAGAGACACCCTGAGTTGATACCGATCTTATCACATCCAAATTGGGCAGAGTGCTCAATACCTCCTCAAGTTTTTTAGTTACGTTGGTTTCGGTCTCAGAAGGTGAAGCACCCGGATATATAGCAGATACAGTAATTATTGGGGTAGTAAACTTTGGAAGAAGCTCATAATTGAGCCGACTTAAACTCACAAAACCTAAAAAGGTGAGAGTTGTAAAAATCACCACTATAAGAGTGGGCCTTTTAACAGACAATTCGGTTATATTCATTGTTTTTACGATTGCGCTTTATTTAATGTTGCAAATTGTTTAATGTTGCAAATTGTTTATAGTTTTACTTTGCTAAGGATTTTTACTCTGCTGCCCTCCTCCAGGTTTATCTGCCCCGATGCTACAACCGTCTCTCCCCAAGAGAGACCCTCTGTAATAATTACACTATATTCATTTAGGTATTTGGCTCTTACGCGGCGAAGCGATGCCGAATCATTTTGAATTACAAACACATTTGGATCTTGCAGCGAACCAACTATACATCTTACCGGAACAATCATATACTGCTCATCTTTTTGTTGCTCACTATGACCCTGCGTTATTTTATGAAAATGAACCTTACCGCTCATCCCCGGAAGCACCGTTTTATCTCCGGCAAGCCCTGTGTTAACCACATTAACAGTAATCGGATACCTGCCGGTATGATTGGGAACGAGGCCTATCTCCTCAACCACTCCTTTTAAAACAGAGTGTTCTGTTTCATCTACGTTAAGTGTAACTTTTTGACCTTTACGAATATCCTGCATATTTTTACTGCCTATGTTTACTCGAAAAACCAGATTATCTACATCGGCAATTTTAAACAGAGGAGCGCCCGGAGTTGCCAAGTTTCCAACGGATATCTCTCTTGATGAGATATATCCGCTTACAGGAGATTGTACAAGTGCATCTTGCCCTATCTTTTTTAACTCGTTGATTACACTTTGGGCATTTAGGAGATTGAGGGCGGCAGACTCCAAATCTCTTTTAGTAGCCGCTTCACCGTTATATAGATTTTGTGTTCGCACCATATCCTTCTCAGCATTCTCTAGGTTCTGAGATGCTGTAGCCATCTTATCGGCCAAAAGGGTTACGTTAATTTTAGCAAGATTATCTCCTTTTTTAACAAAATCGCCGCTTTTCACAAAAACTCTCTCAACATAGCCATGCGACTCGCTCAAAACAGCAACTTCACTAATGGCTTCAAAAACACCGCTTTCAATAATAGGAGTCCCCTCTATCAGTTTTTGATTATCTGTAGATTCAATAATATATACCTCAACAGGGTTGATTGATTCAAAACTCCCAATCCGACTCAGCTCGCTCTGCAGTGCTCTTTTATTCGAAAGCAGAGTAAGTGCAACAGCTGCAACGATTGAAGATAAAATTAAAATGTTAACTATTGATTTTCTGAGTTTTGTTGCCGGCTTTCTGAGTTTTGCTGCTGATTTGCTGTTATTTTCAGTAGAATTTTCCATTTGATTATTTATTTATTGAATTATCGTGTGATTTTTTGTAGAGATAACCGAAGAATTTGTTGTTTGAGCACCTCTTCGTACAACTTTAGTTTTATTTCACAAACACTGTTTTGCACAGTAAGAAGGTCGGTAAGAGTAACAACCTGTTCACTAAACCCCTTAAGATATTTATCATAAACACTTTGTGCTCTTTGAAGATTTTCGTGTGTGGTTTCAATAATTCTCTCCTGAAGTTCAATGCTCCCAATAATATCTCTAAGCTCTTTATCCATCATCTCATTTGAATAATCCCTTTGCAGAACTGCTCTGTTCAACTCTACTCTGGCTCTCTCTCTTCTTGTTTTGAGCTGCAGACCTGAAAAAATAGGAATCTCTATGCCTATACCTATCAAGCCCGCTCCATAGAACTTTTGATCGCCGCTTTTAAAAAAGTCGAGGTTATCTCTTTGCGCCTGATAGTAGTGTTGTGCAAAAGCGTTTACAGTTGGGAGAGACTGCTCCTTAATTGCTTTTAATTCAAGCTCTTTAATCACTACCTCTTTATCGAGAATCTCCTTCTCAACTCTAGGGTTGTCAACTCTAGGGTTGTCAACTCTATTGATTGCTTTGGAGTGATACTCTCTGAAAGCTTTTTCGGGACCTATCACGATGTTATTTTCCCGAGGAGTCCCCGTTAATATCTTCAGAAGCTCAATCTGCTGCCTCTTTTGTTCAAGTAGGGTTAGTTTTGCATTAAGCGCAAAATTTAGTGAGATTTCCCTTCTATCTACTTCGGCGTAGGTAACAACTGAGTTTTTTGCCATCAGAGATACAACTTGGTTGATCTTCCCAAGATTAGATAAAGTTTCATCAAGAACAGATATCTGCTCTTGTAATGTAAAAATGAGGTAGAACAGTTGAGAAACATTGTAAATTATCTCCTTCTCTCTAAGCTCTAAAGCAAGTGACCCTGTGTTTAACAGCTCCTGATAGATTTGAATTCCGGTTGATAAACTACGGTTAAAAATTACCTGACCAATCTTCACTCCGGAGCTCCAATCGTATGCTGTACCTAATTCAACTGGCATATTCCCTTGTTGCCCAAATATCTCTCCGGGAATAACCATTTTAGGAATTGCATAATTGTGAACGAAATTGGAGTAAGCAACGATACCTGGTAAGTTTTTACCTTTTATCTCCCTTAGATCTAAGCGAGTCTTCTCAAGTTCGAGTCGGTTCATTTTTAGGCGTTTGTCGTTCTCCAACGCCAGCCTTACAACATCTGCAATGGTAACTGTGTCGGGATGTGTACTGCTATGAACACCGGTTACTCCGGCTGTTACTTCAACCGGATTGAAAAGCAATTGGCTGATTAGTGCCAAATAAATCATTGATTGTAAAAATTTTATCATTGGTGAAGTATTTTTAACATACCGACCGTTAGGTATGTTAATGTGGCAAAAAATATATATTACTTATCATTTTTTGTTTTAACAAGGTTATAAATACCATTCCAGGTAGAAAATATCTCTCCCGGCATATCATCGTAACGACCCTCTAGCATAAGGTGCATTCCAACTCCATCGTTAATATTTATAAGTATGCGGGCTAAATGTGCGTCGCTTAGGGTGGTGGATATCTCTCCGTTCTTTCTGGCGTTAGAAATAACATCAATCCAAATACTTCTCTCAGATGCGTGCATATCAATCACTTTGTCGTTAAAGGAGTCGATAATTCTAAATGCATCAAACATTATACTAAAGAAGAAGATTCCTTTTTTTGAATCAATATCTTTTATCTCACTCTTTAACATATCTATGAAGTTTGCAATTCTGTCTATATAGCTTAACATAAATGCCTTAAGATTATCGCGAGGGATACCGTCGTAAATTCTGTTCT
>CAYYAM010000058.1:0-5200 GCA_964469965.1 uncultured Muribaculaceae bacterium | reverse complement strand
CTAAAAATAAAACACAAAGAAAAATCGAAATCAATAAATCGAAAATTATAAAGCACTAAAAATAAACCGAAAATTATAAAGCACTAAAAAATAAATCGCAATCAATGTTTCAGCAATCCAATTAATTAACAAATAATTTAAACTAACAAACTATGATCAAGGTGAAAAAATCGGCATTTGTTGTTTCTATGATCCTGATCTTCACAACAATTGTTCAAACGAACATTAACTCCGGCTCCCTATTCGCACAAAGCGAAACCATTACCCTCCCACGGCAAAACCTCACCTACAGAGAGCTTTTTGCCGAAATAGAAAAACAGACCACCTTTACAGTAGCTTTCGAAGAAAGCAACATCAACCTCCAAAAAGGTGTTGTCATCTCAACCCGAACCCTCACACTATCGCAACTCCTCACAGAGGCACTCAAAGGCACAAACAACACTTATACGCTTAAAGGTCAGCACATTGTTGTTAAAGCCGATCCAAATGTAACTAAAGAGGAGAACACCCGAAAGATTAACGGCACCGTAATGGGAGCACAAAGAGAGCCCCTCCCAGGCGCCTACGTCCTAATCAAAGGCACACGAATAGGCACCATCACCGACGACAAAGGCACCTTTACCCTAAATGTACCCGATAACGCAATCCTTCAGGTTAACTACATGGGATTTAAGAGCATAGAGGTATCAACCGCCGGAAGGGCCATCTTCAACATTCAGCTGGAAGAGGATACTCAACTAATAGAGGCACTGGTGGTTACCGCGCTCGGCATAAAACGCGAAGAGAAAGCACTCGGATACAGCGTACAGTCGGTATCGGGAAGCTCTATGCAGACAGTAAAATCGGTAGATGCAGGAACATCCCTAACCGGCAAAGTGGCAGGTCTCCTTGTAAGGAACAGCTCCGAATTCACCGAAGCCCCCGACATCTTCATAAGAGGTGAGCGCCCCCTCATTGTAATAGACGGAGTTCCATACGCCAACATGTCGCTCAGAGACATCCCCCAGGACGACATTGAAAACATAAGCGTTCTCAAAGGGGCAACTGCCTCGGCACTATACGGTTACAGAGGTTCGAGCGGAGCCATAATGATAACCTCCAAAGGGGGCATGAAGAGCAAAGGCCTCTCTGTATCTATAAACAGCGGAACCATGTTCGATGCCGGCTACCTGGCCATTCCCGAAACCCAATCTACCTTCGGGCGGGTTGTAAACACAGGAACCAACACCTACGCCAGAAGCGGCGACGGATCGTGGGGAGTCCCAATGGACGGAAGAGAGGTAATCCAGTGGGATCCAATATCCAAATCGCTCAAACCAATGCCTTACCTCCCAATAGGAAAAGATAACTTTAAAAACTTCCTGGAGCAAGGATACGTTCTCAACAACAACATAAACGTTGTACAGCAAGGGGAGTACGGCAGCTTTAGAGTGTCGGCTACCTGGGTACAACAGAAGGGCGCCTATCCAAACTCCCTCTTCGACAAATACACCTACACCATAGGGGGCGATCTAAAGTTCGAAAACTTAACAATATCCTCTGCACTCTCCTTCAACAAACAGCTATCTCCAAACAGAGGATTCTCGGGCTACACCGGATACGACCCAATGTACAATCTGCTGGTTTGGGCAGCCCCCGACTACGATATTCGCCTCTACCGCGACTACTGGGTAGTTCCTAACGAGGTGCAGAACAGCAGTTACACATCTACAAACAACAACCCATATTTCGACCGTTACGAGAGAACCCACAAAATCAACAAAGACATTCTCAATGGTAACCTAACCATGAATTACGACATTGCCAAAGGTATTAAAGCCACCTTCCGCACAGGTTTCGACACCTACAGCAACAGACAGGATATCACCATCTCCAGAGGATCTTTTCAAGGGGCAGGTGCCGCAAAAGTAATTTCGAACGGAACAGAGGTCTGGGGTGAGTCTGCAAAAGGGTCATACAATTTAGGTATCGAGCGTGGTTATAGTTTCAACAACGACCTCTTGCTATCTGTGAATAAAAACTACAGAGAATTTGTGTTTGACGGATTTGTAGGGGGATCTCTCTTCTACAGACAGAACGAGGGGATGGAGGCCAGAACGCAAGGCGGACTCACCATTCCGGGCTTCTACTCTCTAAAAGCATCGGTAAACCCGGTGGCTGTTGCATCTACAGTGCACAGAGAGCAGGTAAACAGTCTATACGGCAGATTGGCCGTATCGTGGAAGAACTTAGTTTATACAGAGGCAACCCTCAGGAACGACTGGAGCTCTACACTCCCGCAAACTACAAGATCTTATCTCTATCCATCTGTTGCAGCCAGCTTTATAGCATCGGAGCTGCTCCCTAAAATGGATTGGCTCTCATTCTGGAAACTGAGAGGTTCGTGGACTGTTTCAAAAACCCCTGCAGGAGTGTACGCCATCAACTCGGTTTATACAATAACCAACAGCGTCTGGGGCAACCTGAGCGGTGCCTCTTTCCCAACATCTATAAGAGGTATAGATGTACGCCCCGAATCGTCTACCACATTTGAAATAGGAACGGCAGTGAACCTTTGGAAGAGCAGAGCGTCGTTAGATGTTGCCTATTACAACAAGAGGATGTACGACTTTATTCGCTCAACCGGAATCACACCGGCATCGGGCTTCACCAGCAAATTTGTAAATATAGACGAAGAGATAACCCGCAAAGGGGTTGAGATATCTGCCAATGTAGTTCCTGTAGAGAGCCGCGACTGGAGATGGGATATATCTGTAAACTGGTCGAAATATGCCCGTTACTACACCAAGCTAGATAAAGAGTTCTCTGCCGACCGCCCATGGGTAAAGGTGGGCAACAGAGCAGACCACTACATACTGCGCGACTACCAAAAAGATAAAGATGGTAATATTATCCATAACAACGGATTACCGCTCTACTCGGCATACGACTCACTGTTCGGTTACTCCGACCCCGACTGGATCTGGGGTATCGGCACCAATCTGCGCTACAAAAACTGGCAGCTCACCCTATCAATGGACGGACGCGTTGGCGGAATAGCCCAGACAACCACAGAGATGTATATGTGGCGAGCCGGATCGCACCCTAAATCGGTTACCCCAGAGAGGATGGCAGATGCAACAACGGCAGGCAGCAAAAACTACACAGGCAAAGGGGTGAAGGTTGTATCGGGAACTGTAACCTACGACACCTACGGAAACATAACATCAGACACCAGAGTATTTGCAGCAAACGACATCCCCGTAACCTATAAAACCTACACAGAGGCCTATCACAAAGGCACAGCATGGGGAGGAGCACCGTCTCCGGTAGATGCATACAGCACCACATTCCTCAAAATAAGAGAGTTGGCAATCACCTACAACGTACCCGAAAATATAGCTGGAAAGATAAAAGCAAAAAATGCAACTATCTCTCTTATAAGCAATAATCTCTTTCTGTGGGCAAAACAATTTAAATACTCCGACCCCGACGGCGGATCGGAAAACTTTGCCGACCCATCGCTACGCTACATCGGCTTTAACGTTAAGCTGGGATTCTGATAAACTCATAAGTATGAATATTATTTAACAGTACAATTATGAAAAAGAGACATATATTAATAGTAACAGGTTTGCTGACAATAATATCACTAATGAGCTCATGCAGCAACTTCGACGATATTAACACAAACCCCGATACCTCTACACAGGTTAGCGCCTCTATGCTGGCCACCAACGTAATACTAAGCACCGTTCGCTTCTCGGGCAGAGATGCAAAGGTAATGATCTCTGAGAATGCCCTCTCTAAATATGTGGGTTACGCAAACGAAGGGCAGCTGGAGGCCCAGTACAACAAAATAGGGAGCAGCGATTTTGGCGGGCTCACTATACTACCCAACCTAGAGAAGATGGTTGAGTACTCAAAAGGGGGAGTGATGGAGGACTCCTACAGAGGCGTTGCAAAATTTGCAAGGGCCTACAGGTTCTTCCGACTCACAATGGAGATGGGCGATATCCCCTACAGCGAAACCAACAAAGGTGCCGACGGCAACTACAGGCCTAAGTACGACACTCAGGAGCAGATATTTAAAGGGATTCTCGATGAGCTGAAAGAGGCCGATGCCTTTTTTGCCAAGGGAGTAAAGTTCGACGGCGACCCAACACCATACAACGGCGACCCCGTTAAATGGAGAAGAGCTGTAAACTCATTCGCCCTTAAGGTGCTTATGAGTCTGAGCAAGAAGGAGAGCAACGCAACACTTAACATCAAATCGAGGTTTGCAGAGATTGTCAACTCGGGCTTTCTGCTCGAGGCCGGCACCGGCTATCTAGGTCTTGCCTACACAGGCGTAAACAAACATCCGCTTTCGGGTACCAACGACCTCTTCACCAGCCGCACGGTTATGAGCTCCCTTATGGTTAATCACCTCAAAGCCCTCAACGACAGGCGACTATTCTACTATGCTGAGCCGGCAGGGTTTGAGATTGCGTCGGGCAAAAGTCAGAGCGACTGGAGCGCGTATGTGGGTGTAGATGTGGCTATAGACTACGCCACCATGAACGCAGGACACAGCGCCAACCGATTCTCTGTTCTTAACAAACGCTATCTGCAAGAGGAGGCGGCAGACAACCGCATGCTTATCACCTACGCCGAGCAGCAGCTTATACTTGCAGAGGCGAGAATCCTTGGATGGATAACCACCGGCGATGCAAAGACATACTACGAGCAGGGTGTAAGGGCGGCTCTGGGTCACATTATGGCAACAAAGGTGCAGTATGCCCACGGCATGCCAATAGACCAAACCTACATCAACAACTATTTTACCGGAGAGGCGGCCTTTAAGAGCACCACTGCCGACCAACTCAAACAGATATGGATTCAGCGCTATCTACTTAATTTTATGCAAGATGCACAATTCAGCTTCTTTGAGTATCGTCGCACATCCTTCCCCGCCTTCCCTATCAATCCGGCAACAAGCTTGAACGAGAACAACAAAAATGGAATTCCTCTAAGGTGGACCTACCCAAGCTCTGAGACCAACTTCAACAGAGAGAACCTCATAGATGCTCTCAACAGGCAGTTCGACGGCTACGACGAGATTAACAAAGTGATGTGGCTGCTTAAATGATTTAGATATTAGAAAGTTCGGGAAGAATTGGTTACTTTGTAATAACTTGCTTTTATGGAAAAAGTGATAAAGATGTCGGCAGAGAGAGAC
>CAYYAM010000057.1:0-5373 GCA_964469965.1 uncultured Muribaculaceae bacterium | reverse complement strand
GATTATAAAAAGAGTACAATCCGCAACCTCAGAAAAATCTACCCAAAAGCCAATATCTCAGTTAGAAATTTCCATCTATCCGCTTCTAATCTCAGAGACTCTCTAAAGATTCAAGATGGTGGAGATATTACAATTTTTGGTACTACGTTAAACACGGGCGATAAAAGATTGATTATCTGCAGAAAAATCAGTTAACTGTCGATTCGTTCACCATTTTTATCGAGCCAAATTACCTCTAGTAAAGAGTTACTGGTAGATGACACAATATCAATTCTGCACTTGTATTTAAGTCTCCATTTTAGACTAAAGCTGATTATCCCTTTTGTTAGATAAGCCTTAAGTATAGGGCTAACTTTTAATACAATATGTTTTAATCCTTTCTCTTTTACATAAAACGCCAGCTCTCTCTCTATAGTCTCGTCTACAATCAGTGTAGATGAGACCTTTCCTGTTCCGTTACACGAAGGGCACACCTCGGTAGTATTAATCTCGGTAGCGGGTCTTACTCTTTGTCTTGTTATCTGCATCAATCCAAATTTGGTAATTGGAAGGATGTTATGCTTAGCCCTGTCATTTTCCATCAAGGTTTGCATATGTTTAAAGAGCTTTCCCCTATTTTCGTTGCTGTCCATATCAATGAAATCAACGATTATTATTCCGCCCATGTCTCTTAATCGGAGTTGCCTAGAAATCTCATCGGCTGCACTCATATTCACATCAAAAGCATTCTG
This sequence comes from uncultured Muribaculaceae bacterium, assembly GCA_964469965.1. Lineage (GTDB taxonomy): Bacteria > Bacteroidota > Bacteroidia > Bacteroidales > UBA932 > Bact-08. Next base: position 4,642 of record CAYYAM010000057.1, on the reverse strand, counting down.
CTCCTGATCTGACCCGGATTTCGCTCTAATGCCACTATTTACATCTATTACGTGAAGAGCTTCTGTGTGCTCAATCACCAGGTAGGCACCCTGTTTAATGGGGACAACTTTCCCAAATGCACCTCTTATCTGTTTTGATACATCAAAATGATCAAAAATCGGTTCCCCCCCCTTGTAGTACTTGACAATCTTCTCTTGTTCGGGAGAGATTACAGTAATGTAATCTTTTACTTCGTTAAATATGTTCTCGTCGTTAATATAAATATTTGAGAACGAATCATTAAGCAAATCTCTAAGAATAGTAGTAGTTCTGCTGTTTTCTGTAAAAAGGAGCTGAGGTGGAGCCGGTTTGGCCATTTTTTGCCAAGAGTCCTCCCATTTTTTAATTAAAGACTTTAGTTCACCATCCAATACTGCAGCTTTTTTACCCTCTGCAGCAGTCCTTATAATTACACCGTAATTAGGAGGCAGGATGCTGTAAACTAGTCTTTCTAATCTCTTTTTTTCCTCTTTTGAAACAATTTTTTGAGAAATACTCACTTTATCGGAAAAAGGTATCAAAACCATATTTCTTCCGGCAATAGATATTTCTGATGTAAGTCTTGAACCCTTTGTAGAAATTGGCTCTTTGACTATTTGAGCAATAATGCTTTGCCCAGGTTTCAGAATATCCGATATCTTCCCCTCTTTTTCGAGTATATCTCCTAATTTGACAGTTGAAAAAAAATCTTTATAAGTTTTTTTATTCTGCCCAATATGTCTCAAGAAGTAATCTAGAGCTTTAAATGATAATCCTAGGTCTAGATAGTGAATAAAAGCATCTTTTTCATCTCCGATATCAACAAAAGCAGCATTCAGGGCAGGCATAATACGCTTTACCCTTCCGAGATATACATCTCCTACCGAAAAACTACCATTATTTTGCTCTTTGTTTAGCTCTATTAATCTATGATTTTCGAGCAGAGCAATTGATACCTCCGTAGAACTTACATCAATGATTAGATCTTTATCCATCTACGTTTTTAAATAAAAGAATCTAAAGCAAATCTCTCGACTTGCTTTAGATTATCACATTTTGAAGAACAAAAAAGCAACTATTTTTTCTTTTTGTGTCTGTTTTTACGCAAACGTTTTTTACGCTTGTGCGTTGCCATTTTGTGTCTTTTCCTTTTCTTTCCGCAAGGCATAATTGAAAATTACTAAATTAATAAATGTTATTTTTTGATGTTGTTTTTCACTTTGTTCATAAACACTTTTGCAGGTTTGAAAGCAGGGATGAAGTGCTCAGGAATCACCAATGTTGTGTTTTTTGAGATGTTTCTTGCAGTTTTCTTAGCACGTTTTTTAACAATGAAGCTACCAAAACCGCGAAGATATACATTTTTGTCTTTAGACAGGGAGTCTTTAACGCTGTCCATAAAGCTTTCAATCACATTTTGAACAGCAATTTTTTCCATTCCGGTTGCTTTTGCAACTTCGTTTACAATGTCCGCTTTTGTCATGATAATAAAAATTAAAGGGTTAGTCTTTTTTTGACGAACAAAAATACTACTATTTTGTTGATTTATGCAAACTTTGAAAGGTTTTTTTTGATATTAGTTCAATATTAACCAGCAAAATAGAGATTATGTCTATATTTGAACATGAAACTGGTCATAAAGTTTACACTTCTATATATTCTTACTCTTTTTTTCCCTGTAGATATTTACACTCAGGAGTATGTCTTCATTTCTAACGTATTTATTTCCGGTAACTCTAAAACAGAGGAGAGGACTATTTCAAGAGAGCTTCCTTTTAAAAAGGGAGATATTGTAACCCTTAACAGGTTTGATAAACTTATATCCGAAGGTAGAGAGAATATATTAAATCTATCTCTGTTCAATTTTGTATATGTCTCCTATCTCCTGCACGAAGACGAGTCGGATAGCAAATACAAAACAGCCGATATAATTATAAATGTAGAGGAGAGATGGTACTATTGGCCACTTTTAAGCTTTAATTTGGAGGAGAGAAACCTTAGTTCGTGGTTTAAAGAGCCCGACTGGAGAAAAGTAACCTTTGAGTCGGGGTTCAAAATATTTAATATTGCAGGTAAAAATCAATCGGTCACTCTTTTAAACATAAGTGGCCATAACAGAGGTTTTAGATTTGAATACTCAAATATATCGCTGGATAAAAGGGGGCGTCATTATCTAAATCTACACCTATCCAGACTTTATAGCAGGACAGAAAATGTAAAATCATTTATGAACGAACCCTACTATATGAAATCGGACAGTACATTTCTAATAAGTAACTATAAATTTTCACTAGGATACACATACCGTCCAAGATTAAGGGTAAGGAATATTATTGGCGTAGACTACGAATATAGTGAAATCGACAAAGAGATACTTAATAAAAACAGAGACTACTGGGGAGATAACTCTACAAGCAGAAGGTCTTTGACTGTTAGCTATGGCTTAATCTTAGATGAAAGGGACAATAGGCAATACCCCTTGAACGGTCACTATGTAGATCTCCTTTTAAAGGGTTATACAAATAGTAATCTCACCGTAAAATATGGTCAAATTAAAGCAGATATACAATATTATAAATATATAAGCAATAAATTTAATCTGGCATTAAGAGTTCAAGGGGGGGTCTCTGTTAAGAACAGAAGAGCATATATTTTTGATAGAGCCATTGGTTACAACGACGTCAATTTAAGGGGTTATGAGTTTTATGTAGCAGATGGACAATGTTTCGTTACACTCTCACCAACTCTAAGACATATTATTTTACCTATTAAAGAGTACTATTTACCCTTTTTATGGTTTTTACCCAAGTTTAACAAAATCTATTTTGCTCTTTACGGTAAAGTATTTACCGACTTTGGATATGCTTATCATAGATATCCCGAAAATCACAACACCCTATCAAATAAATTATTATCTAGTTGGGGCGGAGGGTTAGATGTTGTTACATATTACGATATAACTCTTTCCTTGGACTACTCAATGAATATGCTTGGAAACAGAGGTCTTTACGTCTCATTTAAAACACCTCTTAAATAGTTTGGCATAAAGATTGACCATCTTTAAAGCAGACAATAAGGGAACTTTCCCTTTTGACAATAATGACATTTTGACACAAACTAATAAAATTATATGAAGATTTCGGATTTATACCTTCAACACACAATAGCAGATGAAGTAAATATAATCCCTGTTATGAGTATGGAGGGAGAGCATGACATGAGTGAGATAGAGTTGCCGGAAAATCTTCCTGTACTTGCATTGAGAAATGCTGTGCTTTTTCCTGAAACCATTATCCCTATAACTGTTGGAAGAGAGAAGTCTGTGAGACTTGTTCGTGAAGTGTATAAAGGGAGCAAAATACTAGGAGCAGTAACACAGAAAGATGCAAAATTGGAAGATCCTGCATTTAAAGATCTATATGAGATAGGTACGCTTGCAAAAATCATAAAGATTATTGAGATGCCCGATGGCGGTATAACCATAATTCTCCAAGGAATAAGAAGGTTTAAGCTCATAGAGATAATTACTGAAGATCCCTATCTTTTTGCCAACATAAAGTACTTAGAGGAAGAGAAGAGCCCAAGAAACACAAAAGAGCTGGATGCGATAACAGGAAGTATTAAAGATCTTGCTCTTCAAATAATAAAACTCTCTCCGCATCTTCCGCAAGAGGCGGCATTCGCTATCAAAAATATTGAGGGTTACAGCTTTCTGGTAAACTTTATATCTTCAAGTATGGAGTTAGAGAGTATCTCTGACAAAATAACACTTCTCAAAGAGAATAAATTGAAACAGAGAGCTCTTAAGCTTCTGGAGATTCTAAACAGACAGATAGATTTATTAAAGATTAAAGATGATATACAACAAAAGGTTAGGGTAGAGATAGACCAACAGCAGAGAGAGTATTATCTTAACAGTCAGCTTAAAACAATACAAGAGGAGCTTGGGATAAACAATAATATCCAGGAATTCTCAGAGTTAAGACAATTAGCCCAGAATAAAGTTTGGGATAAGAGTGTTGCCGAAGTTTTTGATAAAGAGATGCAAAAACTTGAGAGAACAAATCCTAACTCCCCAGATTTTAACATTCAGCTCTCCTACGTGAGGTTTTTAGTTGAATTGCCTTGGAGCGAACACAGTAAGGACAATCTTGATCTTAAGCACGCCCAGAAGGTGCTCGATCAAGATCATTTTGGGTTAGAGTCTGTAAAAGAGAGGATTATAGAGCACCTTGCAGTATTGAAATTAAAAGGCAATATGAAATCTCCCATTATTTGTCTTCATGGTCCTCCGGGTGTTGGTAAAACCTCTTTGGGAAAGTCAATATCAAAAGCACTTGGACGTAAATACGGCAGAATCTCTCTTGGAGGGCTACATGATGAATCGGAGATAAGAGGGCACAGGCGTACCTATATTGGAGCTATGCCCGGAAGAATAATTAACACAATAAAAAAGGCGGGGACCTGCAATCCTTTAATAGTACTGGACGAGATAGATAAAGTAAGTAGCGACTTTAGAGGAGATCCTGCTTCTGCGCTCCTCGAAGTTTTAGACCCGGAACAAAACTATTCATTTCATGATAACTACTTAGATATTGATTATGATCTTTCCAATGTTCTTTT
>CAYYAM010000056.1:4177-5431 GCA_964469965.1 uncultured Muribaculaceae bacterium | reverse complement strand
GAATCAAATTAATTTTCATACTCAATATCAATATATTACAAATATAATCAAAAAAAAGTTAAAAATTTTTAAAAAAAGTTTTGGAGAATAAAAAAACGTAATTACATTTGCAGTGCACTACTTCACTAATACACCAAGACGAAAATTAACATCACAACCATGATTAATATTGAAAATTTAAAATTTAGTTACTCTAAAAAGGTTGTATTCAATGATATTACACTCAACCTTGAACGAGGAAAGATTTACGGTTTACTCGGGCAAAACGGTGTTGGAAAAACTACACTGCTAAAGTTAATCTCCGGATTAATTAAGTTAAAAGAGGGAAAGTGCGATGTACTTGGTTACGATCCTTTTAAACGTGAACCCGATTTTTTATCAGATATCTTTTTTATTCCGGAAGATTACATAGCACCCGATCTTACGGTAGAAAAATTTGCCTCTTTAAGGGGAAGTTTTTATCCTAAATACGATAAAGTCCAATTCAAAAACTTACTGGATGAGTTTGAAGTTGATCAAAGAATGAGTTTCAATAAATTATCATTTGGTCAGCAAAAAAAGGCATTAATTGCTTTTGCTCTCTCTCTTAACACAAAAATCCTATTGATGGATGAACCCAGTAATGGTTTAGATATACCTTCAAAATCACAACTGAGAAAAGTTATTGCAGAGGCGTCGGATGAGAACAGATGCATAATTATCTCAACACATCAAGTGAGAGATCTGGAAAATCTCATAGACCCGATAATTATTTTGGACAAAGATGGAGTTCTCCTGAATGAGAGCGTTGAAAAGATTTCGCAAAGACTTAAATTCTCATTGAATAGCAACCATAAAGAAAGTGCGCTGCATTGTGAAGGAGTTCCCGGAGGGTACATTGTAGTTGAGCACAATAGAGAAAATATTGAATCACGGGTCAATATCGAGGCACTATTTAATGCCACGCTAAAAAATAAGCAGATAATCAGAGATATTTTCAATAAATAAACCAAAACAATGAACAACTCATTTCACATAAAAAGATTTGGAAAGCTATTCAGTAAAGAGCTTAGTGAGAGAGCCCCTATTATTCTCAAGTTTTGCGCAATTGTGGTTCTTCTTCCAATTGCATTGTGGATTACATTATTGATATTCAACAATACAACCTCTATATCAACATCGGGAAGAGTGATGTATCTTGTAACAGTAACCTTTATATCTGCAGTAGCAGCACCTTTTAACTTATACAAAAGCTACAATCACAGAAAAAAAGGG
>CAYYAM010000056.1:1773-4077 GCA_964469965.1 uncultured Muribaculaceae bacterium | reverse complement strand
TTATTCAGAAGTAACAAAGGGTTAAAAACACTATTAACTGCAGCGACTATTTATACAGTCTTTATAATGATTGTTGCCTTTATTTTTTTGGTTCTCTTTAAAAATCAGATAGAGGAGATAAATGGACTTCATATAGATATGAAAATTGACAAATTATCCGACCTTACTTCCAATAGTCTTTTTGATGGCTACCCGGGAATTAAGTTTACCATTATCTTAATGTCTGTTGTCTACAATTACATATTTCCTGTAGGATTTATGGCGGCAGCATATTATAGATTTAAAACACTAGAATATTGATCATTATGGAATTCAATGAACATAAGCCGATCTATCTTCAGATTTCAGATACGATTTGTGATAAGATTTTAAGCGGAGAGTGGGGTGCAGAGGAGAGAGTTCCCTCTGTGAGAGAGATGGGGGGTATGCTTGGAGTCAATCCCAACACTATACTTAGGACTTACGATCATCTTACCAACGAAGAGATTATTTATAATAAGAGAGGTGTAGGTTTTTTTGTAAACGAATCGGCAAAAGAAAAAATTCTTAAGATACAGAGAGAGGGGTTTTTAAGGGATGAACTGCCCCTCATTATAAAGAAAATGTCTCTATTAGGTATCAACCCAAAAGATGTATTTGACTGTAATAAATGATATTAAAATGAAAAAGAGAGTACGATTTATCACATTTATAGCTGTAACTCTGGTTTTTACATCTGTTATTTCGGCCTCAACTAATCATGTTAAGCCATTAAAATGCCGACACATGTTAAATGGAGAGGAGTACGAAATAGATAAAGAGTATGCACTATTTCTTCTCAATGAGAAATTGCCTTCCATAATGGAAAAAATGTCCGGATTGGGTATAGATCCTGTCAAAATCTTTAAGTAATAGGGCCAACTATTACAAGGTGTATAGATGGAGTAGTGCAAAATTCATTAACCCTTGTAATAAATAAGCCATGATTAAAAAAATTTCACTTCTTTGTTTTGCTCTGCTATTTACATTTAATCTATTCGCTGCTAAAGCAAATTGGATAATCACCGGAAAGGTGATTCAAAAAGACAACGGTAACGCTCTCTCCTTTGCAACAATATCTCTTCACAGCAGAGAAAAAGTACTTGCCGGGACCACTTCTCAAGAAAATGGAACCTTTAAACTAGAGGCCATTAAGACAGACGATTGCTTTGTGAAGATATCGTTTATAGGATTCAAAGACACCACTATAAATCTCTCGTCGGCTTCAATCAATGGTAATACCGATTTAGGAACCATTTCCCTTTCTGAAGACAGACTTACACTCAAAAGTGCAGTAGTCACTGCAAAAGTTCCTGTTATTGAACAAAAGCTGGATAAGTTGGTGATGAATGTATCAGAAGCCATATCTACTCAAGGAAGTAATGCTCTTGATATACTAAAGAAAGCACCGGGAGTAAGTATCGACCCCTCTGGAAACATTCTTTTGAATGGTAATGCTGTTCAAGTGTGGATAGACGGAAGACCCTCCAACCTTTCAGGCGCCGAACTAGAGTCTCTCCTTAGCGGTACAGATGGTTCTTCAATAGATAAAATAGAAATTATTTCTCACCCATCATCTAAATACGACGCCTCGGGAGCAGGCGGAATCATTAATATTAAAACCAGGAAAAATTTTGCAAAAGGCATAAGCGGAAGCGTAAGAGGCTCGTATATTGCATCATGGGAGAACAAACTGTATCAAGGGTCAAATGGTACAATTAATGTAAATTACAGAGACGACAAGAGTAATACATCAATTTCATATAACCCCTCCTACTATGAGCATTTCGAAAAAATCTCTACTGTTACCAGCTTGGGTAACAATCGGATTCTGGATGGTCTCTCCGATACATGGTATAATAACCGGTCTCATAATTTGAGAGTTGCTCATGACAGATTCCAAAATAAAAATAATATATTCGGATTTGTGATTACCGGAATGCTGAGTGGCTCTACCGCCGGAAACGAGGAGGGATCGGGGAGTAAACTTTTTGGCAACTCTACCCTTTTAGAGGAGACTAAAACAGATATGAGTGGGTTAGACGATTTCAATTATATCAATACAAATCTAAACTACACAAAAATATTCGGTAGCGGAGCCGAACTTACATTAAATGCCGACTATGGTTTTTACAACATTATTAAGAGATTTAACCAAAGCTCATTTTTTAAAGATCGCTATGGTAATCAAACAAGAGTGGATGAAATTTTTAAAAGCAACTCCCAGCAAGATATTGATATCTATTCATTCAAAGCCGACTATGAACAAACAATATTTAAAAAAAT
>CAYYAM010000056.1:0-1673 GCA_964469965.1 uncultured Muribaculaceae bacterium | reverse complement strand
ATAATACAAAATCCATTTTTTAACGAAGAGACAGGTGAAAAGTTGATTAAATGGGATAATTTTGGAGAACAGAACTTCTTAGGAGCTGCATTCTCTGTTACCGAATATCCTATATCTAAGTGGCTTAATGTTAATACAAATATTTTTGTTGCAAGCTTAAGAAGCAGATCGGGCGATTACAACAAAGAGTCTTTCTTCTCTCAAGGATTTCTTAATGCCACATTCATTCCAAAAGATAATTATAAGATTGAGCTTATAGGAATGTATCAGTCCGGCTTACCATACGGTTACTTTAAAGTGAAGCCCACCGGAGAGATCTCTTTAGCTTTTAAGAGAAGTTTCATGGATAATCGAGGAAATCTATCAGTGGCTATCAATGATATTTTTAAGACTCAACGGTCTAGAATAGCTCTTAATAATGTGTCAGTTATGGGGTACACTTTAGATAATAACTATAGAAGCCAAAAATTGACTATAACCCTCAGTATGAGATTTGGGCAAAGCAAAGCGTTTAAACAGAGAAAGGTAGGAGAATTGGAAGAGGGTTCCAGAGTTGGAACTTCAAATTAATTTAAAAAAAATCTGGGGCTTTGCAACTATTTATGTGACTTTATCGTCTAAAAGTGTGAAAAGCTAATTATGCTATACAAACTACTAATATTTTCACACTATTATGCTTAACAAATTATTTAAAACTCTTTTTCTCCTGGTAATAACATCTTCAACACTAATAGCCAAAAACAATGTGTTAATAACAGGCAAAGTTATCGAGAAAGAGAACGGCAAAGCCCTCTCATTTGCAACAATCAGCATTCACTCAACAGGAAACACTGTTGTAGGGGGCACAACCTCGGGTAATGATGGATCTTTCAGACTACAGAACTCTTTAGAAGGAGACTTTAAAATAAAGGTCTCCTTTATTGGATTTAAAGACACAGTACTTAATCTTGTTGTTAAAAACGAGAATAGTATTGATTTGGGTATTATTGCTCTTTCGAATGATGTAATAGCGCTTAAATCTGCCGTAGTTACATCTAAGGTCCCGATAATTGAGCAAAAATTGGATAAGATAGTGATGAATGTGGCAGAGGCCGTAGCAACGCAGGGAAGCAACGCGTTAGATATTCTAAAGAAAGCTCCGGGTGTAAGTGTAGACCCTTCGGGTAATATTCTGTTGAATGGTTCAAAGGTACAGGTTTGGATAGATGGCAGACCATCAAACCTTAATGGAGCAGACCTTGAGTCTCTGCTAAATGGAACAGACGGATCTACAATAGACAAGATTGAGATAATAGCACATCCATCATCGAGATATGATGCCGAAGGATCGGGTGGTATAATCAATATTAAGACAAGAAGAAATTTTGCAAAAGGGCTAAACGGATCAGCAAGAAGCTCATACACCTCTGCACCATATAAAACATATTATCATGGAGCAGATGCTTCTCTTGTATTGAATCACAGAGGGGAAAAGAATAATACCTCTCTTACAATTTCTCCCAGATACAATGAGGGATTTAACTCATTCAAGACTAAAACTTATCTTGGAGAAGAGAATGTTGTTGCAAGCAATACATTATTAGAGAGAACTCAAACATACAATAGCTTTAAACTATCAAATGATTATTATGCAAACCAAAAAAATATTTTCGGGTTTGTTGTCTCTGGCATGT
>CAYYAM010000055.1:0-5536 GCA_964469965.1 uncultured Muribaculaceae bacterium | reverse complement strand
GACTATTACCAATTGGTAAGGTTAGACCCGGGTTACCAAATCTACTTTGGCGAAAACAACTCTGTATCTGTTCCCGCTTCGTTGGAGAGGATCTATGATACATTCGAATCTATTGAGCCGGGTAGTGGAAAATACCTTAGAAAGTTTCTGGAGAGGGCCGGGTTTAATTACAATGTTGCAATCAATAAGGTGGTGGAAAAGCCGGGTAAATCGCCTTTCGAGCTGATAATGCCCGAAACCGTATCCAGAGTAGATCAGTTTGTAAGAGATATAAGCTCCTCTGTAAGAGCCAATATCAAGGATGAGAGACTAAGGCAGATTCTGGAGTTTCCTGTAATCTTTCTAGGAGCAAAACCCTCAAATACTCCCCTATTTTACTGCTTTATGAATTACGCCGATATGGTCTTGGGCACATGGCATGTTATGGGAGGTATGTACCGGGTAGTTGAAGCTATGAGAGATCTGGCGCTGGAGCTGGGTGCAAAAATTGTAACTAACGCTCACGTAGAGAGGATAGTATCTAAAGGAGATAAGATAACCGGAATCAGATATACAAACACCCAAAACAAAGAGATCAAAAATTGCGAAACCGATTTTGTGATAGCTACTGCCGATTACCACTTCTCAGAAACATTACTGGATCAAAACAAGAGAAACTATTCGGAGAGATATTGGCAGAAGAGGGTTTTTGCCCCTTCGGCACTACTCTTCTATGTAGGATTCGACACAAAACTGAGTAATGTTTCTCACCACACCCTCTTTTTTGATGCCGACTTTAAAGAGCATGCCGAAACCATATACGATAAACCACGATGGCCATCCAAACCACTTTTCTACGCAAGCTTCCCCAGTATAACAGATAGTGAGGCCGCTCCCGAAGGAAAGGAGGCAGGTATATTTCTAATACCTATCGCAGCTGGGTTAAAAGACAATCAGGCGCTTAGAGAGACCTACTTTATGCAGATAATGGACAGGATGGAGAAGGTTACCGGATGTGAAGTCTCTAAGTATGTAAAGTTCAAAAGGTCTTACAGCGTTAAAGATTTTATATCAGACTACCACGCTTATAAAGGAAACGCATACGGCTTATCTAACATCCTCACCCAAACTGCCTTTCTCAAACCCAAAATGGAGAACAGACATCTGAAAAATCTTCTTTATGCAGGTCAACTAACAGTTCCCGGCCCGGGTGTCCCCCCATCAATCATCTCGGGGAGAGTGGCGGCGAGGCTTGCAGTAAAAAAACTTAGAAATGGATAGACTATACAGAGAACTCTCGCTAAAAACAAGCGAATTAACAACTAAACTCTATAGCACCTCCTTCTCTTCGGGGTTAAAATGCATGGACAGAGAGAGTCGTGAGGCCATCTACTCGGTTTATGGTTTTTTAAGACAGGCCGATGAAATTGTAGATACATTTCACGACTATGATAAAATTGAACTAATCAAAGAGTTCGAAGAGGAGTACTACCGTTGCAGAGAGAGAGGAATAAGTTTAAACTTAATCATCAACTCATTTGTTTTAACAGTCAACAAATACAATATACCGCAAGAGTTGGTATCTTCCTTTATGCAAAGTATGAAGAGCGACCTCCACAACACCAACTTCAGCAATACAGGTATAAAGGAGTATATATACGGCTCGGCCGACGTTGTTGGGCTGATGTGCCTTAAAATAATGACCCGAGACACACCTCAAGATTATGAGAGGTTAAAGGGGGGGGGCAATGAGACTCTCATCGGCTTTTCAGAAGATAAATTTTTTAAGAGATATTAAGAACGATACCCAAAGTCTCTCCCGAAACTACTTTCCCATTCTCAATGAGAGGGAGTTTGACAACAACACAAAAAGGGAGATACTGTCAGATATAAGGGATGATTTTAACGAGGCGGTCAAAAGCATAAGAGAGCTTCCAAAGAGATCCCGTGCAGGAGTCTACCTTGCCTATAGATATTACCTGAAACTAACATCTAAAATTGAAAGAACACCTGCAGAGATGCTGATGAATACCCGTATCAGGGTAGGTGATGCACAGAAGTTTTTTATATTCTGCACATCAAATCTAAGATCCTTTTTAGGAAAGAGATTTATAAAATAGTTATGAAAGCAGCAATAATCGGCTCAGGTGTTGCAGGGCTAGCCACCGCTATAAGACTTGCATCTAAGGGTATAGAGGTCTCTCTTTTTGAGCAGAGCGGAATACCCGGCGGTAAAATTTCACAGATTAAAGAGGGTGGATACCGTTTCGATACCGGCCCCTCACTGTTCACATTGCCCAATCTTGTAACAGAGCTTACACCATTGGAGTATGTTCGTCTAGAAAGCAGTTGCCGATACTTCTACCCCGACGGAACCATTTTCAATTTCTATCAAGATCCGGTAAAACTAAAACAAGAGACCATAGAGAAGGGTATTGAAGATTTTGAATCCTTAGAAAAGAGATTTAACCATGCCGGAGAGTTATACGAACTTACAGCTCCCCTTTTCATCTTCGGCCCTTTTCACAAGATTAAAACTTTTTTTGAGCCCCGGCATAGAAAGATCCCTCTAAAGCTTCATAAACTTGGATTTTTAAAGACCATGCACGCAGCAAACAGGTCTCACTTCAAAGACAAGCGATTGGTTCAACTTTTCGACAGGTACGCTACCTACAACGGCTCATCGCCCTACCTGGCTCCATCTACATTGAATATGATTTCGCATTTAGAGCATAATGTAGGTGCATTTTTCCCAGTTAAAGGTATGTACTCTATCGTGGAGTCGCTGTATAAAACAGCTGTAGAAAAAGGGGTTAAATTTTACTTTAACTCCATGGTTACACTTATAGCCCGAGACATCAAGGCAAAAAAGGCCGATGGCATCTTTGTAAACGGAGAGTATAGAGAGTTCGATATAATTGTATCTGATGCCGATGTAAAATATCTCTCCGATAACGTTATGAAAGGAAAAAATTTCCATCCGCTTCGCAACAGGTTAACGCAATCGGAGCCATCATCTTCTGCCCTTATATTTTACTGGGGCATAAACAGGGAGTTCCCTGAGTTAGATATACATAATATACTATTCAGCAACAACTATAAAGAGGAGTTTAACCATCTTTTCCATAAAATGGATCTTTTCCAAAATCCTACCGTTTACATCTTTATAAGTAGTAAGATTGTTAAAAGTGATGCCCCGGAGGGTTGTGAAAATTGGTTTGTAATGGTAAACGCTCCGGCAAATGTTGGGCAGGATTGGAGCTCAATTATTAAGAAGACACGCGAGAACATTATAAACAGGGTTAACAACGAGCTTAGAAAATTGAACGGAGAGCAGTTTAACATAGAGAATTATATCAAAATTGAGCACATTGCATCGCCTGTAACTATAGAAAAAAACACACTCAGTAGCCGTGGATCACTTTACGGAACCTCTTCCAACTCAACTATGTCGGCATTTTTAAGGCATCCAAACTCTCTCTCAAAAATTAAAAATATGTGGTTTGTTGGTGGAAGCGTTCATCCGGGTGGAGGAATACCTTTGTGTCTTGCAAGTGCAAAAATTGTAGATGAGCAGATCTTACTGCCTGCTAATAATTAATTCTTTAATAAAACATGGTACTAATCAACAAGATAGTTAGTAAGTTCGTATACGATGAGCTACCCCGAACATTTGCCGTTTTCTACTCTGTAGGGGTTCTACTCTATCTCTTCCCCATGAGCAGAGATCTTTTTTTATCAATGATACCCCTCTCCCTGCTTTTTGTCTTTACATTAGTACTTATACAGCATAAACACTGGAACAGACAGTTTTTCATATTTCTTACAACCATATACTTTGTCTCCTATTTTACAGAGGTTATAGGAGTGAAGAGCGGAATCCTTTTTGGTGAGTATGTCTATCTCAACTCTTTAGGTCCAAAGCTTCTTGAGACACCACTAATAATTGGGGTGAATTGGATTATGCTCACCTACTGCAGCGCTGCGGTAATGGAGTATGTAAGAAGAAGATTTGTGGTTGACTTTGGTAATGGTGTTAAAATAGTTGGAGGAGCTACTCTAATGGTTACATACGATGTGATTGTAGAGAGAGTTGCCCCATCAATGGCTATGTGGTCTTTTTCTAACGGCTACCCGCCGGCAGAAAATTATATATCTTGGTTTGTTCTCTCACTCGTTTTTCACATTCTATTTATCTCACTCAACATTAAACCGGTAGGTAAACCGGCAATAGCACTGTTTTTCCTGCAGATGCTCTTCTTCTTTCAAATTTTAGTGATAAATCTGATTAATAATCTGTAATAGAAATGATTTATTATGATCAAAGCAACGCATAATAGAAGGTGGGAGCTCTTTTTTAAACTCTACTCGCGAATTTACATGGGACTTCTTTTCAAGGATATAAGATATATCACAGATGAGCAGACCAATCTAGATATGCTAAAGAGCCGCTCGTCTCTTATCGTTGCAAATCACTTCTCCTTCTGGGATGGTTTTATTCAGATGTTGTGGTGCGGCAAATTGCTAAAAAAGAGAATTTTTATCATGATGCTTTACCAACAGTTGGTTAAGTTCCCCTTTCTCAAATATGGTGGCTGCTTCTCTGTGAATAAGGGGAGAAAAGAGGTTGTTGAGTCACTGAACTACGGTATTGATATTCTTTCAGATATTAATAACGCTCTGTTAATATTCCCACAGGGAAGGGTAGAATCTCTCTACACTCAGAGCTATATTTTTGAGAGCGGTGTCTCTGCTTTGGCAAAAAGATCTAAAGATGCTGCAATTATATTCAATGTAAATCTGATTAACTATTTCTCCAACAGAAGAGCTTCTCTGAATATCTACTTAAAAGAGTATTGTGGTGAGAGGGATCTTAAAAGTATAGAGAGTTCCTTCAACTCATTTGCAGATGAATGTAAAAAAAGAGAGGATGGAACATTAAAAGGGGTTAAGCTATGACAGAGTATGCCGGGTACCTTTTTCTCTCAATATTGCTGCTAAGGACATCTATAACTGCAATTAATTTTCTTTTTGTAAGAGTTGTGCAAAGAGCTCCTCTTAAAGAAGATAACAGTCTTAAGTTGTCGCTGTTGATTCCTGCCAGAGATGAAGAGGGCAATATTGCCAACCTTTTGGGAGATATAGCAAAGCTTAAAAACAGGCCCTTTGAGGTTATTGTTTACAACGACAATTCAAGCGACTCAACATCTGCCGTTGTATCAAGTTTTTTTGATAAGATTGGGGAGTTGAAGTTGATAGAGAGTAACAACCATATGCCCCCTCCCGGTTGGTTAGGTAAAAACAACGCCTGTCATAACCTTGCTCTTGCCTCTACCGGAAACTATCTGCTATTTATAGATGCCGATGTTAGATTAGAGGAGGGTTTTATTGAAAGGTATGCAGGGTACGCAATCGGTTCGCAACTCTCTCTCCTCTCTCTGTTTCCAAAGCAGATTATGGAGAGCAGAGGTTCTGAGATTACAACGCCTATCATGAACTGGATACTTCTCTCGCTGCTACCTCTGCCACTGGTTAGATATTGCAGTTGGAGCTCATT
>CAYYAM010000054.1:0-5830 GCA_964469965.1 uncultured Muribaculaceae bacterium | reverse complement strand
TGTGACAATCAAAGCTTTCTCTGCAGTAGAGATAGACGATATGGCAAGAAGGTCTGCAAAAAGCGCAGTGGAGGTGCTAATAATGCTAAAAGAGAGGGGTGTGTCTGCCCTCCCCGGTGGCGGTGCAGAGATTTTCGATCCCGCTGTAAGGATGCAGATTTGCCCAGATAAGGCCAACGGAGAGAGGTGGTTAGATATTCACCGCACAGCACATAAACTTAAGTTAAGGACAAATGCCACTATGTTGTTTGGGCATATAGAGAGCAGAGAACAACGTGTAGATCACCTTCTTAAACTAAGAGAGCTTCAAGATGAGACCAATGGATTTGATGCATTTATTCCTCTTCTATTCAAATCTTCCAATAATCCTATGTCTTATTTGGGGGAGGCCACACTGCCAGAAATTCTCAAAACTTTTGCAATCTCGCGGATTGCGCTGGACAATATAGACCATATCAAATCTTACTGGCCTATGCTTGGCAAAGATACCTGTCGCCTTACCCTTTTATACGGAGCAGACGATATTGACGGTACAATCAACGACTCTACTAAAATATACAGTATGGCCGGGTCTGATGAGCAGAATCCCGGAATGTCTGCAGAAGAGCTGGAGGCACTTGCAGCTGAATGCGGTTATAGAGCAGAAGAGAGGGACAGCTTTTACAATCGGGTAAGAAAAAATTAGTAATTTTGTGCGTAATTATCAAAATAACAAGATGAAAAGAGATAACTGGCTCATTAAAACCTTAATCAAAGGATTTGCCGTAGTGGCGTTGCTTGTGATAGCTTCGATTATTTTTCTCAAAATAATTACAAGGCACAATCAAGAGCTCGAGGTTCCCGATTTTTCTGGAATCAGTCTCTTTGAGGCAGAGAAGATAGCAAAAGAGCGGCATTTACGTCTTGAGGTAACCGACTCTGTTTTTCTTCCGAGGGTTGGAAGAGGCGAGATATTCCGGCAAAACCCTCAAGCCGGCAGTATGGTTAAAAAGAACCGTAGAATCTTACTCACCATCAACTCTATACAACCTAAAAAAGTTATTGTACCATCTGTTGTAGGATTGTCGCTACGCCAGGCAAAAGCAGAACTCACCACAAGACAGTTGAACGTTGGAAGATTGATCTATGTTAACGACATGGCTACAAATAATGTTCTTTCACAGAGATACAAGGGACAATACATTGCAGCCGGAACTTACATAGAGAGCGAAAGTGAAATAGATCTGGAGCTTGGGGTTAGTTACGATAACAACTTAACTTCTATACCTATTGTAACGGGATTCTCTCTGATTACAGCAAAAGATATATTGATAGATAACTCACTCAATGTTGGCAGACTTATTTTTGACGAATCTGTAAAGAGTTACGCCGACTCAATATCAAGTTTTGTGATAAAACAGATTCCGGAGCCAACCACATCTTTGAGCCACACACTTGGAGCTAGGGTAGATATGGTTTTAAGTACAGATAAAAGCAAAATTGAGGCGATTAAGAAGAATTAGCGATAATGGATAGAGATATAGAGGAGGATATTGGCTACGATGAAGATGGAGGTTCATTTGAACATTACAGATTTTTATCGGATAAGGGGCAGAGTCCGTTAAGGGTAGATAAATTCATCACATCTCGCATGGAGAAGACCTCAAGGCACAGAGTACAGCTTGCTATTGGGGCGGGATATGTTTTGGTAAACGGCAAACAGGTTAAAGCCAACTATGTAGTAAAACCTCTCGATATTGTAACAATAGTCCTCCCATATGAGAGAAGAGGATTTGAGGTAAAACCGGAGAATATTCCACTCGATGTTGTATATGAAGATGACCACCTGCTTGTAATCAATAAGCCTGCAGGGCTGGTGGTACACCCCGGACACGGACACTTTTCGGGTACTCTTATCAATGCCTTGGCCTTTCACCTGGGAATCACACAATCGGCAGACGAGGGGGATGAGAGGATGGGTATTCTGGTGCATAGAATAGACAAAAATACGTCAGGTCTTCTTATTGTTGCCAAAAACGATCAATCACAACTACTGCTTGCCAAGCAGTTCTTCCACCACACAATAGAGAGAAAGTATGTAGCTCTGGTTTGGGGAAACGTTAAAGAGGAGAGTGGAACAATAGAGGGTCATATAGGAAGAGATCCAAACGACAGATTGAGGTTCAAAGTTTTTCCCGATGGCTCGATAGGTAAACGAGCAGTAACACACTATAGGGTTCTTGAACGTTTCGGATACACAACATTGGTTGAATGCGAGTTAGAAACAGGCCGTACACACCAGATTAGAGTTCATATGGACTGGTTGGGGCACCCGTTATTTAACGACGACAGATACGGAGGAGATAAGATATTAAAAGGTACTGTTTATAATAAATACAAGAGATTTGTTGAAAACTGTTTCGAACTTATGCCCCGACATGCACTGCATGCAAAAACACTAGGGTTTGAACATCCAATAAGTCAAAAGCATATGCTGTTTGAAAACGAGATTCCGAACGACTTTAAGAGTGTAATAGATAAATGGCGATCGTTTAGCTCTGTATCTTGTCGGTAAGCTTCTGCACCAACCTGAAATGTGAAAAGAACTCCCTTGCAAACACCCTTATAATTGTGTATGAAGGTATTGCCACAAGCATACCCAATACTCCGCCAACTGCAGCTGCTATAAGTGTTACCAGAAATATCTCAAGAGGATGTGCTTTAACGCTGCTTGAGAATATAAAAGGTTGAAAGATGAAGTTGTCTACCAACTGTGTAAACAGTATTACTCCCGAGATAGACAGTACAAAAGAGCCAACATTACTGTCGGGCATTTGAGCAGTAAGAGTGATAAGGATTCCAAGCACACCGCCTATCCATGGTCCAATATATGGGATAACATTTAATACGCCGGTCATAAAGGCCAAAACAATTGCATAGGAGAGCTCCAATCCAACAATAAAATGAAATCCGAGTGTATTTAGTGTTGTAATTCCAATGATCTGAATACTTATTCCAATAAAATATCTTACTAATAGCGTATTTATAGATTTGAGAGCTCTTTTGGCATTCTCTTCATATCTCTCTGGGAAAAGAGCCAACACCATATCATCGAACATATTATTCTCTTTTAGAAAGAAGAATGTTATAAACATCACAATCAAGAGCCCTAGAACCGTATTCATCATAAGGGAGGTAACCGATGCAAATATAGATGCAACAGAAGAGGTTGTAAAGACCTTTTTTATCTCCTCAAAGAGTAAGTTTTCTGCTTTAAAATCGGCACCAACAGATGGAAAAGACTTAATAACAAACCTATTGAACTCTTCAAAAGGTTCAGATAATTTCAATCCTAAACTCTGTATATCTATAGATGCTATATTAGAAAAGAAGGTCCCCAACAGTGGTGCAATCACTAAGAATATAGATATCAATACTGCAAAAAGAGTTACAAGAGCTATAGCGGCCGAGATGCCTTGCGGAATACCGTAATTTCTAAAGCGGATTGTATTGAGCTTCTCAACAATAGGTTTACCCATTAGAGAGAGTACGGCAGATATTATAATATAAACCACTATGGAGCTAAAGTACCAAGCAATAAAAGCCACCATCAATGCAGCTGCAACACCTATAATATATTTTGCAAGTTGATTCACCTCTAGATATGATTCATATTCAAAAGTAATAATTTTTTGTAAGTTTGTAATCGTATTAACACTATTATCGAATTTTATGAAGAAATTATTACTTTCGTTCCTGCTTCTGCTTCTAAGCTTTGGACCTCTATGCGCCGATGAGGGGATGTGGCTGCCTGTGCTGATTAAAGAGAGAATCCCCGATATGCAAAAAAAGGGATTCCGTCTTACTGCAGAAGATCTTTACAGTATTAATCAAGCAAGTCTAAAAGACGCTATTGTGCACTTTGGAGGAGGATGCACAGGAGAATTAATCTCCGGCAATGGTCTGCTTATTACAAATCACCACTGTGGTTTTGGGCAGATACAATCTCACAGCTCTGTAGAGAACGATTATCTCAAAGATGGATTTTGGGCTATGTCGTTGAGAGAGGAGCTGCCAAACAGGGGTCTTACCGTAAGATTTTTAATCAGGATGGATGATGTTACCGATAGGGTTCTTAATGGATACAACAGTAGCATGAGTGAAGAGGAGAGAGTTAAAATTATATCTGAAAACTCAGAGAAGCTAATCAAAGATGCGGTAGAGAACACTCACTATCAAGCAAGGGTTGAGTCTCTTTACTACGGTAATCAATACTTTATCTTTGTTTATGAAACATTTTCAGATGTAAGATTGGTTGGAGCACCGCCATCTTCAATTGGTAAATTTGGAGGCGACACAGATAACTGGATGTGGCCAAGACATACCGGAGATTTTGCCCTTTTTAGGATTTACGCGGGAAAAGACAACAAACCTGCTGCCTATTCAAAAGATAATGTACCCTACAAGCCAAAAAAATTCTTCGACATCTCTGTAAAAGGGGTAAATGAGGGCGATTTTACATTGGTTTACGGTTACCCTGGAAGAACTCAAAAATATCTACACTCACAAGCTGTTAAGTATCTTGCTCAGGTTTCAAATCCTCACAAGATAGCACTAAGAACCATGAGACTCGATGTTCAAAGAGAAGAGATGTCTATGAGTCAAGAGGTGAGAATTAAATACGCCTCAAAAAATGCTTCGGTATCCAATGCCTGGAAAAAATGGCAGGGCGAATCTAAAGGAATTGCCCGTTTAAATACAGTAGAGAATAAAATTGCGTTCGAGAGGGAGTTTGAAGAGTGGGCTAAAGACAAAGCCGAGTATAGGGGATTGACTCATAAATTAGATGAGTTATATAAAAACCTGGAACCATACTCATTTGCTGCCGACTACCATAACGAGGCCATATTGGCCAATGAGATCATAAGAGTTGCAGGATCTATTGGTTCGGCAATCGGAAGGAACTCAAAGATGACACCTGTTGTGAGTGCGAACAATATAAAGTCTATATTGGAGGCGTTCTACAAAGATTATCATCTCCCTATAGACAAAAGATCATTTACAGCTATTGTAGAGCAGTACAGAAAAAATGTCTCATCTCAATTTCAACCTCAGCTCTTTAAAGATATGTTAAAAGAGCATGGCAGTGTTCAAGCTATTGCAGACTACCTCTTTAGCGAATCTGTACTGGCTGATTCGTCCAAGGTATTTGCACTTATCAAAGATGGAGTAGATGGTAATACATTCTCTAACGACCCTGCGTTTATATTTTTCAACGCCTTCACAGATAATTACAACCAAGTTGTTAAGCCGGTTATAGACGACATCAACTTAAAACTCAATCTACTCTACAGAGATTATATGAGGGGACAGATGGCATTCGATAACCTGCGAGACTTCTACCCCGATGCAAACTCCACTTTGAGAATCACGTACGGAGCTGTATCGGGATATAAACCATCAGATGCAGTCTACTATAAACATCTCTCCACGCTTGAGGGGATAATGCAAAAAGACAATCCCAACATATACGATTACGATATTCCACAAAAACTCAGAGACGTATACAATACCAAGGATTTTGGTAAATGGGAGGTTAACGGAACCGTACCGGTGTGCTTTATTGCTACCAATCACACTTCAGGAGGAAACTCGGGAAGCCCGGTAATTAATGCTAACGGAGAACTGATTGGAATTAACTTCGACAGAGTATGGGAGGGAACAATGAGCGATATAGACTTCGATCCGCAAATGTGCAGAAATATAACTCTGGATATTAGATATGTGCTCTTTGTAATAGACAAAGTTGCCGGAGCCGGCCATCTTATAGATGAAATGAAGATTATAAAAT
>CAYYAM010000053.1:0-5948 GCA_964469965.1 uncultured Muribaculaceae bacterium | reverse complement strand
ACTCTTTTTCCGCCATCTCTTCTGCGTGAAGGGTCTAAGTATATTAAATCTAGGTTTGAAACTCCTTTTAAATGCAAAAACTCACCAATGATTGAGTCAATAGTCTCTACATTTATTTCGGCATTTATTAAGCAGACATTTTCTAATCCCAAAACATTAAAATTATATTTTACGGAATTAAACAAACCTTCAACTCTTTCTATATACAGCACAGACTCTGCAACAGATGAGAAAGCAAAAGAGTCAACTCCTAAGCCACCGGTAAGATCGGCAACAAATCCACTGTTGACGTACTCTCTTTTATGCAACGCACATTGTATAGAGCTGCACTGTTCAGAGGAGAGTGGAAATGGAAATATAAGATTAGGGTTAAAGGCCCACTCTTTAAATTTGTTGCGAAGTTTTTTTCTACTCTCAATATTTGATATTATATAGCTATAATCATTAAATTTTTTTGAATCGGAAGAGAGTAATAGTTTAGTAGTATTGGAATTGATATTTTCCAATATATATATCTTTTCATTCTCTGTAAGCTCTTTAAAAGCCATGATTATTGGCATTTTTCTAAATAGTGAAGTCGGTAAACAGTATATCTGACTGCAGGTCTACCCGCTCTGTAAATATATAATTCAGAAGCTTTTTCTATCTTTTTGAACGCCAAATTTTCGAGCTTAGAAATGGAGTCTTTGTATAAAGAAGAAGCTATATAGTATGCGCTCTCTCCTTTTTTGAGTCCTCCTCTTTTTTTTGTAATCAAAGTGTATTTTCTGGTCTGAGATTGCTCGCCAAATGTTTTAACAGCTATTCCATTTGGTCTCCCAAGGTAGTAGTCGAATTGTGCTGCTCGTTTGTAATTGGTTTCAAGAATATATGAGTTAATCGGCATGACTCCATCTTCAATATCGTTAGCTCTGATTTTTGCAAACTCACCTGATAGATCATTGATACCGTACCTGGTAAGTGTAACGTCTCCCTCTCCAATTTGTAGCTCCTTAGCCGATCTTAAGCCCGGAAATGATAGTATACCTGTATAGTAGTGTGTAATAATCAAGATGGAAGATGTAATAAAAAGAGCTATTCCAACTTTAATGCTTGTGGGTAAGACCGTTGGATCAGTTTTGGAAATTTTTTCTGAAATATATGCGCCTGCAATAAAAATAAGAGGAGAAACCCCCAACGATGCGGCATAGATAAAGCTCGTTGAGAAAAATGAAAACAGAGCCGAAAGAAGAATAATAGGTAGTGATAATGAGAGCAGAAGATGCATGTAATTGAATCCAATAAAGTGAATCTTCTTGTAGTTACGTAATGCTTTTATTATGATATATATATTAACAGGGTTGTTGACAACAATTACAGCTGCTAAAACATAAAAAAAATGATTTGAATTTAATCCAGAAGTTATATTAACAAGACTTCTCAGATATTCAACCCCTACAAAATCATTTTTAACGTTCCATATATATATTGGTATAAGAGAGAGAAGAGAGATTGATAATGATAAGTAAAGGGATCTACTCTTAAGGAGTGATTTATTGTAAAGGATTGCATAAATAAAAACTGCAGGCCACAATAAAGCGGATGAGAATTTTGAAAGAATTGAGAGTCCTATGAAAAGACCGGCTAAAATCAAAGCCATTGAGCACAGGTAATCCGACTCAGGACACCTCTTGTTTCTGGGGATTATACCCTCGAGAAGAAAATATAGAGATAGTAGGTAGAAAAGAGTTTGAGGGGCCTCGGGCATAATGAATAGACCTGCAATAACGCTAAGATAAAACGAGACTGTGTATAAAAGCGCCGAATAAAATCCTGCTGAGTCGCCCTTAATCCTTCTTCCAATGATGAATACAATCCAGATACATGCAGAGCCGGTTGCTATTGAAGATAGTCTTAGAAAAAACTCATTTTCTAAGAACAGATTGTGTGAAAAAAGTTGAATAAACCAGCCAAGCATTGGTGGCTGATCGAAGTTGCTAAGTTCAGGGTATTTTGCAAATGTCCAATAATACGACTCCTCTTCTCCTAACTCCAGAATATAGGCCGTAATGCCTCTAATAATGGTAGAGATTGCAATAATATAGAGTGTCCAATATTTATATCTTATCTTCCCCCTCATTATATGGAATTTGTGATTATAAGTCTTTTACTCATTCTCCCAAACCTCCAAAGGAAAAGGGTAGCAGCAAATAGTAATCCTAATAGTAGTCCAATCCAAACTCCCACGGCTCCCATCTCCAGAACAAATCCACATAAATACCCAAGTGGAAGGCAAACGAGGTAATATGAGAAAATTGATAGAAAAAGAGGTATTTTTACATCTGCCAACGCTCTTAGACAAGCCAAACTAGCGAGTTGAACTGCGTCGAATATCTGGAAAAGTGCTGACACAATTAACAGAGTGGCTGCCAACTCTCTTACACTCTGATCTTGTGTGTAAATCATTGGGATATAGCTTCTAAAGACAATGTATGCAACTCCTGCAACAGACATAAGTAGAACGCTTAAATGTATTGCTGCATACCCCGCTATTCTCATAGATTTAAAATCGCCATAACCATATTGATGGGAGACTCTTATAGTTGCAGCAGCTCCAATTCCGAGCGCCAACATAAATGAAAAGCTGCTCATGCTCATTGCAATCTGATGTGAAGCAAGAGAAACCTCTCCGAGCCAACCCACCATAATTGCACTAATACTAAAGGCAGTGATCTCTACAAGATTTTGAAAAGATAGTGGTATTGATGTTTTTAAAACTCTTTTTATTATCTCTTTGTCTATTAATGATTTTGTGAGATTAGTGAGATACTTTTTGTAACATTTGAGTTTAAAAAAGAGAGCAAGAAATGAAGTCATCATTACAATTCTGCTAATTAGAGTTGCTGTTGCTGCTCCTTTAACACCCATTGCTTCAAATCCCCAATGGCCATATATTAATACCCAATTAAGTATAATATTTAATACGTTAGCCACAATTGTAATGTACATGGCATACTTTGTAATGCCTATGCCCTCTGAGAATTGTCTTAAGCCAAAGAAAACTAAAAAGGGGAGCATTGAGTAGAGTAATCTGTAGTAGTACTCACCTCCTAATGCCACTACTTGATCTGTTTGCCCCATTCTATCCATATAACTTCCTGCTAAATACATTAGAAGGGTAAGTATCAGAGAAGCGGTAAAATTTAGAAAAAGAGAGTTTTTAAGCAAAGCAGAGACCTCTTTGTGCTCTCCCTTTCCAAAACTTTGTCCTACATGAGGGGTCAATCCTTGTGTGAATCCAATTCCAAAAACCATCCCGAGAATAAAAATAGAGTTTGCAAATGAGACAGATGCGAGTTGTGCTGTTCCCAAATGGCCAACCATAATATTATCTGCCAAATGTACTGTTATCTGTCCTGCCTGGGTTAGCATTACAGGGATTGCCAGTTTTAGGTTTCTTTTATAGAAGGGTATGTACTCCTTAAAAATCATTCTGCAAATATACTCTACTTTATCCGATATTTGAATTTTGGATTGATTTGGTTAAATTTGTATAGTTTCATAACCACTTAAATACAAATAAAAGCATGTCTACTAATTACTTAGAAGTAGCAAAGTCATGGTTAACCCAAAGCTTCGATAATGATACGAGAGAAGAGATTGAGTTATTGATGAATACAAACCTTAAGGAGCTCGAAGACTCTTTTTATAAGAATCTGGAGTTTGGAACCGGTGGATTGAGAGGTTTGATGGGTGTAGGCACTAACAGAATAAATAAATATACTGTTGGTATGGCCACACAGGGGTTGGCAAATTATCTTATCAAATCATTTGAGGGTAGAGAAAATCTTTCTGTGGCAATAGCATTTGATTGCAGGATAAATAGCAAATTTTTTGCAAAGGTAACAGCAGATGTTTTTGCAGCGAATGGTTTTAAAGTGTATCTGTTTAACGAGCTAAGACCCACACCCGAACTTAGTTTTGCAATCCGCCATTACAAATGCGTTGCGGGAGTGATGATAACGGCGTCACATAATCCAAAAGAGTATAATGGTTATAAAGCGTATTGGGAAGATGGTGCTCAAGTTGTTGCACCTCACGATGAAAATATTATAGATGAGGTGCTAAAAATTGTCGACCCCACACAAGTGAAATTTTCGGGTGGAGAGTCAAATATTGTGAAATTAGGAGGAGAGACAGATGATTTGTATTTAGATGCAATTCTCTCTTTAACAATGTCTGGAGAGCTTATAAAGGACGACAACCAAACCAAAATAGTATACACTCCACTTCATGGCACCGGAGTTAGTATAGTGCCGGAGGCTTTAAGAAGATGTGGGTTTAAAAATATAATAAATGTACCAGAACAAGATATTCCAGACGGAAATTTTCCAACTATAGACTCGCCCAACCCCGAGGAGAAAAGTGCATTGAAGATGGCACTTAAAAGAGCAGAAGAGACGAATGCCCACCTTGTTATTGCTACAGATCCCGATGCCGACAGAATAGGTATTGCTGTTAAAGATAAAGATGGGGCAATAAAGCTTCTCAATGGAAACCAAATGGCTGCTATTCTTACCTACTATTTGTTGGAGAGAAAAAGAGAGTTAGGTGTGCTAAAGAGTGGAAATAATGACGACTACTATATGGTCAAAACCATAGTTACGACAGATTTATTGCAGTCTATATCTGAATCTTACGGGGTTAAAATGTATAATGTTCTCACCGGTTTTAAATTCATTGCTAAAGTGGTAAGAGAAAATGAGGGTAAAAAGATATTTATTGGAGGAGGGGAGGAGAGTTATGGATTCAATGCCGGAGAGTTTGTGAGGGACAAAGATGCTGTGCTTGCAAGTTGCCTTGTAGCCGAGGCCTCTGTTTGGGCGAATAGAAAAGGTATGACACTATATGAGCTGCTGATTCATATTTATGTGAAGTTTGGATTGTATAAAGAGCATCTTGTCTCTGTAACCAAAAAAGGTAAAGATGGTCTGGAACAGATAAGTAATCTTATGAAAAAATTCAGAAATAATCCACTACAAAAAATTGACGGCTCCAACGTTGTACTTGTTCACGACTACAAATTATCTGAAACCATAGACTTGGTAAGTGATTTAAGATATAAGATAGAGCTCCCTAAATCTAATGTACTGCAGTTTATCAGCAGTGACAATACTATAGTGTCGGTTCGTCCTTCGGGTACAGAACCTAAGATTAAATACTATTTTGGTGTAAAGGCCAAGTTAAACTCAATTGAAGAGTTTGAAAAAACCGATAAAGAGTTAGAAGAGAAAATAGAAAGAATTGTTAATCAAATGACATCATTTTAAGGTGAAAATTTTTATAAAGAGGCGATTGGTATTGTGTTTTCTAATTTTAACCAGTACGGTATTATATTCATCAACAGCAGCTAAAATTAAACCCTCCGATTACTCAAAAGACAATCGAGAGGTAGATAAAGTAATATCTTCTATGTCTGTTAGAGAGAAAATTGCTCAGCTGTTTATTGTGTCATTTTCATCAAATCTCAATGATAGAAGTACTCAGGAGGCATTAGATCTGATTGTAAAAGAGAAAATTGGCGGTGTTATCATAATGAATTCAAGTTTAACACCGGGAGTAAAAATGATAAACAGACTTCAAGAGTTATCAAAGATTCCCTTACTTGTAACAATTGATGGGGAGTGGGGAGCATCAATGAGGTTCGACTCAGTTTTAGCTTTCCCCAGACAGATGCAGCTTGGCGCGCTGGAAGAGGCCTCTTTAATATATAAAATGGGGTTTTTTATTGGTGAACAGGCAAAAAGACTCGGTATAGATTTAAATTATGCTCCCACAATAGACATAAACAGCAACCCATCTAATCCTGTAATCAATACTCGTTCATTCGGGCAAAATAGAAAGAGAGTTGCAGATTATGGCCTTGCTTATGCAAAGGGTATGCAGGATGCCGGAGTTGCAGGTTCTGC
>CAYYAM010000052.1:0-6281 GCA_964469965.1 uncultured Muribaculaceae bacterium | reverse complement strand
AGATATATGTTATCTATATCTTTTCTGGATATAACATTAATCTTTTGATTCCACTCTCGATATATACCTCCAAGCATAGAGAGTCTTTCTGTTGCGGTACTATCTAAATTTGGGAAATACTTAAATATCAACTCCTCCATATTTCGTTAAGTAGTTTTTTGGCTCTGCTTATTCTTGTTTTAACTGTGTTTAAAGGTATATTTAACTCCTTCGAGATCTCCTCTATAGGGTAATCATAGATAAACCTTAGCTCTGCAACTCTTCTGTATATTCCCGGAAGATTTTGGATAGACTTCAGTAATTTTTCTATCGCTTGTTCATTTATCATCTTCTCCTCCGGGCTTGGCACAGAGCTGCTTATGTCGTTTTCTGTCTGAGCATCACCTGTAGTGGGATAGATAGATGATGTTACCCTTTTTTTTCGCAGGAAGTCTAGTGCAGTGTTTTGAGCTATAGTAAAAAGCCACGTAGAGAATGCATATTTGTTGTTATAAGAGGAGAGGTTTTTATAGCACTTCTGAAAAGTCTCCTGGCAGAGGTCCTCTGCGTCTTCATTATTGGGTATAATATTAGAGATGTATGAGATAACAGCTCCTCTATACCTAACTACTATAGAGTCGAACGACTCCCTATCTACCCTCTCTTCCATAATAGAGTTATTAATGTGCTTCAAGCCAGTTACTTCCAAACTCACACTCAACAACCAAGGGAACTTCTAACTCAATTACCCCCTCCATCTCTCTTTTTACAAGAGTAGAAAGGGCTTCGCGCTCTTCTGGTATAATATCAAATACCAGCTCATCGTGTACTTGAAGAACCATGGAGCTTTTAAAACCCTCCTGTTTCATCCTCTCATAAACCCTTATCATAGCAACTTTAATTATATCTGCTGCACTTCCCTGGATTGGTGCATTGATTGCGTTTCTCTCCGCCAGACCTCTTACAACAGGGTTTTTTGAAGTTATATCGGGAAGATATCTTTTTCTTCCATAGAGAGTATAC
The DNA here is from genome assembly GCA_964469965.1 of uncultured Muribaculaceae bacterium. GTDB lineage: Bacteria > Bacteroidota > Bacteroidia > Bacteroidales > UBA932 > Bact-08. The sequence continues at coordinate 5,279 of CAYYAM010000052.1, read as the reverse complement.
ACATATCCTCTGTCTCGAGCACTCTCTATCATATCCTTCATATATCTTTCAACACCGGGGTAGTTATGAAAATAGTCCTCGATCAATTGTTTTGACTCTGCTCTGGGTATGTTTAATCTTTGAGAGAGTCCGAATGCAGAGATGCCGTATATAATACCAAAATTTGCAACTTTTGCTCTGTTTCTCTGCTCTCTTGTAAGCTCATCTTCAGGTACTCCAAAAATTTTTGATGCGGTTGCCGAGTGAATATCCTTTCCCTCTTTAAATGCTTTAATAAAATGCTCATCTTTACTCATATGTGCCATTATTCTAAGCTCAATCTGTGAGTAGTCGGCAGACATAATTAACCCATTCTCAAATGATGGAATAAAAGCTTTTCTTATCTCTCTGCCTCTCTCTGTTCGTATGGGGATATTTTGCAAATTTGGTTTAACCGAGCTAAGACGTCCGGTTGCAGTTAGAGATTGGTTATAGGTTGTATGTATCTTTCCCGTGATTGGAGAGATCATATTAGGCAGAGGATCAATGTAGGTTGAGAGCAGTTTTTTAATGTTTCTGTACTCTAAGATATCTCCAATAATTGGATGGCTTTGTGCAAATTCATTTAATGTCTCCTCATCTGTCGAGTAGTTTTTTTTAGATGTCTTCTTGGCGTTTTTTACCAGTTTAAGCTTTTCGTAAAGGAGAACTCCTAACTGTTTAGGTGAGGATATGTTAAGAGCCGGATCATTGGCTATCTCTCTTATTTTAGTCTCTATACCCTTTAGTTCACCCGATAGCTGAGTACTGTATTTTGCAAGCATTCCTGTGTCTATTTTAACCCCTATACTCTCCATGTTCGAGAGAATATCTATAAGCGGCATCTCAATTGAGTTGTACAAATCCCATACACCCTCTTCCTCCATCTGCTTTTGCAGCAGCTCATTTATCTTTGGTAATACTACCAACTCCTTTGCCGCCGACTCCTCGTCTTCTCTTGATTCATCGCCCACAGAAGAGAATAGGTCTCTCGGTACTTCTTGAGCGTGGTTATTGGAGAGATCAACATCTAAATAGCTTTTTGAGAGGAGCTCTATCTTATGAGATCTCTCCGGCATAATCAGATAGTGCATCAGCTCGGTATCCCATAGTTTACACTTAATATCTATCTGTTTTGTTTTAAAATAACTGAGAAGAGCTTTAATGTCGTATCCACACAAAGTTATACTGCTATCACTTAAAAGCTCTATAATAGGAGTCGGAATTTTATCATCAATTGTAAAATAACAATAGTTCTCTCCGGCACCAAAGTAGATAATCTTATCCAAAATTTTGAAAGAGAGGAACCCCGTCAACTGAGCGCTGCTTTTTACGGTACTGAAATCTGCTTTTTGATATGAGAGCTCTTCTCTATCTTTTTTAACCTCAAAAACACCATTATCCAAATCTGAAGATATATTGAACATCCCCTCTAACATTGGAAGTAATCTTGAAAGAGAGGAGAACTCATATACAGAGAAGAGTCTCTTTATCTTTTCAAAATTAGGAGTATGTAGTCTCAAAGACTCCTCGTTCCACTCCAGTTCTACATTTGTATCTATAGTTACAAGCTTTTTGCTCAGTTCAATGTATGACTCCGCCTCTTTAAATGCAACTCTCTGTTTTTCAGGCAACAACTCGATGTTTTTGTAGATATTCTCTACCGACTTAAACCTCTCAATAAGTTTTTTAGATCCAACCTCACCAACTCCCCTTACGCCGGGAATATTGTCTGAAGCATCTCCCCATATTGTGAGAATATCAATAACCTGCATAGGATCCTCTATGCCGTAGTGTCTACAAATCTCCTCCGTGCCCAATATTTCACTCTCTGCCCCGCTTTTGCCTGGTTTGTATTGGTATATACCCTCCGAAAGCAGTTGCGCATAGTCTTTATCGGGTGTGACCATATAAACTGTAAACCCTTTTTTTGCAGCTCTTTTAGCAAATGTTCCTATTACATCATCTGCTTCAAAACCGGGTTTCATGAGCGCAGGTACAGAGATGGCTTCAAGTATTTCACATAGAGGTTCAAGGGCGTTTTTTATCTGTTCCGGCGTCTCAGATCTGTTTGCCTTGTATTCGCTGTATAGCTCGTGCCGGAATGTTTTTGCAGGAGGGTCGAAAGCAACCGCAAAGTGGCTTGGTCTCTCTTTTATCAGTAGCTCAAGAAGGGTCTTGGTAAATCCATAGGTTATAGATGTATCTACCCCTTTTGAGTTTATCATCGGCCTTCGCAGGAATGCGTAGTAGGTTCGGAATATTAGGGCATGACCATCTATAAGCAATAGTTTCTTCATCTGATTTCCTCTTTAACCTTTTTTAATTGTTCTCATCTGATCTCCACTCCACGTAAGAAGTAGCTGTTTCGTAAAGCTTTACGCATTCGAGGGAGATATTTGCCGGAAGCGCCCCTTTGAGTAACTCAGCAAAGTGGGCAGCTAAATTTTCACAAGTGGGCTGAAAATTGGTGATTTTAACGTTACAATACTCATTTGACAGCTCTTCGGCAAGAGAGGCCCCCTCTCTTAAAATGAGCGCATGATCGAAAGGTTCTATTATTATTCTGTTTACAATAGACTTAAGGTCTGAGAAATCCATTACCATACCGTCCTTTGGGGAGATGGGATTATCTATCGGCTCTCCTTTTATAGTTACAAACAGACGGTAAGAGTGACCATGTATATGTCTACACTTTCCATCATATCCATTCAGAGCATGAGCGCCCTCAAATCTGAACTCCTTTGTTACTCTGACTATCGACATCTTTTTCTGCAAAAGTACCATTTTTTTAATTGTTCAACAGATGTTATAAATTACTAATCATAATTTTTAACAAATGTATATTGCAATATGTTTAGAATTCGTAATTAAAAGTATTAATAAAACGCACAAAAATTTGATTTTAAATTACAATTCAGTATTTTTGTGAAAATAAATTCTTGGACATGGCTATAAACATTCAGAACATTTTATCGGACAACGCAAAGAGTATGAGGAGGTCTGCCATAAGAGACCTGCTTAGCGTTGCAAACAGACCTGAGGTAATCTCTTTTGCCGGAGGTTTCCCAAATCCATCAACATTTCCGGTGGAAGATCTTAAAGTTATAATGCAAGAGGTGCTCGAAGTTGAGAGTACTTCAGCTCTTCAGTACGGACCTACTGAGGGAAACGGCAAACTTAGAGAGATTCTTGCTCAGAGATACAGAGAGCAGGGTTTGGATATTACAAAAGAGAACATTCTTATCACAACCTCTTCACAACAAGCTATAGACCTTACTTCCAGGATATTTATTAACCCGGGAGACACTATAGTGTGCGGTCTTCCATCATATCTTGGTGCCCTGCAGTCATTTTGGTCATATCAGGCTAAGCCGATAGGGGTTCCAAAAGACGAAGAGTTGGAAGTTGTTATAAGGACTTTGATTTCCAGTGGTAAAAAACCTAAATTTATATATACAATTCCCGATTTTCAAAATCCTTCGGGAGTTACCATGAATCTTGAACAGAGAAAGATGGTCCTAAATGTAGCCAAGAAATACGATCTTTTGGTTATAGAGGATAGTCCATACAGAGAGATAAGATTTGAAGGAGAGGCTCAACCTCTAATGTATTCACTAGATAATGAGAGAGTGATGCTCTTTGGAACTCTATCCAAAACTGTACTGCCGGGATTCAGAATTGGCTGGATTATAGCTCCTGTAAGTATAATAGATCGTCTTGTTGTGGCTAAACAGTCATCTGACCTATGTACACCTGTATTCGATCAGGCAGTTGCTGCTAAGTATTTCGAAAAGGGGCTTTTTGAAAAGAACTTAGGCAAAACTATTGATTTGTACAGACATAAAAGAAACCATATGCTAGAGTGTTTCGACAAGTACATGCCTAAAGGGGTGAGCTGGACTAAGCCCGAAGGGGGGCTATTCTTGTTTGTTACATTACCGGAGGGTTACGATGCAAATGTTCTCTTTAACGAGGCGATAAAAGAGAATGTTGCATTTGTGATAGGTGAAGCTTTTCATTGCGATGGCTCAGGAAAAAATACAATGAGGATAAACTTCTCATTCATGGACGATGAACGCACAGAGGAGGGGGTAAAGAGACTTGCAAAAGCTATTGAGAAGATGTTTAGCAATAAACCAACTGAATCCCCATCTACATTCTAAATCTTAGAGACTTAAACCTAAAGATAGGTAAAAAGATTCTTATCAAACTTTAATCCGGAGTTTTTGAACATTTTGTCAAAGGCTCCGGATTCTGCTAATGAATCGGGGTCACCTTCAAAAAAATTGTCGTAGCCCATTATCCACATTTTATTACAAAGTTTAAAGGCCTGAAGCAGATCATGGGTTGAGAAGATAATGCACTTATTCTCTTTTATAGCTATCTCTTTTAGCAATTTGGTTATGGTTATTCTGTTAGAGATATCTAAAAAAGCTGTAGGTTCGTCGAGCAGAATAATTCTGCTCTGTTGCACCAGACTTCTTGCAATTGCTGCTCGTTGAAACTCTCCGTCACTAAGTTGCGAGCTGTCTCTGTTCTCCATACCTCCCAAACCAACCTTGTGCAGAGTCTCCATAATCAACTCCCTGTCTTGGTTAGTAATTTGGCCCAGCCAGTTACTTCTGTTATAGCAACCCATAGATACCATTGAGAGTAACGAGAAATTCTTGGCTCTGGGACTTTGAGAGGGTACGAAGGAGATTTCGGAAGCCAACTCCTTGGGTGTGTACTCTTCAACTTTTTTACCCGAAATAATAATCTCGCCATTATGGTATCTCAAAATGCCCGAAATTGACCTAAGCAGAGTACTCTTACCCATTCCGTTTGCACCGGCTATTGCAATCATCTCACCACTGCTTGCCGATGCTGTGATTTGACTGTAAATAACCTTATTGTACCCCAATGAAACATTGTTGATCTTGAGTATTTCGGATGAAGGTATTGTGTTCATAGAACTAAACGTGCCTGCTTTTTAGAATTATAACAAAGATAACAGGTACTCCAATGAGGGCACTCACTGTGTTAATTGGTATTACTCCTGCATAACCCGGCAGTTGTGCAACGGTGTCTGCAAAGACCATTATGGAGGAGCCCAGCAGAGCTGAGGCAGGAATAAGTACTTTATGGTCGGCATTTTTAAACATCATTCTTGCAATATGAGGAACAGCAATGCCAATAAATCCAATTGGGCCGCAAAAGGCAGTAACACTTCCTGCAAGAAGAGTTGTTGCAATTAAAATTCTTCTTCTGGTTTTTTC
>CAYYAM010000051.1:0-7100 GCA_964469965.1 uncultured Muribaculaceae bacterium | reverse complement strand
ATTTTATAATCTTCATTTCATCTATAAGATGGCCGGCTCCGGCAACTTTGTCTATAACAAATAGCACATATCTAATATCCAGAGTTATATTTCTGCACATTTGCGGATCGAAATCAATATCGCTCATTGTACCCTCCCACACTCTGTCGAAGTTAATACCAATTAGCTCTCCGTTAGCATTAATTACCGGACTTCCCGAGTTTCCTCCTGAGGTGTGATTGGTAGCAATAAAGCACACAGGTACGGTTCCGTTAACCTCCCACTTGCCAAAATCTTTGGTGTTGTAAACGTCTCTGAGTTTTTGAGGAATATCGTAATCGTATATGTTGGGGTTATCTTTTTGCATTATCCCCTCAAGTGTGGAGAGATGCTTATAGTAGACTGCATCTGATGGTTTATATCCAGATACAGCTCCGTATGTGATTCTCAAAGTGGAGTTTGCATCTGGATAGAAGTCTCGCATCTTATCGAATGCCATCTGTCCCCTCATATAATCTCTGTAGAGTAAATTGATTTTCAAGTTGATGTCGTCAATAACCGGTTTAACAACTTGGTTATAATTATCTGTGAAGGCGTTGAAAAATATAAACGCAGGGTCGTTAGAGAATGTATTACCATCTACTCCATCTTTGATAAGTGCAAATACCTTGGACGAATCAGCCAGTACAGATTCGCTAAAGAGGTAGTCTGCAATAGCTTGAACACTGCCATGCTCTTTTAACATATCTTTAAAGAGCTGAGGTTGAAATTGAGATGAGACATTTTTTCTGTACTGCTCTACAATAGCTGTAAATGATCTTTTGTCTATAGGGAGATGATAATCTTTGTAGAACGCCTCCAATATAGACTTTATATTGTTCGCACTCACAACAGGGGTCATCTTTGAATTCCTGATAATTGCCGAACCTATAGATCCTGCTACTCTTATAATCTCGTTGGCCAGTATGGCCTCGTTATGGTAGTCGGCAGCAAATGAGTATGGTTCAAGGTTTTTGTATAACTCATCTAATTTATGAGTCAATCCCCTATATTCAGCTTTGTCTTTAGCCCACTCTTCAAACTCCCTCTCGAACGCAATCTTATTCTCTATTGTGTTTAAACGGGCAATTCCCTTAGATTCGCCCTGCCATTTTTTCCAGGCATTGGATACCGAAGCATTTTTTGAGGCGTATTTAATTCTCACCTCTTGACTCATAGACATCTCTTCTCTTTGAACATCGAGTCTCATGGTTCTTAGTGCTATCTTGTGAGGATTTGAAACCTGAGCAAGATACTTAACAGCTTGTGAGTGTAGATATTTTTGAGTTCTTCCAGGGTAACCGTAAACCAATGTAAAATCGCCCTCATTTACCCCTTTTACAGAGATGTCGAAGAATTTTTTTGGCTTGTAGGGTACATTATCTTTTGAATAGGCAGCAGGTTTGTTGTCTTTTCCCGCGTAAATCCTAAAAAGGGCAAAATCTCCGGTATGTCTTGGCCACATCCAGTTATCTGTGTCGCCTCCAAATTTACCAATTGAAGATGGCGGTGCTCCAACCAATCTTACATCTGAAAATGTTTCATAAACAAAGATAAAGTATTGATTACCGTAGTAAAGAGACTCAACCCTTGCTTGATAGTGAGTGTTCTCTACCGCATCTTTGATTAGCTTCTCTGAGTTTTCAGATATAATTTTAACTCTCTCCTCTTCACTCATGCTGCTGTTGTATCCATACAGAACCCTATCGGTAACATCATCCATTCTGATTAGAAATCTAACGGTAAGACCCCTGTTTGGCAGCTCCTCTCTCAATGACATAGCCCAAAATCCATCTTTGAGATAATCATTTTCTACAGAGCTGTGAGATTGTATCTGCCCAAAACCACAGTGGTGATTTGTGATAAGCAGACCATTGCCGGAGATTAATTCTCCTGTACATCCCCCTCCAAAGTGCACAATGGCGTCTTTTAGACTTGCTTGATTAATACTGTAAAGATCTTCTGCGGTAAGACGGAATCCCTTTTTTTGCATATCGGGGATTCTCTCCTTAATCAGCACAGGCAGCCACATCCCCTCATCGGCGAATAGAGGTCCAAAGCTTAGAAGCAGAAGCAGGAATGAAAGTAATAATTTCTTCATAAAATTCGATAATAGTGTTAATACGATTACAAACTTACAAAAAATTATTACTTTTGAATATGAATCATATCGAGAGGTGAATCAACTTGCTAAATATATAATAGGTGTTGCAGCTGCATTGATGGTGGCTTTTATTGCCTGGTACTTCAGCTCCATAGTGGTTTATATTATTATATCTGCCGTACTCTCTCTGATGGGTAAACCTATTGTTGAAAAGCTCAATACAATCCGCTTTAAAAATTATGGTGTTCCGAGAGGCATCTCGGCTGCTATAGCTCTGGTAACTCTTTTTGCAGTATTGATATCTATATTCTTAGTGATTGCACCACTTTTGGGAACCTTCTTTTCTAACATAGCATCTATAGATATACAGAGTTTAGGGCTGAAATTATCTGAACCTTTTGAAGAGTTCAATAGGTTTGTTATTAAGTCTTTTCCATCTGTTGGTGCCGATTTTAAAGCAGAAAACTTACTCTTTGAGGAGATAAAAAAGGTCTTTACAACCTCTTCTGTTGCATCTATATTTGCATCGGTTACCTCCCTTATGATGAATACGGTTCTAGGGCTCTTGATTGTGATGTTTATAACATTCTTCTTTCTAAAAGAGAATAATATGTTCGATGATATGGTGTTGGCTCTTTTCCCAGAGAGATATGAAGAGAATGCCAAAAGAGCTCTCAAATCTATAAATACGCTATTAGTAAGATATTTTATTGGAATAAGTATTCAGATCATTGGAATTACAACACTAAATACACTCGGATTTCATTTTATTGTTGGATTGGAGCTCTCCTATGCAATTGTTTTGGCCTTTATGACCGGCGTATTAAATGTTATCCCATATATTGGACCATGGATAGGCGGTGTGCTTGGAATCCTTATCACTCTTACTGCTCAAATGCCCGACAGTAATGTTGGCTCTTTTGTACTGTCTATCTCGGGAGTAATACTGTTTACACAGTTGGTAGACAACTTCATCTTTCAACCTTTTATATTCTCAAGCAGCGTTAAAGCACATCCTCTTGAGATATTTCTGGTAACACTTATAGCAGCTGCAGTTGGCGGAGTATTGGGTATGCTTGTGGCAATACCTTCATACACAATTATAAGGGTATTTGCAAGGGAGTTCTTTTCACATTTCAGATTGGTGCAGAAGCTTACCGACAAGATACAGAGCTAAAAGATCGCCATTTATCAATTACGCTCTTAAAGTCGTTCGGAATCTCGTTTTCAAATAGCATATGCTTTTGATTTACAGGATGTTCAAACCCTAGTGTTTTTGCATGCAGTGCATGTCGGGGCATTAGTTCGAAACAGTTTTCAACAAATCTCTTATATTTATTATAAACTGTACCTTTTAATATCTTATCTCCTCCGTATCTGTCGTCGTTAAATAACGGGTGCCCCAACCAGTCCATATGAACTCTAATCTGGTGTGTACGGCCTGTTTCTAACTCGCATTCAACCAATGTTGTGTATCCGAAACGTTCAAGAACCCTATAGTGTGTTACTGCTCGTTTACCTATCGAGCCATCGGGAAAAACTTTGAACCTCAATCTGTCGTTTGGATCTCTTCCTATATGACCCTCTATTGTTCCACTCTCCTCTTTAACGTTTCCCCAAACCAGAGCTACATACTTTCTCTCTATTGTGTGGTGGAAGAACTGCTTGGCAAGCAGTAGTTGTGATTGATCGTTTTTGGCAACAATAAGAAGACCTGACGTATTTTTGTCTATTCTGTGCACCAAAATACCCATCCTCTCATCCCCCTCGTCTGCAGATTGTGTTATTCCAAGGTGAAAAGCCAAGGCATTGATAAGAGTACCCGAAAAGTGTCCGTGTCCGGGATGTACCACCAGCCCTGCAGGTTTATTGACTACAAGCAGGTGGTCATCTTCATATACAACATCGAGTGGAATATTCTCCGGTTTAACCTCAAATCCCCTTCTCTCATATGGGAGGACTATTGTTACAATATCCAGAGGTTTTACAACATAGTTGGCTTTAACCTGTTTGCCGTTTACCAAAACATACCCCGCCCCAATAGCAAGCTGTACTCTGTGCCTTGAGGTCTTCTCCATGCGAGATGTGATGAATTTATCTACCCTTAACGGACTCTGCCCCTTATCCGATAAAAATCTGTAATGTTCAAATGAACCTCCATCTTCATCGTAGCCAATATCCTCCTCTATATCTCTATCCATTATCGCTAATTCTTCTTAATCGCCTCAATTTTGCTTTTATCTGTACTTAAAACCATATCTACCCTAGCTCCAAGTGTGTGGCTCAAAGATGTGGTTGGCTCCGGAATCTGTTTTATCACAAAACTTGATATTGAGTCGGCGTAACTCTTTACAGATTCGTCAAAAATAAGTCTGCCAACATTGAGTGAGTTATCTATCAATATATCTTTTGCTGTAATCAGAGAGAATCCCGTTACAATAGGTATAGAAGTTAAGTTGTTATCGTAACTAACCCCAAGCTCCAGATCTATTTCACTTTCGCTCTCTATGTAAGTTCCGGCTGCAATGTATTGTCCCTTGTATCTCTGTGAAAGAACATTATTTGTAGCCATGTCGTTAACATAGATCAATCTTCCAACGTTCAACTGTCTTGTGGTGAGTTCTGCTTTTGCCTGGCGTAGCGACAATCCTACAACAGATGGTACAATAACTTTTTTAGGTTGTATAGAGTTGATGGTGAGTAAGATTCTACGGTTCTTTTTAACCATACTGCCGGCTTGAGGGTTTTGCCGGAATATCTCGCCTCTTCCAACCCTCGGAAGAAAAACAGAGTCGGTTACCTCAAGACGTAAATGCCGCTCTTTTGCTATCTTCTCTGCCTCAAAGAGACTGATTCCAGAAAAATCGGGAACCTCGAGCTCTTGATTGTGCCTTGTAATTATTTTGAGAAAAATAATCGAAGCTATCACAAGCAACGCCACTACGGCAAATCCTTTGATTAAGGTTTTAATGAGCCAGTTATCTCTTTTCATCTTGTTATTTTGATAATTACGCACAAAATTACTAATTTTTTCTTACCCGATTGTAAAAGCTGTCCCTCTCTTCTGCTCTATAACCGCATTCAGCTGCAAGTGCCTCCAGCTCTTCTGCAGACATTCCGGGATTCTGCTCATCAGACCCGGCCATACTGTATATTTTAGTAGAGTCGTTGATTGTACCGTCAATATCGTCTGCTCCGTATAAAAGGGTAAGGCGACAGGTATCTTTGCCAAGCATAGGCCAGTAAGATTTGATATGGTCTATATTGTCCAGCGCAATCCGCGAGATTGCAAAAGTTTTGAGAATTTCTGGTAGAGTGGCCTCCCCCAAATAAGACATAGGATTATTGGAAGATTTGAATAGAAGCGGAATAAAGGCATCAAACCCATTGGTCTCATCTTGAAGCTCTCTTAGCTTAAGAAGGTGATCTACACGTTGTTCTCTGCTCTCTATATGTCCAAACAACATAGTGGCATTTGTCCTTAATTTAAGTTTATGAGCTGTTCTGTGAATATCTAACCACCTCTCTCCGTCGGCCTTATCAGGGCAGATCTGCATCCTAACAGCGGGGTCGAAAATCTCTGCACCGCCTCCTGGGAGGGCAGATACACCCCTCTCTTTTAGCATTATTAGTACCTCCTCTGCGCTTTTTAAAGACCTTCTTGCCATATCGTCTATCTCTACTGCAGAGAAAGCTTTGATTGTCACACTCTCGGGTAGAGATCTTCTTACGGTCTCTATAATCTCAAGATACCAACCTAACTCTTTTTGGGGATGAACGCTTCCCACCAAATGAACCTCGGTCATTCCCTCTTTGAACTTCTCTTTGCAATATTGATAGATCTCCTCCTTATCCATTGTCCAAGAGCCCTCATCAAGATCGCTCTCTCGTCTGTAAGAGCAGAACTTACACCTGTGAGTGCACACATTGCTTGGTTCGAGATGAAAGTTTCTGTTATACCAAACAGTTTTATTATTTTTCTCCTCTCTGATAGATGTGGCAAGCCGCGATAGCATGTTTAAATCGGTAGAGTGGTAGAGCTCAATGATCTCTTCTCTGCTGTATCTTTTACCCATTACTATAAACTATTTGCAGACAAAATTAGTCTAAATAAACAAAAAAGACGCTTTTGGCGTCTTTATGTGCTGAATCTTGATATCTCTTTTTTAGAAACGATCTTCAGATGATACTGTTAGTTTCTTGCGTCCGCGGCGACGGCGTGCTGCCAATACCCTGCGTCCGTTAGGTGTAGACATACGCTCACGGAAGCCGTGTTTGTTACGACGCTTGCGTTGTGATGGTTGGAAAGTGCGTTTCATAATATGTATGCTGAATTTATTATTATCTCAAAAGGGAGTGCAAAGATATATAAAATGTTTTTAATCGCAAATATTTGTTATAATATTAGCAGCTAATCGTTATCTTTCAATAAAAACAACTCTCTTCTCTTTAAACCACTCCTCGTTGAACCACTCTGATATCTCTTTTACGGTAAATTTTTCTCTCTTGATTTTACACTTTTTTGAGGCGTCATCTATCTCTGCAAGAACATCTCCTCCCTTTAATGCTATTATTCCTCTGGTAGCTCCTCCTATATTGCCCCTCTCAATTTTATTCCATACCCAAGGGATAAACTGTGAGAGCTCTGTAACTGCTCTGGAAATTACAAAATCGAATTGGTGGTCTATCTGTTCCGCTCTACCATGAAAAGTTTGCACATTATTTAAATTCAGCGCTTTACTAACCTCTTCCACAACTTTAATCTTTTTTCCAATAGAGTCGCAAAGAAAAAAATGTGTTTGAGGATAAATTATGGCTAAAGGAATACCGGGGAATCCCCCTCCCGTACCTACGTCTAAAACAGATGAACCCAAAGGGAATGATGTGAATTTTGATATAGAAAGAGAGTGAAGAATATGGTGCAGATATATGTTATCTATATCTTTTCTGGATATAACATTAATCTTTTGATTCCACT
>CAYYAM010000050.1:0-7241 GCA_964469965.1 uncultured Muribaculaceae bacterium | reverse complement strand
GTTCGTTTGGGGAGTGCAAAGGTAGCTATCTTTTCTTATTCTGCAAATTTATTTCTTAAAAAAATCGTAATAATTTTTGCGGCTCTTAAGAAAAGGTCACTAGTAATCTATCTAACAATAAATTCCGATGTGTACTCGAAAGTATCTCCTTCCAAAGATATCCCTTCGATTACGATTCTATAAGTTCCAGGCATAGATGATGTGAATATATTTACATCCTGCTTGCCGTTACCCTCTATCTCTACAGATGGATCCCAGAATAACATTGTTCTCATGTCCGGGAAGTTATCAAGCTTATTAAGTACCTCTCCTGTCATTTTACACGGATATAAGGCGCCTTGATAATCAAGAATTCTTATACTTTTATTAAGATTTAAACCGGAGTAATCGCCTTTGTATGTTTTAAATGACACAAGGCCTGTAAAACTTGCCGTGCCAATAAAATGTTCAAAGCCATATATAGAAATTGATTTTACTTTAAGTGGGTCGTAGTCGTGAATAAGGGTATGATCGAATATAGGTAGTCCATCCAAAAGAACCAGCGAACTCTCTTTCGAAAAAATTAGAGAGTTAAAACTATCTGCCATTCTAACCTGAAGGTCGTGTTTGCCATTTACTTTTCGAAAACGAAGTTCGGGTATATACTCTATAACAACCTCTCTCATTACCGGAAATCTTGTGTAGTCGTCTAGTTTGTATACTACGGGGGACTTTCTTAGCAGTGGGTCTTTATTGATTGGGATTGACTGGTACAGTGTGTCGAGATTGAATCTTCTACCTATCTGCATTTCAAGACCTCTCTCTTTGAGAGATGACTCCATCTGTTCTAAAAGATAGAGCGGTGGGATCTCTCCTTTAAACTCTTTGATGAAAGGATCGGTTATGTCATATGTAATTGATCCGTTAAGCTCTTCTGATGGAATCTCCAAAACAGCGTCTCTGTTTCCAAATATTGGATTTGTGTATATTGTAAATCTTCCGCTGCTATCAATTATTGACGAGTATACATCTGATTCGCCTCCAGCTACCGAGAAAAAGATGAACTTATCCCAAATACTGCCAATGCCGTTAAATTCAACTTTACCTTCAATAATCTCTCCTTCGTACTCAGGAACAAACCTGTCTGTAAAAGATATACCGGATGGGTCTATATTAGACAGATTCTCGGTTATGCTTCTATTTTTGTATTCGTAAAGGGAGTCTAATTTGTAAACAGAGATATTGAATGAGAGCTTTGATTTGTTAGTATTTCTGATTGTGAGTGATAGTTGTTCTCCCGATTCTATAACCTTACCTTCTACTCCGTATTTAACCTCTAATGGAGAGTTTTTCCCTAGTCTTGAAAGGGCAGTTGAGTTAAGAGATGTTACTCTCTTAGTATATGTTTTAGAGTCATGTTCAACATTTCCCTTAACTCTTTCTGTAGATAACACGTTGTAAATTGGTATTATCATTTCGAAAGGAGATGGAGACTCTTCGTTTAACATCTGTTTAGTGTAGGCGATAAGTTTATAGTTACCTGTGGGGGTGTTTGGTGGTAACTCCAATCTTCCGCTACCTCTGCCATTAACAACAGCAACTTTAGCGGTAAGAAGCATTGAAGAGGCACTGTGGATCTCTATATAAGCTATGCTGCTGAGTGTGGAGAGAGGTATCTCTGCTGCAGCATCGACACAAAAAAGAGAGAGCCAGACAGACTCGCCTGCCAGATATGAGGGTCGATCTGTAGAGATATGTATCCTCTCTATGGTCCTGTTTTTTTGTAAATTTTGCGCAACGGGTTGAGTCCGCAACAAAAACGGTTGTGCTGTGCAAAGCAATACCAGTATTGGTCTATAAATATATTTTAGAAACATCTTTATTCTGTATAATCTGATTTATTAAATGTGGTTGGTTGGCCAAAATGGTGGCTTAATCTTTGTTCCGAATAATCTACAGTCGACACATTTTTTTGATACCCAATAGCTTTCATTAGCCTCTTCTGAGTAGCTAGTAACATCGTAGCCCGAGTTAAACAGAGATTCAAAAGGCATTGGGTTATCTTGATTAACAAAAACTACATCGCAGTCTGCCGGCTCTTTATATACCCCTATTTCATTTGCATAGGCAAAAATCCTTTTTTTCTTTACTACCCCCGCACTTATGTATCCAAGCACTCTCTCTTTGGGATCGCTTACACATCTTATATTTCCGGAAATTTCTGATGGCTGGGGAGCAAATATCCCACCAATATCGTCGGAGTTCTTTCTAATATTCTCCCAGTAGGTGTATGCCTCTTTTGTGATAGCTAACTGATGTAGCTCCATAGAGTACAAATAGTTTATTCGTCTGTCTGAAGGGCCCATGGTTACAATTTTTTTCCTATATACTCTATCTTCATTCAAATGATCTGTTGAGGCAATTAGAATTGATGATGATACACCGCTATTCCAACAATAAAATCTGTTTTTTTCATAGGGTATGCTTATCACTTGGTTAGTGAGTGGGTTGTATTCGAAAAATGATGGAAATTTTGATTGAAACTCCCAGTCTTCTTTGAAGTTCCATTTGTAGTATTTTGTATTATTCTGGGGATCACTTGTATTTACATAAAATGTTACCATACTTTTATCGCTCTCTGTGTAGAATCCAATAGAGTCGATATCGGGGGTTTTTAATATGCTTAACATCTCTGATTCGTATTTTCTACCAGATATAGTTACGCACAATTTGTACTTGAATGATGGATCTATCCCTTTAGTATTTATCAAGTATTGAATTACCGATCCCTTTTTTGTCTCTACTCCAAATATTTTATTGCCTCTCTCGCTCTCTACCCAAACAGATGCTTTACTTATGTAATTTATTGCATTTTTATCGTTTAAAGCCAGGGAGCGACTTATCATTACCTTTGTTGTGTCGTTCTGAAGTATATTGCCCTCTATTACAACCATATTGTCTATCATATTTACTCCTTGGGGCTCAAAAGGAGTGATGCAACTTTTTAATGAAAGAGCGACAAGGATTACTATCGTTAATTTTGATGTTATATTCATTTTGTTATCAGAATTTTATATTATAATTAATATAAGGTATGGGAGCTCCAAATATTGATAATTTATATCCTTGTATTTTGGATCCTTGGCTGGTATCGTAGTACACTGAGAAGGCGTTTTTTCTGCCCGTTATATTATAAACACCAAATGTTATTGTACTATGGGTCCATAGTGTAAGGTTGTGACTTGGTTCTATATTCACAGCAAAATCCATTCTGAAATAATCGGGAATTCTGTAAGCATTTCTGTCTGAATAGAAGAGTCTGTATCCCCCTCCATAGTAGTACTTACTTATAGGAATGGTTACCGGTCGTCCTGTTGAGTAGTCTACGTTGAGTGAAATGCTGAAGCGTTGAGTAAATTTATAATTTGCAATTATTTTTAAATCGTGAGGTTTATCGTATGATGCAGAGTACCAGTTCCCATCGTTTATGCTGTAGCTCTCCTTTTTCCCGCTCTCCTTAAGTTGTGTTCTTGAATAGGTGTAAGAGAACCATCCGTTTAGTTTTCCCAAAGGTTTTTTTGCTAGAAGTTCGATGCCGTAAGCTCTACCTTGGGTTTTAAGAACGTCTCTCTCAATATTTTCGTTCATATTAAGTATTGCTCCGCTTTTATAATCTAGATAATCATACATCTCCTTATAATAGGCCTCTAAAGATAGTTCTACCCTTCTTCCCAGTGCGTTTTTATAAATTCCTGCTGCTGCTTGCCAACCTTTTTGAGGAACTATATTGGCATCGCTCAGCTTCCAAATATCTGTAGGTGAAACAGAAGATGTGTTTGATAACATATGAACAAACTGCCTCATACTATTGAAGCCAGCTTTTACAGAGAGATCGTCGCTGAATGAGTACCTTGCAGATATTCTGAACTCTGGTCCATGGTAGGGTTTAACGACTCCGCCTGATGGGGTGTAGACAGTGTCAATAATGTTGGTTTCGCTTCTGTCTTCATTTGAATATTTGTACCAACTTGCAGGACCTATGGCTGAATAAAACGAGTATCTTAATCCTAAATCTATTGAGAAGTTATCTGCAATACTCCATGTGTCACTCGCATATAGAGATAATTCTGCCGCATTTTCGTTATCTAATCTTTTGTATTTCTGAAGTGATTGCTCTCCTATAGGTGAAAGCTTTCCAGGTAAGAGATTGTAATACAAGGCATTAACTCCGTAATTAACTGAGTGATTCTCGTGAGTAAGCCAGTTAAAATTTGCCTTTAAAAACATCTGTCTAATTGCGAATTGCATATTATATGCGTTAACAGGGTTGCCTTTCTCCTCTGTACTGTAGTTGTATTGATCGTATCCTGTGCTTACAACAAGATTATGGTTATCGCTGATAATATTTCTCCATTTTGCCGAGATGTTTGAATTTTGATAACTGTATGTAGTGTCTGGATTGAATTTAAAGCCGTCACCTGAATAGTATCCATAGAGATAAATAGTATTGCGGTTATCTATTTTATGGTTAAGCCCGATAGTTAAGTCGTTGAATGAAGCCGTACCATTGTTGTATCCGCTCTCTTTGGGGAGTAGTTTTAGTATCCAATTAGAGTATGTGGTTCTTAAGCCAGCAATAAAATTGGTTCTGTCTTTGATAATGGGCCCCTCCATATGAAGCTTGCTTGTAAGCAACCCCAAGCCGGCCGATCCGGTAATCTTGTTGCTATTACCATTTCTACTGTTTATCTCTAAAACAGATGAAATTCTTCCTCCATATTTTGCAGGAATAGTGCTTTTATAAAGTTCAATATCGTTTACCACATCTGGATTGAAAGCAGAGAAGAGGCCGAAAAGGTGGGTTGGGTTGTATATTGTTCCTTCGTTAAAAAGAATAAGATTCTGGTCTGTTGCTCCCCCTCTAACATTAAATCCGCCGGAGGACTCTCCTACAGACTTTACCCCGGGAAGAGTTAGTACTATCTTCATTACATCTGCCTCTCCAAAGGCCGCCGGAACATGTTTTATTCTATCTATTCTAACTCTCTCTAACCCCATTTGAGTGCTCCTCATTTTTTGTGTACTCTCTGCGGTAAGTACTATGCCTTTGAGTGGATAGACTTTATCTTTCATGAGAATATCAAGCTCTCCATCGCTAAAGACTTCAATCATCAATTTGGAGTCTTCTAGTCCGTACCCTTTCAAAATTAGGTTGGAGGATCCTCTTGGTACAAGTATTCTATAAAACCCGAAAGCATCTGTATTGGTTACTGTGTTTGGTTTTTCTATGTACACCGAAACTCCTGCAAGGGGCTCTCCCGAGTCCATGTTTTTTACATATCCTTTAAGCAGGGAGCGTCCCTCTGTTAAAGGAATATTCGAGTCTCCTATTTTATATACTTTATTCTCAAATCTTGCAGTTGCATCGGACTGGGAAATTGCTCTTATATGATCTGATAAGTTATTCTCTTCTGAGTTGACGGAAAAGTAACCGCTCGGAAGTTGGGTATATAATCCAATATCCTTGAGGAGAAACAGGGAGTTGCCTACACGAGTTATTGTGTAACTATCTTTTGAAAGTTGTTGTGAGAGAATTGGCAGTAGAGTTTGTTGAGTTGCTTTTAGAGAGATTCTCAGAGTATCCTTTGAAGGATTGTAAAATAGATTTAATCCGGTATAGTGATGGATTATCTTTCTAAGTGAGTCAATCTTTATGTCTGAAAGTACAATCTCTCCTTTGGTGATTGTCTGGGATGTTAAAACTGTCGAAAAAAACAGCATTATTAATATAGTTAGTGTTTTTTTCATTTTTCAGCTCTATTATTGGATTGAATAAATTCTACTACCTTGTAAAATGATAAGTCCTTGTCTTCTCTATAGTCCAAATCATTTTCTCTGGAGTATCTCTTAATCTCTCTTACCTTAAATTGAAGTGCATTTGAGATATCTCTGTAATTTCTTATGTGATATGCTTTTTGGTCTTTAATTAAGTAGTAATTGTGTGATGTGTTGAACATTCTTTCCAGCTTACTATTGTTATCTGTGCTTGTAAAATGGTTGATTCTCTCTGCATAGGTTTTAACAATTTTTTTAAGCAGCAATACACCATCCTTTTCAAAGAGAATTTCGCAAAATCCGTTTAATGATGATGGTTTGATTGCAATATAAATATGATTGGAGTTGATGAATTTTCTATTCTCCATATTAAATCTGGAGACAAAATCTCTGTTAAGGACAACATATCTCCCGGATTCGGGTATGTGAAGATAAAGTTCATCTAGATGGCTGTTCAAATTAATTAAGATATTGTGATAAATCTTTTCATTGAAGCAGATATCTCCTTGTTTAAAATCTTCTGAATAAGCGAAATATGTACCTGTAAATTTAAACCGATAGTTTAGTGGTGCCGTTCCTCTGTAAAGGTTTGATAATCCTTGTGACTTACTCATGAATCTCTCGTAATCTGTATTACTCTGAGAAAACAGACTTATAGAGACAAATAGCAAATTCAAAAGAATATAGATTCTTTTTTTCATAGTTTTGGTTAGTTAATAGATGTAGATATTTATTTGGGAATTTTACCCTGAATAAAAACTTTTGTAAATATAAATAAAGTTTTAATTGCAGATGTATTAATTTTAGATATAACAAATATTTATATTGTATATTTGTTGAGTTTGTAATGACCTATCTGTCAATGGACATAAAAAATTCTTTCCCAGTCAAAGGATCTCTTTCATGTTATATAGAAGATGAATCCATGAAAAAGATAGATGCTGTTTTAACTTTTCTGAGTAAAAAAAGTATAGAGTACAGGGCATGGTACCACCCTCCGGCAGCTACGATAGAGACAGCAATGCAATATTGGAGGGATATACCGGGAACACACTGTAAAAATCTATTTTTTAGAAATCATAAGGGAAACAGACATTATCTCGTTATTTTTGAATGCAGTAAAAATCTAAGGGTAGAAGCTTTGGAGAAGACTCTAAAGCAGGGAAAACTTACATTTGCTTCGCGAGAGAGAATGTTAAGGTTTCTTGGTGTTGAGCCGGGTTCGGTCTCTCCTTTCGGTTTATTAAATGACAATGAAAGGCATGTCACTTTGTTCATTGATAGTTCTCTAAAATCAAGCACTTATCTTAGTTTTCACCCAAATGATAATAGGGTAACAATTGTAATTTTACGTGAGGATTTTTTTAAGTTTCTTGAAAGTTGCGGTAATGAATACCAATTTTTTGAGATTTAATTTGAGATTTAAT
>CAYYAM010000049.1:0-8106 GCA_964469965.1 uncultured Muribaculaceae bacterium | reverse complement strand
TTACTTTCCGATGCAGAACTTACTGAATATATTGCCTAAGACCTCCTCTGTGTTAATTTCACCAACTATCTCGCCAATATGAAAAAGAGCCTCTCTTAAATCTTGCGAGAGTAGGTCGGTTGGAATTGAGCTCTCTAAGCCGTTTGATACTCTATTGAGCGCACTGTTTGCCTCTTTAAGCGCCTGATAGTGCCTAACGTTTGTAACAAGAGTAGAGTAGGAGCTCGAGTTGGTCTCCAGTCGGCTTTTTAAAAGGGTACTCTTGAGCTCATCTATGCCACCACCTGTCTTTGCAGAAATTGGTATTACAGCAGCGGGGGAGAAATTGTGTTTTGAACAGTAACCTTCTATCTCTGAGATAAATGCCAAAAGCTTTTTGTTGTTGAGTTCGGAGCGGTTGCCGATAGAGACAGTGTCACATTTGTTAATAGGTATTATAACTTTCTGTTCTAGACAGTTGGCTCTCTCTGCTAAGGTGGCAATGCTGCTCTGGAAGAGCTCCGGTCTCTCTGCATCGAGTAAAAGTATAACTACAGTAGCTTCACGAATCTTTTCGTATGTTCTCTCTATTCCTATTATCTCAATGCTCTCTTTTGTCTCTCTGATTCCGGCAGTATCTATAAACCTAAAACCAGTGCCGTCTATATTCATATGACCTTCAATGAAATCTCTTGTAGTTCCATGAATGTCAGATACAATTGCCCTCTCTTCCCCTAGTAGAAGGTTTAAAAGCGTGCTTTTACCGGTGTTAGTAGCCCCGGCAATAGCAACAGGAATTCCATTTTTAATTACATTTCCCAGACGAAACGACTCTATCAGGGTGTCAATATGTGAGCTTACACTGTTAAGCAGTCGTTTAAGATGCCCTCTATCGGCAAACTCAACATCTTCCTCTGCAAAGTCCAATTCGAGCTCCATGAGGGATACTATCTCCAGTAATGACGATCTCATCTTTGAAAGCTCTTTAGAAAATCCCCCTTTCATCTGTTGAAGCGCTACCTTGTGCGAGGCCTCGTTCTCCGATGCAATAAGATCGGCAACGGCCTCTGCTTGTGCCAGATCTATCTTTCCATTAAGAAATGATCGCTGTGAAAACTCTCCGGGTTTTGCCTGCCGTGCTCCAAAATTTACCAATAGGGTTAAAATCTCCTGCTGAATGTAAGGCGATCCATGACACGATATCTCTGTCATATCTTGGCCTGTATAAGAGTGAGGTGCGCGGAAAACAGAGACTAAGACCTCGTCTATAACCCTATTTTTATCTATGATGGTGCCAAATCTTATCCTATAACCCGGTGTTTTGGAGAGTGTATCTCCACTCTTTGCGATGAAAATCTTG
This sequence comes from uncultured Muribaculaceae bacterium, assembly GCA_964469965.1. GTDB lineage: Bacteria > Bacteroidota > Bacteroidia > Bacteroidales > UBA932 > Bact-08. The sequence goes on along the minus strand of CAYYAM010000049.1, from coordinate 6,767 downwards.
TCTGTAAGAGAGATGGCCTCAGGGCCGCTTACCCTTATTACGGCAATAGCTCCTCTTCCTTGAACAGTAGAGAGAGCACAGATGGTATCGTTGTTATATAGACTCATCTTTTAACCAATAATATAACATTTTCCAGATGGTGAGTATGAGGAAACATATCTACCGGCTGTACTTTTATTATTTGATAATTATCACCCAAAAGTGCAATATCCCTTGCCTGAGTTGCAGGGTTGCAGCTAACATACACTATTTTAGGAGGTGCGGCTTTAGCAATAACTTTAGCAACATCGGGGTGAATTCCCGATCTTGGTGGATCGAGCACTATTACATGAGGCTCTCCATTCTCTTTAATGAACTCTTCTGAGAGCATATCTCTCATATCGCCTGCAAAAAAGCTGCAGTTATGAATGCCGTTTTCTAAGGCATTAACTTTAGCATCTTCAATTGCTTCAGGTACATACTCTATTCCAATAACTTTTTTTGCACTCTTGGCAAGGAATAGGGCTATGGTTCCGGTTCCGGTGTATAGATCGTATAAAATTTCGTTACCTGAAAGATTGGCAAACTCTCTAACAACAGAGTAGAGAGTGTAGGCTTGGTTTGAGTTTGTCTGATAAAACGATTTGGGGCCGATTCTGAAAGATAGATTCTCCATCTTTTCTGTGATATATGGTAATCCAGAGTAGTTGAAGCACTCAAGATCCGATACCGAATCGTTTCGTTTGCCGTTGATTATCCAGTTAAGAGAAGTTATTGCTTTAAAATTCTCTTTAAGGGCTTCTAAAAGCATAATTCTCTTCTCTCTATCCTCTTTTGAGAATACTACAATCACCATTACCTCTCCCGCAATGGTATTTCTTATGATAAGCGTTCGCAGCAAACCGGTCTGTTCACGCAAATCAAAGAAGGAGTATTGGTTTTGTATTGCAAAATTCTTGACAAAGAGACGTATCTCATTGGAGGGAGACGGCTGGAGGTAGCAGTGGTTTATGTCCAACACTTTATCGAATAGTCCTGATATGTGAAAACCGAGTCCACACCTCTCCTCTGAAGGTATATTCTCCTCTTCTGTTAGAGTCTCTATCCATCTCTTAGATGAAAAGGTGTACTCCAATTTATTTCTATAGTATTGCTCTTGCTGCGAACCAAGTATTGGTGATATTGGAGGTAAATTCAGATGACCTATTCTGGTGAGTTGATCTGTAACTTGCTGCTGTTTAAACTCCAGCTGAGAAGAGTAGGGGAGTGACTGCCATTTACACCCTCCACATACTCCGTAATGGGTGCAAAATGGCTTAATTCTGAGCTTAGAGGGCTCTATTAATTGTGTTATGTAGCCCTCCATGTACCCTTTCCGTTTTATCTTCACCTGAACATCTACAACATCGCCGGGAACTGCAAACGGCACAAACAACACCTTACCGTTCACATGTGCCAGAGATTTTCCCTCTGCCGCAATAGATTCAATTACAACGTTTTCAAGTAGCTCTTTATCTCTTCTTCCCATTACTGTTAATATTGGAGTGCGAAATTAACTTTTTTTATCCTTATATGTTATTATTGTGGCTTAAAAGTTGTATTTTTAATAAAACCTTTTGTTATGAAAAGAGCGCAAATCATACTAATATTAATGTTTTTAACCCTTACGGCAACTGCTCAAGATTTTTTATCTCTCACCGGCAGGGTTCAAGATGCATCTACAAGAAAAGCACTTGGTTATGCATCTATTCAATTGCTTAATAGCAACATAAGCAATGTGACAAATTCAGAGGGGCTTTTTGTGCTTAAAGTTCCTACGGGAGTGAAGGCCGATTCAATTATGGTATCTTATCTGGGTTACCGATCTCAAAAAATTGCTCTGGAGAGATTTAAAAACGGAGAGCTTATAATAAGACTAGAGCAGTCGGGAATATCTTTGAATCCAATAACGGTAAGGCCTCAGGATGCTACCTCAATAGTTAAGATGGCAGTAATGGGCATTAACAGGAATTATAGCGACAAACCGGTACAGATGACAGCTTTCTACAGAGAGATGATTAAAAAGGGTAGTAGTTATGTCTCTATTAACGAAGCGGTATTAGATATAAACAAGGCCTCATACTCGGGATACAGAGCAGACCATATTGGCATTTATAAGGCAAGAGGTAATTACGATGCAAATAGGATTGATACACTGCTGATTAAGTTTCAAGGAGGGCCAAATTCGGCACTAGATCTAGATATTGTTAAAGATCCATTCTTAGGTGTAGACCCAATGAGACTGGAGCATGTCTATACATTTAAGTTCGGCCAACCGGTAACCATAGACGATAGATTCTTTTATGTTATTGAGTTTGATGAGAGAGAGAAGCAACAAGAGATATACTTTAGAGGAAAACTGTATGTAGACTCTGAATCTTTGGCAATAGGCAGAGCAGAGTTCTCAATGAATGTAGAGGGACGTGAGAATGCAAACTCGTATTTTGTGAGAAAAAAACCTGCATCGCTTAAAATGGATGTGGTGAGTGCAAGCTATATGGTAAACTATAAACTAAGAGATGGTTTATGGTTTTTTGACTACTCAAGAACAGAGGTGAAGTTCAACGCTAAATGGGACAAGAGGTGGTTCAGAAACAGCTACACAATAAACTCAGAGATGGCAGTGACAGACATCAGCTTTAATGAGAGAAAAATTGATGTTCAGAGCAGAATCAGACCAAGAGACATTATCTCTGCAAAAGTTAAAGATTTTACCGATGAGAACTTTTGGGAAGATTATAATATCATAGAGCCCGATCAATCGATAGAGAATGTGATAGCCAGGATTATAAGACAGCTTAAGAGACGGGAATAAAAATTGATCGGATTTTAATAATAGTAACACAATTTATATTATGTTAAATAGCACTGAGAGCATCCCACTACCGGAACGATTACGTCCAACATCTCTAGATGAGTTTGTTGGACAGGAGCACTTAGTTGGTGAGGGATCTGTTCTCAGAAAAATGGTGGAGAGCGGAAACCTCACTTCGTTTATCTTATGGGGTCCTCCCGGAGTTGGAAAAACAACTTTGGCAAAGATTATCTCGTTTAAACTGAGTCGCTCTTTTTATACACTTTCAGCAATCAATGCCGGAGTTAAAGATGTTCGAGAGATAATTGAGAAATCGAGATCTAATTCAATTTTTCAAAAAAGAGGCGCCATTCTGTTTATAGATGAAATTCACAGATTCAGCAAGTCGCAGCAAGATGCGCTTTTAGGTGCAGTTGAAGATGGTACAATAACTTTGATAGGGGCAACCACAGAGAATCCATCATTTGAAGTTATAACTCCCCTACTCTCTCGGTGTCAAATTTACGTGCTAAAACACTTAGATACAAACCATCTGGACATATTAATTGATAGAGCGATTGATCATATTAATCTTCAAAAAAAGATAGAGATAAAAGTAAAAGAGAGAGAAGCACTATACAGATACTCAGGAGGTGATGCACGAAAGCTATTGAACATTATAGATATCATATTATCATCGGATTCGGGAGATACTAGTATAGTAATTGATAATAAGCTTGTTATAGATAGATTGCAAGAGAATATAGCGGTTTATGACAAAAACGGAGAACAACATTACGATATAATTTCTGCTTTCATTAAAAGTGTAAGAGGTTCGAATCCCGATGCGGCTCTCTACTGGATGGCCAGAATGCTTGTGGCCGGAGAGGACCCACTTTTTATTGCAAGACGAATGATTATCCTCGCATCTGAAGATATTGGTCTTGCAAATCCAAACGCCCTTCTTTTGGCTCAGGCATGTTTTGAATCGGTGCATAAAATTGGTATGCCAGAAGCAAGAATAATACTATCTCAAACGGCAATTTACTTAGCATCATCTCCAAAAAGCAACTCCTCCTATGTGGCTATAGACGCTGCTATGGATGAGGTTAGAAAAGGAGGAGATCTACCTGTACCTCTTCATTTAAGAAACGCTCCAACTAAGCTGATGAAGAGTTTAGATTACGGGAAAGATTATAAATATCCCCACTCATACGAGGGCAATTTTGTTGAGCAGGAGTTTTTGCCTCCTCAACTTTCAAATGTTAAGTTCTATGAGCCGGGATTTAACCAAAAAGAGTTAGAGATCAAAAAAAGAGTGGACTCTCTTTGGAAAAAGGATAATATTTGATTGTTTTTGTCTAATTTTGCGGCGTTATGATAATAGAGGAAATAGAACATATAAATGATACAGGAAGTGAACTTTTCTTCCTAATAGCGGGTCCTTGCGTTGTTGAAAATGAGGAAATTGTATATAAAACCGCCTCCGAGATAAAATCTATAACCCAAAAGCTCTCTATCCCGTTTATTTTTAAGGCATCTTATAGAAAAGCTAACAGATCTAAAGCAGACTCCTTTTCAGGTTTGGGAGATGAAAGGGCCTTGGAGATATTACAGTCTGTAAGGGAGAGACTGAAAGTACCTATAGTTACAGACATTCATAACCCACAGGAGGCCTCTCTGGCATCGTCGTACAATATAGATGTACTGCAGATCCCTGCATTTCTTTGCAGACAGACAGACCTGCTCGAAGCTGCTGCAAAAACGGGTAAAGTTGTAAATATTAAAAAGGGTCAGTTTTTGGCACCGGGATCGATGAAGTTTGCAGCAGATAAAGTTGCGGGTGCCGGCAACAAAAAAATAATGCTCACCGAAAGAGGGTCTCAGTTTGGTTACACAGACTTAATAGTAGATTTTAGATCTTTTCCGGAGATGAAATCGTTTGGTTACCCGGTTGTTCTGGATGCAACGCACAGTCTTCAGCAACCAAATCAGAGCAGTGGAGTTACGGGTGGTAGACCGGAGCTTATATCAATAATGTGTAAAGCTGCAATTGCAGTGGGAGCAGATGGTCTATTTCTTGAAACCCACCCCGATCCATCCAAAGCACTGTCGGATGGTGCAAATATGCTCAAGCTGGATTTACTCGAAAATCTACTTAAAGAGCTGATACCGATAAGAAGAGCAGTCATGCAATTTAAAGACAATAATTAACAATTCTAAAAATGATTATCAATAGAGATTTCACAAAAAGGTATGAAAAGATTCCTGTAGACATTTTTAAGGAGTCAGAGGCTGCCAGTTTGTTAGTTGCAGAGAATGTAGCAGAGACAATAAAAAAGAGGGCAAGGAAGAACCAACCGTGTGTTCTTGCACTTAGCGCCTCGTCTGTTGCCATTCAGGTTTATGAAGAGCTGGTAAAGATGCACAAGAAGGGGGAGCTATCATTTAAGAACGTGCATATCTTTAGTGTCGACGAGTATTGGCCGTTAAACAAAAAGGAGTTACAAAGTCATTTTAGATTCCTTAGGGAGTATCTTTTAGATTATATAGATATACCTGCAGAAAATATAAATTGTCTCGATGGGGAGATAAAAAAGGAGGATATTCACGACTACTGCTCGGCTTATGAGAAGAGAATGGCCGATCTTGGAGGTATAGACATCACCCTAATCGGCAATATGGGTTTTAACGAGCCTGGATCTCACTACAACTCTAGAACCCGACTTATAACCCTCAACTACAACACAAGGGTGTCTGCTGCCTCTGAGTTCTTTGGAGTGGAATATGTGCCTTTTCACGCCCTTACAATGGGTATCGAAACAATTCTATCTTCCAGAAAGATATTCTTTCTGGCTTGGGGCGAAGGCAAGGCCGCGGCCATTGCAAAATTGGTAGAGGGCAATGTAAATGATCAGAATCCAACATCATACCTACAGAATCACGAAAATCTGGAGGTGATAGTAGATAGTGCAGCAGCTGCAGAGTTAACAAGAATAAAGACACCGTGGCTAACCGGGCCATGTGAGTGGACAGACCAACTTGTGAGAAAATCGGTTTTTTGGTTATGTAAAAAACTAGACAAGCCAATTCTTAAACTCACAGACAGAGATTACAACGATAACGGAATGAGTGACCTTATCACAGAGCAAGGTCCTGCCAGCAAGATAAACATAAAGGTATTCAACGATCTCCAGCACACCATTACCGGTTGGCCGGGGGGTAAACCGAATGCCGACGACTCTACCCGTCCCGAGAGAGCTAAACCTTTTCCAAAGAGGGCAATCATCTTCTCCCCTCACCCTGACGACGACGTTATCTCAATGGGAGGCACCCTGGCAAGACTTTCTGAACATGGTCACGAAGTACACCTTGCGTATCAAGTGTCGGGTAATATAGCGGTATTCGACCACGATGCCATAAGGTTTCTGGATTTCTTAAGAGATAGCGCAAAAATTTACGGATACGATACAGATAAGAGCAACTCGATATATCATGAAGCTCTTAAGGAATTGAGCGTAAAGCACCCCGGGGAACCCGATACCCAAAATATAAGAGCTGTAAAGGGAGCAATCAGGAGAGGTGAGGCAAAAGCTGCTTGCAGATACCTTAGAATACCCGAAGAGAGAGTTCATTTCTTGGATATGCCTTTTTATGAAACCGGAGGAGTAAAGAAAAAGCCGATTGGTCCGGAAGATATAGCCATCGTTAAGGATCTTCTTCAAAGAGTTAAGCCCCATCAGGTTTATGCTGCAGGTGATCTCAGTGACCCGCATGGGACTCACAGAGTATGCCTACAGGCAATTCTGACAGCCCTGGAAGAGTTGAAAGATGAGAAGTGGTTTAAGGATTGCAGAGTTTGGCTATACAGAGGAGCATGGCAAGAGTGGGATGTTGCCGATGCCGACATGGCAGTTCCTTTGAGTCCTGAAGAGGTTAACATTAAAAGGGAGGC
>CAYYAM010000048.1:0-8797 GCA_964469965.1 uncultured Muribaculaceae bacterium | reverse complement strand
AGTACCATCGATTGTTAAGCGGTCACATTCAACTCTTGGATAATCATCGGCCTTAGGATTAGCTTTAGGTTTTGTACTACATCTGTAGCAACATTTAGTCGTGCAGAATCCTTAAATGTGTAGGGCCCTTATCTATTTTAATCACTATCAATTACTAGGCATCGGTACGCCATTATGCCATTTGTTCCAGATAGTTGCAAATGTACCGTCAGATTTCATTTTATCCAGAATATTTTGCCACTGTTGTACGGTATTTTTAGGAGTGCTAAGGGAAAAAGCAATATAGCTGTTATAATCCATTACCTTCAAATGTTGTTTAATGTTGCTGAGCGGAATCTTGTTGGTCTCTGCAAGCCAATTTAAATCAATTTCCGGCAATAGAACCGCCTCAACTGCTCCATTTACAAGCTGATTGAATGCATCCTCAGATGTAAGTGCTGTTGCGTTGATATTTTTAAAGTTATTGTTCAACAGGTATTCATGGGTAAACCAACCATTGGGCGTTGCTATAGATTTGAGTGCCTTCGCTTGTTCTATCGTTTGAACCTGTAGCCCCGACCCTGCAAGGGTATAGAAGAATGTTCTGTTTGTAGAGATTGGGCCCACCCATTGAAACTTTTTTTCACGTTCCGGTGTACGGGCAGTGGCAAATATTGCACTGTTTGGGAGATATTGTGCTATTGCGTAACCATCATTCCACTGGGTTAGGTTGATTTTGTTTGCGTACCCTGCTCTTTGCATAATTACATTCAAGATATCTATGGAGGAGCCTTTTACATCATATGAAGTACCTTCTCCAATTGAATAACTACTGGGAGGTGAATATTCGGTAAAAAGCTGGATAGTACCCGCCACAAAATTATCTATCATTCTTGGGATATATTTTTGGATGATTGATACGGTGGTGTTATTTTTAATCAGGGCTTCAATTTCTCCCTGAACCTTGTTTACAACAGCGTCGCTTACATCTTTTGAAAAGGCAATGTAATAATAAACAGTTCTGTATCGGGTTACAGCATTGACATTTTCTAAATAATAACCCAAAGGAAGTGTAGAGGTTAAATGATAGAAATCGCTTGAAATGTATTTTATTTCATTGTTCATGAAGGCAGCCAGCGCCTCATTGTAGGTATTGTAATAGACTAAGTTAGTAAAGCCCAATTCTTCAAGTGATGTTGTCTCTAACCATCCTCTTACTACAGCAATTTGTGGGAGTTTTTTGCACTCATCTATGGGAAGGGGGAAGATGAAGTCAGAACGTCCTTTTTCAAATATTCCGTACATACCTTGACTTGTGGGACCTGCCCATTTGAAAAGCCCTGCCCTTTCCGGGGTAAATGAAACGGTCAAAAGCGCCTTGTTGAGACCTGTTAAGGTGGCATTATAGGCATCTTGCCATGAATTGGAAATGATAAATTTAGAATTGATCCCCGCGTTTTGCATCGCCTGGTAAGCAATGTCTGCATCTACTCCAATGATTTTGCCGTTTTCAGAAAAAACGTTGGGAATAAACTCAATCCCGGAGACCTCAATTGATATTTTGGAGTCATTTATATCATCCTTGATGCAAGTAGTGAAAAATAGTGACATCAACACCAGTGTGAAAAATAATTTTACGGATTTCATATTTAAATTTATTAAAAGGTTTCCTCTGGAAAAGTCATAATTGAAGCATGAGTTCAGTAAAACAGTGCGAGCAAAACTTATACACTTCCATATCAAATATATAAATTTTATTTTCAATTCACAATCAACTCTATACCCCTTAAGAAAAGTTAGATTTGTTTATAGATTTGGTCGAATGGGACTCGCATCCGGTCTCCCCAGACTCCGCCCTCTGCACGGATTCCACAGGAAATGATCATATTGATTCCGGTACCGGCAGGCAATTTTAGAATCCGCTTTACCCTAATGCTGTCTAGTCCCTCCATTGGGCAGGTGTCGTATCCTTCGGCAGCCATAGCTAGCATGAAAGTTTGTGCGGCCAGAGCGCAGGTTTTGTGAACCACAACGCGAGTGTCTGCCTCAGAAACTTGGTATGTGATTGGTCTGAAGAGGCCTATGAGGCCAACGAGGATTTTACGGAATATTCCCGGAATCCCCAGAAAGCGTGAATAGAGAAACGGCATTACATATCCGTAGTATAGCTTCCAGGTTTTGATGCGTTTTTCATGTTTCTCTACGGGGCTGTTTTTGAGCACATTTTGGGTTTCGAGTTCAATGAGCTGCTTAGCCCTTTTCCGGTACAGATCCTGCCTGGTTACAAATACTACCATCTGTTGTGCCGATGTTGCTGCCTGCTGGCTTAGGCATGCCACTGCAAGCTTTTTGAGTGTTTCGGGGTTGGTAATATGGTAGAACTCCCACATCTGCATATTGGAGCTGTTAGGAGAGAGCGATGCCAGCTTTAAGCAATGCCTAACTCTCTCGGGATCGATGGGGGTATCTTTGTATAATCTTACAGAACGCCGGTAATTAACGATTTCTTCGAAGGTCATTTTTTTTGTATTTATAGATGTTTATTACAAATATAGGGAGTTGCTGCCGTACTCGCCCAACATACCGGCATATTTGTTATATTTGTTATGGGGTTAATAAAAATAACATTTTCACACATCAAAACCATGGACGAGATAACTCATTTTGCTCCTGCTTCAAGATCTTCATCGGATGAGATTAAAAAGGATACCCAAATTATTGCTTCAAACAAACTCTTCAGAGAGCTATTTGGAGCAATGAGTGGAATAGGGGCAATTGCCGATAACAATCGTCAGATTATTTACACTAACGAAGGATTATTGTCTTTGCTGGGAGATAAATCAATTGAATCTATTCTTGGTAAAAGAATGGGAGAGGTTATTTCATGTGTACACTCAAAAGAGGAGCCATATGGTTGCGGAACATCAAGATCATGTGCATACTGTGGCCTAGTAAATGCTTTTCTGGATAGTCAGAAAACCGGTTTAAAATCCACAAAAGAGTGTCGAATATCTTCAAGCATAGACGGAAAACTCATAAGTTGGGATTTAAATGTTACCGTAATGCCAATTGTCCTTTCAGATAATACCTTCTATGTTATATCAATGTTAGACATTAGCGATGAAAAGAGGAGGTTGGCTCTTGAAAAAATATTTTTTCATGATATCCTCAATCGTGCCGGTGGCCTTAATGGGTTGTTAACAATTTTAAAAGAGGGTATTGACCCTGAGGGATCTAAGGAGCTTATTGATCTTTCAGAAGAGGCCAGCAGAGATATTCTAGAAGAAATATTAATTCACAGAGAGATAAAAGCAGCTGAAAACGGAGATCTTCAGGTAAAAATTGACTCAATAAATACTCTGGAAATATTGGAGTCTTCCATTTTGAAAATCAAATCTCATGAAGCTTTAAAAAATAAAGTTGTATCTGTGGCAGAGGATTCTTATAATACTATATTTCGGACAGACAGGATTTTAATCCAGAGAATTCTTATGAATCTTATTAAAAATGCTCTTGAAGCTACTAAGACAAACGGTTCTGTTATGGCAGGGGTAAAAGAGGCCGGAGATAAAATCCGGTTTTGGATAAGGAATGATGAGGTCATGCCTGAAGATATTCAGTTGCAGATGTTCCAGAGATCGTTCAGTACTAAAGGATTGAACAGAGGTATAGGAACATACAGTATTAAGTTGTTAGCAGAAAATTACCTTGATGGCAAAGTAGATTTTATAAGCAACGAAAATGAGGGAACAATATTCTGGGTTGATTTGGCTAAATAATCTATCAAAATCTTCCAAATATTTTTTCTAAAGCCATTGTTCTGTCATCTAAAATGTTCTTCAACCTATTATTTAAGCGGCTGTTTGTTGTAAATATCGTTGGTAGAATTTAAGGCTATCTACACCAACCCTGGTAATAACTACTTGTCATTTACAAATATTTCGGGTGGCTCGCCGTTTTGCTCAATTATTGAATATAATAACGGAAGAGCATCCAGAGTCATCTACAAGAATTCTGTTGCTCTTCCTATGAACAAGGACGAAATTTTACCTAGTGGTGTTAACTAGAAAGATTGATAATTACGATATTCCATATAGCCCGCAAAAAAGAGAGTTATACCTAGACCAAATAGGTAGGATTATACGAAGGATTGTTGGGATGGATACTAAGCAACTGCCGGAATGGTGGCAATAGCGTTGGTTCACATCAAGGGTTTTATTGACAATGTGGAAGCAAGAGACATTCATGTTTATGAATATTTTGAAGAGTATGACAATGCAATCAACGGGTTTAAGAACTTAGGCGTAATAGAAGGAGCTTTTATAAGATCGCTCTCTCAAAATAATTTCTTCGTATATTCTCATGCTACCTACGACAATCAAAGAATGCTTGACTCATCAAGATTCAGATTACCAATCTTATATGACGCCGATGGCAATCCTGTTTATGGGGTTTGTCCAAGTTTGTAGGGTAACAATATGGTATAAAATAAAGGGAGAAAATCTACATACTTCACGCTATCGCTAACTTCTGCTTCTACTCTTGGCCCTTTAAGCGATTGTACAGATGGCTGCTGTTCTTGCTTATTCGGTTGAGCAAGCTGGGATTCAAAATGTGCCGCTAACTCCTTATCGCAAAAATATACATAGCAACCCTTGCCTCAGAATCCTTTTTCCACAAAAAGAGTTCGTTAAGTTCTGCCGCTTCAAGAAGAAGTGCCAAAGATTTATATGCATTTTACAAAAGATTTATTTGCTAATCATTCGTAAAATATTCTGTTGCCGTGTCTTCATTGGCTCGTATTTTTTCACTATACTTTGCTCTTGCATACTGCTCTTTTTTAAACATCTCCTTTATATCATCTACATTTTTCTCAAATACCATTGTGTTTTCAATAGAGAGAGAGATTGCAACTCTCTCCACATCGTGGTCTGTTCCAATGTAGGTAAATGTCCATCTTTTCTGCTTTAACTCCTCTACAAGGGCTCTTATCTGGTAGCCGGAAAATTCCCGTGATGAGTTCTCTTCTCCATCTGTCAAAATTGTTACCAGAACATTAAAATCTGCTTGCCTCTCTTCTAAGGATTGTTTTAATTTATTTATGCTATAACCCATAGCATCTAGAAGTGGTGTAGAGGCGTTAGGTCTGTACTTTCTATGATCAATTTTTTTAAGCTTGCTTACGGGTTCGAGAAATATATGCTCTTTTATTCCTAATCCGTTAAAGGATACAAAAGATATAAAATGCTCCTGCTCTGGGTACTGTTTTTCTATTCCCTTTATTGTCTCAACCAGTTCATTAAACCCACTCACTATGTTGTTCTTAATACTCTCCATAGATCCGCTCTCGTCTAAAATAATAAGGTTGTGAACTTGATGCCTTTTTTCCATAATTAATTGTATTTAAATAAGTAATTTAATTATACAAAATTGGCCTTATGTTTTGACAATTTATGACAAAACTTGAATATTATGCCGTGAATTCAAATATTAAATGCAAATGAAAAACCGGCTTTTAATCGGGCTCCACCTATTAAAGCAGAATCTACGATTAAAAGCCGGCACTTGGAAACAAAAGTAGACTTTAGCGGATTTTTATAATTTGTAAACTAGACCAAAGCTAAGGTAAGATATTGAGTATCCCGCTTCGGCATATATGCCCCAATTGTTGTTGAATTGGTAACGTGCTCCAATTACGCTACCCCAAGCCAGACCACCTGCAGAAGCGCTGCCGGGATCGGTTCCTGCTCCAAAGAATTTAGCACTGGCAACGTTATAACCAAGCATAAGACCGGCATAGGTATCAATTTTTGGTACTAGTGGATAGTGGAAAAGACCTCGTGCACCAATTATAATGTGTGAATATTTGTAGCCAAACTCCTCACCATCTGTCCAAACTCCTATGCTCTCTTTGTTACCATAGTATCCCACGTATCCGCCCAGGCCCAGATTCAATTTATCTACACCAAACAGATTTTCTTTAAACCCTTGATCGTATGAAACCTCAATTGGAATTCCATAAGAGTTAATACCGGCACCCACCCTAATGTGCTTGCTGTTGTTTCCAAATAGGGCAGGATTGTTTTGTGCCGATAGGCTGCTAGAAAGAGCGAGTACAAAGACTGCCAGAATTAATGTTAGTTTTTTCATCTTTTAAAAAATTGAGTTAATATTATAAATCATTTTAAGTGTCTTAGAAGCACCCTATTTTGGTACCACAAAGATAAGCTCGTGATACAAGACCGTACTAAAATTAGGGGGGACAAAATGTGGACAAGCAGAAAAAATATTTGTATACTTGTCTTTTATTTTGGCTTAACCTAACATAATATGCTATTTAGAATCGTACGAACGGGTAAATTCCTGGTCGTTTTTTTTACACTACTCTATAATTCGGTTTGCGGGCAATCCCCAAATGCAGATACTCTTATCAATATTTTAAACAGCCATACAAAAAAGGATACTGCTCGTGTAAATTTGCTCAATAAAATTGCCTTTGATTTATACACCTCCCAAATAGATAAAACAAAAGAGTATGCAACAGAGAGTTACAATCTTGCTAAAGAGCTGGGTTACTCTAAGGGAGAGGCAGAAAGTTTGTGGCTGCAGGGGATAACATACATTAACAGAGATCATGAAAAGGCCCTCGGTTTTTTTGAAGATGCGCTGGCAATAGCCCAAAGAGAGGGCTTAAAAAAGGAGGTTGGTAAATACACCCATGCTATAGGTACGGTGTTTGGACAAACCGGCAAAGACTCTATAGCTGTTGTTTACTATATAAAGGCAATAGATATTGCAAAACAGACCAACAACTCCGAGGAGTTGGGGAAATATCTTTTTAATCTCTCCAGAACCTATAACAGGATGGGAAAGGTTCAAATGGCTGTGGAGGGATTCAATCAAGCACTAATAATTTTTAAATCGGTAGATGATAAAAGAAATACGGCACTATCTTACAACTCATTAGGCAATATCTATACAACTCACGGTAACTACCCTATTGCGTTGGAGTGTTTCCAGAACGGATTAAAGCTTAGCGAAGAGATAGCAGATATGAATACTGTTTCTAAGTGCTTAATTAGTTTGGGCAGCATATACTTTGCCCAGAAAAACTACCAAAAGGCACTGGAGTACAACCAAAAAGTGATAGAGATAGCCCAACAGAATAATGATATGCATGCATTAGCCGGTAGCCGGCATAATATTGGGTTGATATATCTGCAAAAAGACAGACAAAAAGCTCTGGAGAATTTCTTGCAAGCTCTGGAGGAGAGTAAAAACTTAAAGATTCCCAACCTTAGAATTACTATTCTCCTTAGTATAGGGCAACTCTACTTTATGGAGTCAAATTTCGACCGGGCTTTAGAGATGTTTAGTGAGGCACATGAACTGTCTCAGTCGGCGAGCATAAAGATATCTCTGTGCGCTGCAAAATTTCAGATTGCAAACATCTATAATGTTAAAAAAGATTTCTCTCGAGCTCTTAGCTATGCTCTAAGTAGTCTCGAGATTGCAAAAGCACTTAAATTAATTGAATTTGAGAAGGATTTGCATAAACTGCTATCTGAGGTTTATGCTTCAAAGAATAACTATAAGAGTGCGTACCACCATAGCCGATTATACAAAGAGTTTAGTGATAAAATATTTAATGAAAGTAATGTTAAGCAGATAACCGAACTGGAGTTTACCTATAAATTCGAGAAGGAGAAGCAGGCCATTGCTCTGGAGCAGCATAAAAAAGATGTTATAGATAGTGCACGCAGAAAGCAGCAACATGCAATTATTTTAACTCTTGCACTCTCCTTTATCTTGGTATCGCTGCTTGCACTGTACATACATCGTCTTTACAGGTTCAAAAATCAGGTAAACCAGCTACTTACCAGGCAAAAAGACGATATTAGGCAGTTAAATGAAGAGCTGGTTGTTCTTAACAGTGAGCTGAGCCGGTCGAACGAACAGCTAAGTGTTGCCAATGAGGTGATACAAGAGAGGGAGAGACTGTTAACTCAAATCACAGATAATATTCCTGCATATATATCTCTCATAGACAGCAATATGAACTATATATTTGCTAACACCGGCTACGCCTCTCTTTGCGGATTGGATAAAAGTGAGTTGATTGGAAAAAAATCGTTGATACCGAACATATTGCACAAGTGCTCAATGGTACTGCGGTTCATTTTGAAAATCATATAGATAAGGACAACCAAAGAACTTACATTTATAACTCCTATCTGCCATACCATTTCAACAACAATCTGCGCGGAGTGCTAATTTGCAGCTTCGATATTACAGAACGTAAACTTGCCGAGCAGGCAATGCGCAACCTGGAGCTGGAGAAAAAGAGGTTGCTGGAGCTGGAGATAGAGCGAATTAACATAGAACTCGAACAGAATCAGAAGGCACTTACAGCGGCATCGTTAAAACTTATTCAAAATTCCGAGAGAGGTGTAGAAACAGTGAGCAGACTGGAGGCCGTTCTAAAATGCGCAACCCCCGAGGGTCAAAGAGTAATTCATTCGCTTATTCTCGATTTTAAACGAATTTCGCGCTCCTCTAACTGGAATGAATTTGAACTGCTTTTCCAAAAGGTTCACAACTCGTTCTACCAAAAGCTTAATGAGAGTTTCCCCAACCTCACGGCAAACGAACGAAAGTTGTGTGCTTTTCTAAAGCTCAATATGAGCAGTAAAGACATTGCCAATATCACGTTTCAGTCAGAAGAGGCACTCAAGAAAGCACGCCAACGGTTACGCCAAAAGCTGGGCATAGATCGCGACACCAACCTTATAGTCTACTTGCAGAATATTTAAGGGTT
>CAYYAM010000047.1:0-9696 GCA_964469965.1 uncultured Muribaculaceae bacterium | reverse complement strand
ACTGAAGAACCTCTCCTCTGTTGTCAACTACAATTATTCCCGTTATTACATTCTCAAGAATAATCTCGTAATAGGTCTCCTGCTCTTTTATTTTTCTCTTTTCGGCAGCTATCAACTCTTTGATTCTGTTTAAAGCAGCATTAAATATTCGCTCAAACTTTACTCCCTTAACTTCGGTAAATTTAAAAGCAAAGTCGTTATTTTCAACAGCTTTTAACAGGTATGAGATCTTCTCATTACGGCTTCTGTATCTCTTTGTAATGTACAACACCAAAGATAACAGCACTACCAGAGTAGCAACAATAAAATAGTTAAATCCCATACTTTTTAAGTTTATTATAGAGAGTTTGGCGGGTAATTCCAAGCTCGTTTGCCACAATTGACAGATTGGCCGAGTTTCTGTTAATGGATGCTATAATCATTTTTCTCTCCATATCTTCTAATGTAACTGCCTTTCCAAGAGGGTCCACACTCTCGTGGGCAGCTTTATCCAATAAAAAATCTTGCGGCTCCAGCATGCTCCCCTCCGATAGTATTACCGCCTTTTCAACAGAGTGCATAAGCTCTCTAACATTTCCTCTCCAGCTGTAACTCTCTATTTTTGACTTGGCATTGTCTGATATTCCCCTTATGCTCTTACTGTATTTTACAGAAAACTTATTACAGAACAGCTCGGCCAACGGTACTATATCTTCTCTCCTCTCTCTTAACGGAGGTATACCTATATGAATTGTATTTATTCTATATAGAAGATCTTCTCTAAAATTCTCTTTTGCAACCATCTCAAAGAGATTCCTATTGGTTGCACATATTAATCGTATATCCACCGGAATTGGATTGTTACTCCCTACTCTAGTAACCACCCTATTTTGTAGAGCAGTAAGAAGCTTTGCCTGTAAATGAAGAGGTATATTTCCAATCTCGTCCAGAAAAAGGGTACCCCCCGATGCTACTTCGAACTTACCGGCCCTGTCTGTTGAAGCATCTGTAAATGCCCCCTTTACATGACCAAAAAGTTCGCTCTCAAAAAGTGACTCTGTAAGAGATCCCACATCTACCCTTACCATACTCTCCTCTTTTCTTAGTGAGAGCTTATGAATCTCCATTGCCAGAACATCTTTTCCCGTACCATTCTCTCCCGTTATAAGTATACTCGCCTCTGTTGGAGCAACCTTCTCCAAGAGTCTCTTAATCTCCAGCATTTTACTATTCTCCCCCCAAAAGATTTCCCCACTGCCTCTTATCTCTCTTTTTATCTCTTTCAGCTTCTTCACCTCACATTTAGAGATGCTCAATTGGTAGGCCGCCTTTAAAGTAGATATTAGCTTAGCGTTTTCAAACGGTTTTACTACAAAGTCGAAGGCCCCCCTCTTTATAGCTTCAACAGCAAGATCGAGATCGGCATAAGCTGTAAAAAGAACCACTTCACACGAGGGGCAATGCCTCTTAATCTCTCCAAGCCAGAAAAGACCTTCGTTACCCGTGTTAATACCGGCAGTAAAGTTCATATCTAACAACACCACATCGAATTTACGAGATGTTATCACTCCAACCAATCCATTTGGCGAGGTTAGTGTCTCTACCTCTTTAAAATGGAGCGGAAGCAGCAACTTTAAGGCTGTTATTATTGCCTTATTATCATCTACAACCAATAATCTGCCCTCTTTCATAACGGTTTTATTACCAAAGTTAAAAAAAATGTAAAATAATAAGACGTTTCTGTAAAAAAATGAGACAAGCATGTAAAATTATTAGACACATCAGACCAACTCTAAAACACCTATCTCTCTATTATAATGCAATTTAAGCCATAAGGCGCGGTTTTGGCACACTAAACTTTCAAAAAATTACAACAATATGTCTATTCAAGCATCAAAAGGATTTTTACTAGCTCTTATGGCAGCTCTGCTTCTACTGTCGAATATTGCCAAAGCACAGACCAAATCGCTCAGGGAGTGTATAGAGTATGCTATAGAGAACGCTCATGACACTAAGATTCAGGAGGCAAAAAACAGTTCAAAAGAGGCAGAATATCGTAAAGCGCTGCTATCGTTTGCCCCCTCTGTTGGAGGCAGCGTGGGATTGGGGTCAAATTTTGGACGGTCTATAGACCCCGAAACTAACATCTACTCTAACTCCACCTCGTTTAGTAACAGCTACTCTCTTTACGGTTCACTAACAATTTTTGATGGATTCTCACTTGTTAATAGTTATAAAATTGGGCAGATAAACAGATTGAGCGGCGTTGAGGAGTCTACACTCATAGAAGACGATATCTCGCTCAGAACCATTCAGGCCTATTTAAATGTTGTTTATGCAAATGCTATGGTATCGCTGGCAGAGAGCCAGACAGAGGAGAGTGAGGCACTGCTGGAGAGAACCAAAGTTATGGAGGAGATAGGAATAAGGAGCAGTTCCGATCTTCTTCAGGCAGAGGCAAAACTTGCTTCGGACAAATACAACCAAACACTTCAAAAAAACAGACTTGCCAGAGAGATACTCACTTTAAAAACCATTATGAACTACCCTGCTCAACTTAACCTAGAGATAGACTACAGCACTTCTCACGCTACTCTTTATGAGTACTCTTCTCAAGCAGAAGACTCAATAGTTGTATCGGCTTTGGCTAATATGCCACAGATTAAGATTGCTTCACTAAATCTTGAGAGTGCTCGTCTTAGATATAGTACGGCAAAGTGGAGTACACTCCCATCTATAAGAGTAAACGGAGGCTACTCTACAGGGTATATGAAGAGCAATCAATCGGAGTCTGTAACTCCGGCTTTCTGGGATCAGATTAAAAATAAACAGGGACAATACCTTACATTGGGCATTTCAATACCAATTTTCAACTCATATAACAAAAGAGCAGAGATAATCCACTCTCGTAATCAATACTCCATTGCAGAGCAAGAGCAAAAAAAGAGTGTTGCAGAGATTGTCTCTGAAGTAAGAAAAGCTGTTGGAGAGGTAAATGGAGCTGTGATGGAGGTTAATCTTGCACAAAAGCGACTACACTATCAAGAGATTGCACACAAAGCAAATATCAGAAAGTACGAAGAGGGTTTAATTGGTATTCTTGAACTACAGACAAGCTCTAATCTTCTATTGGCTTCAAAGGCAGAGTTGTTGAACACCTCCCTCAAATACCGACTCTCAAAGAGTATTGTAGAGAGGTTCAATGGTGTGGAGTACCGATTCCAGATTTCATTATAAAAAAATAACAGTAAAATGGATAGAAAAATAGAACACAAAGGTATAATCAGAAAGAGACACATACCTTACATAGCCGGGGTCTTAATTCTTGTTGCGCTCACAATTTGGGCAATATTCGGAGACCACAGATCTCATTTAAAAGTTGAGAAAAGAGCACTGCAAACTGCAAAAGCAGAGAGAGGACTTTTTAACGATTTTATAAGAGTAAATGGTCAGGTACAGCCCATAACCACCATTCAACTAAGTCCGCTTGAAGGGGGGATTGTTGAGCAGATTATTGCAGAGGAGGGGTCTATAGTAAAGAGAGGAGATGCTATTGTCAAACTAACTAACTCTCAACTTAATCTTGCAATACTGGAGAGCGAGGCCTCACTTGCA
This sequence comes from uncultured Muribaculaceae bacterium, assembly GCA_964469965.1. Taxonomy (GTDB): domain Bacteria; phylum Bacteroidota; class Bacteroidia; order Bacteroidales; family UBA932; genus Bact-08. Next base: position 6,102 of record CAYYAM010000047.1, on the reverse strand, counting down.
GAGAAGGAGAACTTTTTAAGAAATACCCTGGTTCAGATGGAGCAGCAGAAACTAGATCTTGCGCAGAGCAGACTGCAACTCAACCTTGACTCAGAGAGAAAACTACGCAAATACAAGCAAAATGAGAGGTTGTTCAAAGAGAGGCTCATTCCGCAGGAGGAGTATCTACAATCTAAAGAGGATTACGAGCTTGCACTTCGTACAAGAGCACTTGTAATAGAGAGACAGAGACAAGACTCCATCTACAGAACTATTCAAATAGAGAACATGGAGGAGAGTCTTGCCAGCATGAGAAAGAGTATGATACTTATAAGAGAGCGCGTTAACAACTTAACAATCAAATCGCCGATAGATGGGCAGCTTGGATCTTTAGATGTAGTATTGGGTCAATCTGTATCTACCGGCAGCAATATCGGAAGGATAAGTGACCTCTCCGATTTCAAAATTGAGGCACTGATAGATGAGCACTACATAGACAGAGTGAAGCCGGGTCTTGAGGCCTCCTTTGAAAGGCAGTCACAAATATATAACCTGTTGGTAAAAAAGGTCTATCCCGATGTTAAGGCGGGTCAATTTAAAACTGATATGAGTTTTTACGGTGAGCGCCCCGATAACATCAGAACCGGACAGACTTACTACATAAACATGGAGCTTGGGTTGGCATTAGAGGCAGTACTTATACCAAAAGGTACATTTTACCAAAAGACAGGTGGTTCGTGGATTTTTGTAGTAGACCCATCGGGTGAAAAGGCCTATAAACGTAATATAAAAATAGGAAGGCAGAACCCAAATTTCTACGAGGTTTTAGAGGGGTTAGAGCCGGGGGAGAGTGTGATAATATCGGGGTATGAGTCTTTTGGAAACAATCAAGTATTGATATTAAAATAGTAACATAACCATGAGTAGTATATTAAGAAGGTTAAAAAGTGTGAAGGTGTCGTACCTTCTCAACATTGTAGGGTTGGCAGCGGCATTTGCGGCATTCCTTGTAATAGCAATCCAGGTTAGATACGACTTTGGGTACAATAAACACTTTAGAGATCATGCAAAGATCTTTAGAGTAGAGTATAACTACGAAACCGAACAAAACTCACCCTTCTCTGCAATGCTGAGTCGCCCGTATGGAGAGCTGCTTATAACCTCATCTGCAGACATAATGGATGGAGGAGTTGTGAGCGAGGAGGGGACAGCAACAGTATGGGTGCAAGGTAAAGATGAGTCCTCCTCTATAAGGAGCGGCTTAAAGAAGGTATCTCCCTCTATCCTAAATATATTTGAGTTTGTGATTACAAGAGGAGATGTTGAGTCTTTTACCCGGCCCAATAGTGCTATAATCTCGGAAAGCACTGCAAAAATTCTTTTTGGAGATAACGACCCTATTGGTAAAAACCTCGTTTTTAAAGAGGGGGCAAGCGAAGCCACTGTTACCTCTGTCTATAAAGAGTTCCCCGATAACACGCTTTTTACAGATGAGATCTTTGTTAATATTGGAGACTACTCCCTTCAAGACCAGTCGGAGTGGAGTTTTACCTACTATTTAAAATTGATAGACAAAGAAGCCGCCTCAAAAGTAAGAGAAGAGATGGTAGATTATACCATTAATGTAGTTGCTCAAGGTAGAATAGATAAAGATAAGAGAGATTTTTTACGTCTATCGGCACTTCATGATATATATTTCTCAAAAGATATTCGTTACGACAACTCAAAGAAGGGAAATCTTAACATTACACGTTCACTTCTCTCTGTAGCATTTCTCATACTTACCATTGCAGTGATTAATTTCATAAATTTTGCCATGGCAATGGTTCCTGTAAGGATAAGAAGTTTGAATACCAGAAAGATACTGGGATCGGGAACACTAAAATTAAGGGTCTCACTTGTAGCAGAGGCAGTGATTATATCACTAATCTCATTTGCATTTTCAATCCTTATTCTCCGCTACTTTTCGGGGAGTGAATATGCGTCACTGGTCTCTGCCTCCACAGCAATAGAAAACAACATCGGGAACATTATCATCTCTGCCCTTATTGCCCTTTTAGTAGGAGTTGCTGCCGGGATCTATCCTGCAATCTACTCAACATCATTTTCGCCTGCGGTAGCAATAAAAGGATCGTTCGGCCTCACCCCGGCAGGGCGTAAAATGAGAACCATCCTAATCTCTTTTCAATATATTATCTCTATCATCTTAATAGTATTTGCTCTTTTCATAAATGTTCAGAGCAAGTTCATGAAGCAGTTCAACATGGGGTATGAGAGAGAGAATATTGTTAACACCAGGATTAGCAACAAGGTAGCACAACAGAAAGAGTCTTTTGTAGAAAGACTAAAATCTAATCCGGTTGTATCTGATGTTACCTTTGCCGACGGGCCCCTTATCTCAAACGGAAAGATGGGATGGACAAGAGAGCGCAAAGGGGGTGGTGCAAAGTTCGACTGCCTGCCTGTAGATCCAAACTTCATCTCATTCTTTGGTATCACGGTAACTGAGGGAAGAGACTTCACAGAAGAGGACAAACTGAAATCTAACGGAACAATAATCTTTAACCAAGCTGCCAAAGATGCATATGAACTTGAGATTGGTGAGAAGATGATTGGTCACAAAAACGACGATCCTGCCGATGTGGTTGGATTTGTTAAAGACTTTAACTTCAGACCCCTCCAATACGGGATTAATCCTATTGCTCTCTATGTTTTTGGGAGCGAACCATGGAGAGCGCAAACCTATATGTTTGTCAAGATTCAGCCGGGAGCTTACAAAGAGTCGCTCTCCCATATAGAGCATACAATAAAAGAGTTCGATCCGGGAATTAAGAATCTCACCATCTCCTTTATGGATGAATCTATAGGTAAGCTTTATAAGAAAGAGGATAGTCTGGCAACACTCATTCTAATATCCAGTATAATCTCTGTTTTCATCTCTATAATTGGCGTATTAGGTTTAATCTTCTTTGAGACACAGTTTAGAAAAAAGGAGATAGGGATAAGAAAGGTTTCGGGAGCAGATGTAACCTCTATAATAGTAATGTTTAACAAAACCTACATTAAGCTTGTGGTTATCTGCTTTTTTATAGCCACTCCAATAACATGGCTGATTATAAACAGATGGCTTAACTCTTTTGAGTATAAAGCTCCTATTCCTGTTTGGATATTTTTAGTTGCATTTGCTCTCATTCTCTCAATCACAGTAGCTGCTATATCTCTGCAATCTTACAGGTCTGCAACTGCCAATCCGGTTGACTCATTAAGAAGTGAATAAATAGCATTATAAAAGAAAAATTTTAAAAAATAATAATATGATACAGGTTAAAAATTTATCAAAAATCTTTAGAACAGAAGAGGTGGAGACAATGGCTCTCAACAATGTAACATTCGATGTTAAAAAGGGCGAATTTATAGCAATCATGGGGCCATCGGGGTGTGGCAAAACAACACTACTTAACATTTTGGGACTTCTAGATAATCCCACTTCGGGTTCATATAAATTAGCCAATCAAGAACTTGCAGGGCTTAAGGAGAGCGAGAGGACAAAACATAGAAAGGGTAATATCGGCTTTATTTTTCAAAGCTTTAACTTGATAGAGGAGCTGAATGTATTTGAGAATGTAGAATTACCTCTTATTTATATGAAGATGAGTGCATCTGAAAGAAAGCGAGTTGTTAATAACGTTCTGGAACGGATGAACATAAGCCACAGAGCTAAGCACTTCCCTCATCAACTTTCGGGGGGTCAGCAACAGCGTGTTGCAATTGCGCGCTCGGTGGTCTCCAGCCCAAAGCTTATACTTGCCGATGAGCCGACGGGTAACCTGGATTCAAAAAATGGAAAGGAGGTTATGAACCTTCTTACAGAGCTTAACAGAGAGGGATCTACCATTATAATGGTAACTCACTCACAGAACGATGCTGCATATGCTCACAGAATTATAAGTCTCTTTGACGGAGAGATTGTTTAAAATATCTACCATGAATGCCTTTAAATTAACCTTCAGAACCTTATTTAAAAAAGGGAGGAGTAACACAATCAAGGTCTTCTCTCTTGCAACCGGCCTTGCCGTTGGGCTTACTCTTATCTCAAAGGTTTTGTTTGAGCTCTCTTACGATAACTTCTATCCCCAAGCAGAGAGCATATATCGAGTAGACTCTAAGGTGGCGTGGAATAACAATCCCCCCGAGAGTTGGGGACAGGTTAGCGGAGCAATTGCACCCGGGCTAAAGGAGAGTACTCCCCGGGTGGAATTGGCAACCCGTTACACTTTTCTTGGAGATCCCGAAGGAACTACATACACTACAGCCGATAAGAGAAGATTGAGCGCAAAGTTTATACTTGCAGACTCCTGTTTTTATAGATTACTCCCGCGTAGAGTGATTGCAGGCGATGCGCACAAAGCGCTAACTCTTCCAATGAACGCAATTGTATCGGAGTCTTTGGCAAAAAAAATGGGGGGAGATGCTCTTGGTAAGAGCATTTGGTTAGACAGTTATCCTGGTAAAGAGATAGTGATCTCTGCCATTTTTGAAGATATGCCTCAAAACTCAACCATAGAATACGATATTGCCGTATCTCTTGTCTCAATTGGTAACTTTATGTGGGATGGCACAAATAATTGGCTGGGGAACGACAGATACAAAGCTTTCGTTAAACTCACAGAGGGTACACACCCCGACGATCTTGCCGAGGTTGTTCGCGAAATGCAGATTAAAAACCAAGATATGGAGGCAATAAAAAAGGCAGGAGTAGACCTCTCATACGGATTCACAAAACTTACCGATATACATTCCCGCTCTTCGGAGACAAAAAAGATGAACCTTCTTCTTAGTGTTCTTGCGGCCTCTCTTATTGGAGCAGCTCTTTTCAACTATATACTCATTGTTGTCTCAACCTTGGCATCAAGGGCAAAAGAGATAGCCATATATAAATGCTACGGAGCAAGAGAGAGAGAGATAACTCTTTTAGTTCTTACAGAGACAGCTGTTCATCTTGTTATCTCCCTAGTTTTGGCCCTGCTGCTTCTGTTGGTTTTTAGAAGCACGGCAGAGGAGATTCTCTCGGTTTCGCTCTCCTCTCTGGTTACATTAAAGACCGGCATTGCCATAATAATCGTCTCTGCAATTGTGCTCACTGTCTCTGTTGCACTACCTGCGCGTCTTTTTAGTAATATACCGGTAGCTACTGTAATTAATAACTTTCGAATCAGCGGAAAAAGGTGGAAACAGCTGTTTTTATGGGCTCAGTTTTTTGCATCTTCTCTATTGATTATCATGCTGGTTATTACTGTTAAACAGTACAATCTCATGATTAATCACAATCCTGGGTACAATTACAACAATCTACTCTACTTTACCTCGGCATCTTTAACAGCAGAGAAGAGTGAAGTTATAAAAGAGGGGTTGGAGGGAGTTTCATATGTAGATATGGTTGCAGGTTGTTCTACCCTACCTTTTGATGGACAATCGGGTAATAGTGTATATGCACCGGGCGATAACAGAGAGCTTTTCAATATTGCGGATATGTACTATGTAGACCACAACTACCTCTCTGCCCTAGAGGTGCCCATTGTTGAGGGGAGTGCATTTAGCAGAGGGAAGAACACAAGCAGAGATGTAATGGTTAGCCGTTCATTTGCAACAAAAATGAGCGAGATGGTTGGTTGGACAGATGGTGTAGTGGGAAAATCGGTTATGATTACAGAGCATGGCATGTGTGTGATTGTAGGAGTTTACGAAGACTTTAGAATAGGATCTATAATATACGAAGACACCCGTCCCTCTGCAATGTTTTACAAGGAGAGCCCGGGGGAGTATCTGGTGATAAAGCTTAAGAGCATGAATCCTGAGTCAATCGCCGCAGTAAATATGTTGGTAGAGAGCTTTATGCCAGAAAAGAACTTTGTTATTGTGCCATTCCGGGAGAGCATCGTTAAGATGTACAATAAAGCAAGAGTCTTTAGAAACTCCCTTCTTATAGGAGGCATTATAACACTACTCATTACCCTTTCGGGGTTAATAGGATATCTAAAAAATGAGGTTCATAGAAGAGGAATGGAGATATCTATCAGAAAAATAAGCGGTGCAACTGTAAAGCAGATTCTCATGCTTCTATCT
>CAYYAM010000046.1:0-9834 GCA_964469965.1 uncultured Muribaculaceae bacterium | reverse complement strand
CCATACCCCTGCGCATATCCATAACGGTATCTGTAGGAGTATTTGTATCCATATTTGTATCTGCCGTGGCTCTTTTGGAATGAGGCGTGGTTGAGTACTACTCCAATGTTTTTGAGTCGTTTGTCTATTGCCAGGTTGTTGATGAATTGGATGGTGTCTTTCTCTGTAAAGTTCTCTCTTACTACAAAGAGTGTGGCGTGGCAGTAGCGGGCAAGCAGGAAGGTGTCTGAGACTACCCCTACCGGGGCGCTGTCAACCACTATATAGTCGAAATCTTTTCTTACGCTGTTAAAGAACTCGCCGTTTTTGGTTTTAGAGAGCAGTTCGTTAGGGTTTGGCGGAATAGGCCCCGATTGTACAACATAGAAGTTGGTATCTACCTTCTCTATAATCTCGTTATAGTCCTGTATATGGCCGGCAAGGTAGGAGCTGAAGCCAATCTCGCGTTTTGGTATTCCAAGATTTCTGGAGATTTGTGGGTTTCTAAGGTCGGCACCTACAAGGAGCACCTTTTTGTCCATCAGTGAGAGACTCTTTGCCAGGTTGCTGGAGATAAAGGTTTTACCCTCTTTTGGAATGGTAGATGTTACCAGAATTATGTTGTAGTCGCGCTCGCTGGTCATAAAGAGTATGTTGTTACGCATGGTGCGGAACATCTCAGAGATGGCAGAGTCGTCGTTGGCTCTAACCACCAGAGAGGTGGAGCTGTCGGTTAGCCCATCTGCTCTTACAATATCTCCCACAACGCTGCTATTGGTGAGCTTATCTAAGTCTTTCATCCCCTCTATCTTGGTTTGGAAGAAGTCTATTATAAATATAATGGCTGCGGGGATAGATAGCCCTACCAATAAAAAGACTGCAAGAGTCATAGTCATCTTTGGAGCAACCGGTGAACCTCCTGTGTTAGGTTTTGCAATGATCTTTGCTTTTGGGGCAACTGCCGCCTGGGTGAGGTTGGTCTCTTCACGTTTTTGGAGCAGATAAACAAATAGGTTGCTCTTAACCTCCTGCTGGCGAATGATGTCGGTAAAGCGGCGCTCTACGGTTGGTATTCCCCTTATACGGCTGCTGGTTATGGTGTTCTCACGTTCGAGGTCTCTAAGGGCAATCTCAGATGCCCTCTTCTCGTTGGTGAGTGAGGTGATTATGTTCTGGTTAAGGTTCCTAACCTGTTGGTTGATCTGCCTTAACGATGGGTTCTCGGGCGAGGAGGCGCTCTCTATCCTCTCTTTGTTTATTAGCTGTGTATTGTATTCGTTAATGAGGGCAACCAAGCTCTGGTCTTTTATACCCAGGTTTGGTATAAGCTTATTCTGGTTGGCGGGGTTTTTAATGAAGTCCTCTATAAACTTAACCAGGTTAAGCTGTGTCTCTATCTCCATACGGCGCGCTTCGTAGCTCTCGCTCTGGCGAATATAGGAGCCAACCTGGGTTTGAATATCGGCCACCTGGTACTCTTTCCTAAACTCCTCTACCTGCCCCTCAACCTCGCCCAGTTCGCGGGCTATATCTTTTAAACGCTCCTCTATAAATACCGATGTATTATATGCAACTGTGTTCTTATCCTTTACGGCATCTCTGTTGTACTCGCTTATGAGTGCAATGAGGAAATCCTCTCCTCGCCTCTTATTCTCTGTCTTGAATGTCATATCTAGCAGAGAGGAGGTTTTGGTGGTGGTGGAGATGTTTAGGTTTTTGATATACTCTTTGGCAACTGCGGTTGCGTTGCTTATGGTAACCTTTAGAGGCGAGGTGCCAAACTCCACTCCATCTTGGGTTGTAACGTAGAAGCGGCCTATGGGCAGCTCTATAAAGCCGGGTAGGGTGTCTAGCGTCACCTCTTTGGTTCTTTGGTCGCCATTGTAGAGATACTCTGCATTAATCCTGAACCCTCCGTTGCGTGGGGTAAAGATAAAGGTGGTGGTGCTTGGGATCTTCTCGGGCTCAACATCCTCCATCCTCACATATAGCGGGCTGCTTTTGTAGAGTTCGGGGGCGTGGAACCCAAATCGGGCCACATGGCGGTAGGTGGTGTAGAGCTCCAGCGAGGTTACAATACGGGTGGCAAGGTCGGGCGATTTGAATACCCCAATCTCGTTATCTATATTGTTTTTACCCATAAGGTTAAGCCCAAGGTCTTGCAGCAGGAACGCCTCTTCGGGGGCGTTCTGCTCCATTTTTATAAGTACAGAGGCCTTTGTCTCGTAAACGGGTGCCTGCCTTTTGAGGTATATAAAGCCAATAAAGAGCAGCAGCAGCACCGATGCCGTAAATAGGTACCATTTAGAGATAAGGATGTAAATTATCTGGCGGATGTCTATCTCCCCTCCATCTTCCTCAATTATCTGCCGTGTGTGGATATCTTGTTCTTTCATATTTTAGCGGAATATTGTTACTAATAGGGTGGTTACAGAGATTAGCGTAGAGATGATAGATATGGCGTAGGTCTCGCCGCTGCCTATCCCCGATGCTTTTGCTCTGGTTTTGTTTGGCTCTATGTATAGAATGTCGTTCTGTTGCAGGTAGTAGTGTTCGGGCTGCATTACCGTTCTTGGGTCTTGCAGGTTTATGCGGGTTACGCTTTTACGTCCGTTGTTATCTTCACGTATCAGCATAAGGTTGTCTCTGCGTCCGTAGATGGTTAAATCTCCTGCCATTGCAAGGGCATCCATTATGGTGCACTGTTCGTTCTCTACCACAAACTGGCCGGGGCGGTTAACCTCTCCCAAAACAGAGACTTTGTAGTTTTTAAACCTTACATTCACTATTGGAGTCTCTGTTATGTAGGCGGGGTGTATCTGGTTCTTAATCACCTCCTGCGCCTCTACTCTGCTCAATCCCAACAGCTTTATACGGCCCACTATAGGGTAGTCTATATAACCCTCTTTATCTACTATATAGGTTTGGAGGGTGGCTCCTTGTATGTTGTAGTTTGATGTTTGTCCGGGGATAGTGCTTCCGGCGTTGGAGCCCAGGTTGAACGGGGCGCCGGCTTCGGGCACTGTGGTGTTTACAGATATGGTTAGTACATCTTTTGCCATTATACGGGCTTCGTAAATTTTGGCGTACTGCTCCAGCTCGTATAGGTTCATCTTCTCTGCGTTAATGAGATAGGGAATCTTCTCGGGGCTGCGGCACGAGCATATTGCCAATGCCAGAACTGCAGTTACTTGTAAAATCTTGCGCTTCATATTTATCTGTTTTGTTGTTCGTTTGTGGTTTACTCCTCTATTGCAAAGGTGCTGTGGAGGGAGTGGATCGATTCTGCTGCCTCCAGCTCTTGGTCTATGTAGGTGTAGTCGCTGTTGTGGCTCTTGAATTCGGGTATGAGCAGCTTTAGGTGGCGTACTACATCTTTTGGGTAGGCATATTGTGTTGCTATAGAGAGCAGGGTCTCTATTGCGGGCTCTACGTAGTTGAACGGGTATTTGCGCACTTTTGCAATCATAATCTTGGGGTGGTAGGTGGGTACCGTGTTCTCGCTGTTGGCAAGGAGCTCTTCGTAGAGCTTCTCTCCGGGACGCAGCCCCGTCTCTTCAATTGCTATGTCTATGTGCGGTATCTTTCCGCTAAGGTGTATCATCTTCTCTGCAAGGTCGTAGATCTTTATGGCCTCTCCCATATCAAAGATATAAATTTGTCCGCCGTTTCCGGTACATCCGGCCTCTAAAACCAGTGAGCAGGCCTCGGGGATGGTCATAAAGTAGCGGGTAATATCTTTGTGGGTTATGGTTACTGGGCCGCCGGCCTCTATCTGGCGTTTGAATAGTGGTACTACCGAGCCGTTGGAGCCCAGTACGTTGCCAAAGCGGGTGGTTACAAAGAGGGTTGGGTTGTCTTGTTGTTGTTCTATCTGTTTGAAGTATAGGCTTTGGATGTATATCTCTGCTGCGCGTTTTGTGGCTCCCATTACGTTGGTTGGGTTTACGGCTTTGTCTGTTGAGATCATTACAAAGCGTTTTACCCCTAATTCAATGGAGAGGTCGGCGCACACTTTGGTGCCAAGTACGTTGGTTACTACTGCGGTAGATGGGTGGAACTCCATCATTGGTACGTGTTTGTATGCGGCGGCATGGAATACCAGGTTTGGTTGTGCGCATTGGAAGATCTGCCGCATACGGTGGAGGTTGCTTACGTTGGCAACTATGGGTTTGATTTCGGTGCCGGTTTTCATTGCGGTGAGCTCAAGCCAGAGGTCGTTGAGCGGGGTCTCGGCCTGGTCTATGAGTACAACTTTTTTGCATCGGAATTGAACCACTTGGCGGGCAATCTCGGCGCCTATGGAGCCGGCGGCTCCGGTTATGAGTATCACTTGGTTGGTGAATTGGCCTTCGATTGCGGCTTTGTTCATCTCTATGGTGTTGCGGCCAAGGAGGTCTTCTATTTTGATTTTGTGGATTTGCGGCGGGCTCTCCATGTTTTTGAAGTGGCTTACCGAGTTTACCAAGAGAAGGTCGAGACCCTCTACAATGCATTTGTCGTAGAACTCTTTTGGTACGCTTTTGAGTTGCGACTTTGTGAGTAGCATTGCGTTTACGCGGTATTTGTTCATGAGTTGGGTAATGTTGCCGTTCACATGAAGGATTGGTATGCCGCAAACGTTTTTGTTTGCGTAGCCGTTGTTGAGGGTTATGAATGCTACGGGGCGGTAGGGGTGTGTCTTTTCGCTCAGGATGTAGTTGGTGAGTTGTACGCTCTCGGGGTCGGTTCCGAGTACGAATACGCGTGTTTTTTTGGTTACGAATTGGCCGCTCTCTATGAGTTCGAACATGCTTTTTACCATGAATCTAAAGAGGAGTTGGCCGGCGATTACCATAAAGCCGAGTAGGATGGGAAACCAGAGTTGGAATTTGGATATCTGGGTTCCTGCTGCAAATTGGTTGATGGAGATGCTGATTACTTCAAATAGTAGGGTTGCAAGAAGTGCCGACTGCGAGAGCTTTCTGAGGTCGCCCATAGAGGAGAAGCGCACCACGCCGCGGTAGGTGGTGAAGACGAGTGATGATATTCCGTAAAGTGTTAGTACCAAGAGAAGTTTGTATGTGAAATACTGGCCTTTGTTTGCGGCTACGGTATCTCTAAAGTACCAGAGGGAGACAAATGCGAGCACAACAATGGCCAGGTCAATCGCAAAAATGATCCACCGTGGCATGTAATTGCTCAGGAATATCTTGAGAAAGGGTTTAAGTTTTTCTATTATTTTTTGCATAGGTTAAGATACAAAGAGTGTCGGTGAGTCACATTTTGTACCTTTGTGTGTACCTGCCTGCAACGCTCCCGACCGAAGTTTTCACGATTACAAATATAATTTGTTTTTGTGTATGTTAACAAATAAAAATGAAAAATGTTAACCGTTTTTTAACTTATTTTAATGTTGATATTGATGCAAATATAGTTGTAGTGGGTGTTATTTTTAGGTTTTAGGGCTTAGACTTAGTAAGGTTGTTAATTTTTGGAAATATCTAAAATTTTTTTAATATGAGACGTTTTGTATTTACGCTGTTCTGTTTTTTTGTGGTTGTAAGTGGTTATTCTTTAACCTCAAATGTGAGGCCTGTGAGGTTTGCGTTATTGGCCGATCTGCACATTAGCGAGGTTGCTTCCAATGTAGAGGATCTGGAGATTTCTGTTAGGGATATTAATAGTTTGAAAGGTATAGATTTTGTAATATTTGCGGGAGATATAACCGAGTTTGGGAGCGATGAGGAGATACTTTTAGCAAAATCTATTATAGATAAGCTTAATGTTCCTTACTATATTGTGGCGGGTAACCACGATTCTAAGTGGAGTGAGAGTGGATGTAACACGTTTTCAAGGGTTTTTGGGTACGAACATTTTAATTTTAATTTTGGCGGGGTGCAGTTCATTGGTACCAATTCGGGGCCGAATATGCGTATGGCGCCGGCGTTGGTGCCAAGGGAGAGTGTTGTGTGGTTGGATTCGGTTACGCGTGCGTTGCCGCCGGGGGTGCCGGTTGTGTTTGTGAATCATTATCCGTTAGATGATGCTATGTTGAATTATTCGGTTGTGATTGATTTGTTGAGGAGGGTGAATATTCAGGTCTCTTTGTGTGGGCATGGTCATAGTAATAGGGTGTTGGATTTTTCTGGTGTGCGTGGTGTGATGGGGAGGTCTAATTTGAGGGGTGGTAAGGTGGCGGCGGGGCACGCGGGGTACAATCTGGTCTCTATAGAGGATGGTACTATCAGTTTCAGGGTTAGGAGCAATGGTGTTACGGGTGAGGTGTGGCATAGTATGAGGTTGCTTGGCAGGGGAGAGAACTCCGCTGCCTATCCTGTGAGTGTTGTTTGGGATTTTCAAGACGATTCCGATATTGGGTCGGCGGCGGCATTCGGTTTTGGGATGGTTTATGTGGCTAATAGTGCGGGTGTTATTAAGGCGTTAGATGCCGCCGATGGTACTGTTAGGTGGAGTTATAAGACGGGGGGCAAGGTGTTCTCTTCGCCGGGGTTGTGTGAGGTGAGTGGTAGTTTGGTGGTGGGTTCGAGCGATAATTTTATCTATTGTTTAGATGCTCGTTCTGGTAAGTTGAGGTGGCGTGCAGAGGCGGGGAAGAGTGTGCTTGGTTCGCCTGAGTTTTTGAATGGGGTTGTCTATATTGGTGCGTCGGATAATAGTTTTAGGGCTATTGATGTTAAGAGTGGGAGTACTCTTTGGGTCTATAGTGGTATTAAGGGGTTTATTGAGGCAAAGCCGTGGGTAGATGCCGGTGGTGTTTATATTGGTGATTGGGCAAACAGGTTGTATGCTTTTAATCCTAAGAGTGGTGACTTGAAGTGGAGTTGGACCAATGGTAAGGGGAGGGGTTTGTCTCCTGCTGCTGTTTGGCCGGTAAAGGCAAACGGGAAGGTTTTTGTGGTTACTCCCGAGAGGATGTGTCATGCTATAGATGCTGCTACGGGTAAGGAGTTGTGGAGCAGGAGGGGTGGCCGTGAGGCGATAGGTTTGTCTCAAGATGGTTCGGCTGTATATGTTAAGACTATGCAAGATACGGTTATTGCATATAGTACAAAGGAGAGTGTGGCGGTGAAGCTTTGGGAGTCGCATGCGGGTTTTGGTTATGAGATTGCCCCCTCTCCGTTGACAAATGCCTATGGTTTGGTGTTTGTTCCTACCGATAAGGGAAATATTTTTGCTTTGAGAGAGGGCGATGGTTCGGTTGCTTGGCAGTATAGATTTTCGGGGGCGTTAATCAATTATGTACGCCCAATAGGCGATAGAAGAGTTTTGGTAACATCTATGGATGGGAGGGTAGCTATACTTAAGGTTCAATAAATAGATTCTATCGGTATATAGACGAGAGATTTGTGCACGGTTTTTGAATAATTTTCATACATTTACGCCATAATTTGTTTAAGATATTATTTATATATATGAAAAGAGCACTATCCATCATTATTTTATTGTCGGTGGTTCTGTCTTCTTGTGTGAAGATGAATCGCGAACCTAAGCCGGTAGATCCTTTTTTGGGTCCGCTTCAGGTTCCTGCCGATTTTGACTGGAAAACGGTCAAAGAGCTCACTTTAAGCATCAGCGTCACGGCTGTTAATGCCTCTCTTGCAAACAGTGTACACGTTATTCGTGTCTATAACTCTCCTCTTCTTAACAGTGGTTCTCTCCTTGCAACCGGCGCAGCCAAGCAGGGGGCTCCCTACAATGTTAAGCTGAGTATTGCCGCGCCAACCCAAAAGATATACATTCACGAGACTAAGCCGAATGGTCTTGTAAAGGTTACCGAGGTGACGGTTAATAATACTTCATTAAATATTACACTTAGTGCTCTTGCAGACAACTCTCTTGTAACTAAGAGTAACGCACTCTATGCAGAGAGTGCGTCGTTTACATCGCCCTCTATTGTTGTTCCTACCAATTTCGACGTAGTAATTAACAACAACAACAATATTACAACTACCGGTTTTGGTACAGGCGAGACATCGGCACATGGAAACACTTATAAGTCTTATCTTATCCCTGCGGGCTTTACCCGTACAGCCGATATTACTTTCAGCCATGGTACAGGGTACGCTATTGTTTATGTACAGGGTACTCTTAATATGCCGGGCGATATTGCTTTAAACAGAACCTCAATTGTGGTTCTTCCGGGTGGTCAGGTAACATCGGGGGGTATGTCAACAGGTGCTGCAATCAATCCTGTTCCAAGGGTCTATATCTTTGCTACGGGCAGCATGAGGAGTACAAAGCACATAACTTTGTCTAACAGTGCTGTTGCGGTTAATAAGGGCTCATGGATGTTAGATGGTAACAATATGGACTTTAGTATCAACTCCAATGCAGAGCTCTTTAATGAGGGTACAATCACTGTGCAGAATCAGAGGTCTGAGATCTTGGTTACAAATGGCAGTAAGATGTACAACTCTCACAGGGTGAACTCTCCGCATATAGATCTTACGGTGAATGCTACCTATTTGAACGATCTTTCGGCGGTTACCGAGGTTAATACATGGTATCAGAGTAATGGTACGGTGTTGGATAACTTTGGTGAGTTGAATGCTGCTGTGCAGTTTAAGGCGTCGGGTGGTGGTGTGTTGAACAACTACTGTCGTTTGTCTGCTCTTGAGTCTGATATTCAGGCGTATACTGCAAATCTGGAGTCGGGTTCGTTGTGGATCTCTCAAAATTTTAAGGCAAATAACTCAACTATCAATATGATTGGTGGCAGTATGTTTCAGACTGCGGGTATCTCTGATATCTTCCGTCTGAATGTTCGTTCTACATCTACTCCGTTTGCTCTGTTTGTAAACACAGGTAATATGCCCGATCTTAGATGGGCGCAGGTAAGCTTTAGCGGTAATATCGAGTATGTTCAGCAGAATATGACCGAGGGTACAGGCTCTAACGGAAGGGGTCTGTATGAGGGGTCATTCTCGAATGGTGCCATATTGGCTAAGACTCAAACCAAAAACATAGTTGGAACATCTTGCAACTTGTCGTTGGGTCAGATTGAAGCCCCTCCGGGTGGTGGTGGCGGTGGTGGTGCTCCCGATCCTCAGTTTGGGATATTCTTCCCTTCCGAGACTGGTTGGGGTACCTTTGCTTTTGAAGATCTTTGGCCAAACAAGGGCGACTACGATTTGAACGACCTTGTGCTGGGCTTTAGAATCACCTTCTTGGCAAACTCTTCTAATTTGATTACCGAGCTGCATTTCGACTACAAAATCAAGGCGGTGGGTGCTACCAAAACATTGGGTGCTGCTTTCCAGCTAGATGGTATTAATGCCTCTAATGTGGGCAGTGTTACGGGTCAGAAGCTTGGTTCGGGTGGTATGTTTACAGCTGCTTCGAATGGTGCCGAGAGTGGTGTTGCTACTGCGGTGATTCCAATCTTCAATACTGCTCATGGTGTGGAGAGCTTTACGGGGTTCTTGAATACTCAAAGGGGCAGCTACCAGGCAACGGGCGAATACAAGGTTGTGGTGAAGTTTGTTACTCCGGTGAGCCAGTCGGCTTTGAATATGAGTACATTCAACTTCTTTATCACTCCCGATGCCAGGGGGAAAGAGGTTCACTTGCCGGGCTTTGCAGCTACGTCTAGGTTCAGCCCTAGTTTCATTACGGGTGGGGCGTTGCATCCGAACGATATGTTCAAGAATGCCGATGGGATGATGTTCGGTCTAATGTTTGCCGATAGTTTTGACTATCCTGCCGAGCGTAATTCAATCATTGACACCTATACGCATTTTGCGGCGTGGGCAACCAGCGGCGGAGCGCAATACGCCGATTGGTACACCAACAAAGAGGGGTACAGAAATTTGGAGCTGGTTTATTAGCGGCTGCCGGGAGCCGCGGCTGCCG
>CAYYAM010000045.1:3193-9929 GCA_964469965.1 uncultured Muribaculaceae bacterium | reverse complement strand
AATACTGTTATTGCAGAGCTATAATCATAAATCAAAGCAATATATCCTTTGACATATTTACTTTAGCGGTTGAGTTATCTTTGTCGTAGTCGAACACCATATCGCCTGTCTTTTTTTGCAGAGCTATGCTGTTAAGTTTGTACCAGACTACCATCTTTCCAACCTGCATACCGGAGAGAACCTCTACGCTAAGGTCGCCTTGAGAGTGTTGAACAATGTTTATATTAGCATTATTCTTCACTCTTATTTTATCGAAATAGATATCTTTTCCGTTTACTGTCTGAATGGAGATTACGCCGTTGCTATTTTTGACAAAATTTATCATGCTCAGATTTTTATAAATATTCGGGCAATTTTTACTGAATCCCGGATTATATTTATCTAGAGCTGCTTTGGCATCTTCTCCCGAGAGTGTTGCCCCCATATTTTTAACCAGCAGAATTGCTGCAAACAGACCCGCAATCCCCTTGTCGGTACTCTCTGCCAACATAGCATCGGTCTCTTTTTTAAGCATTTCTGGCGATGCAGCTGCGCTTGCGTAGGAGGCAGAGGCAATTGCGGGAGCAGAGGAGAAGACTCTGTTTACTATGCCGTTAAAAACAACTTTCCCGTCGTTGCCGGTAAAGAGCCCATACCCCTTAAACTCTGCAGAGGCGATTGTTTTTGTCATTGCCATCTTTACACCGTTGGCACTAAACACTGCGCTAAAGGCGATTGGTGCACTTCCCGGAATTGTGTCAAGGTTGAGCCGGGTTATCCACCTTACAACACCGTTTTTGTTGATACATGCAACAAAAGCATCGGCATTACCCCCCTCTGTAGAACCCTTGCCGCTACTCAGCGTAGAGCTCCCCAGTGTGAGGTTGCCGCGGAACGATCCGGCCACATAGATATCGTCGTTCAGCCCTGCTGCAACAGATACCCCCACGCTGTTTCCCTCGGTAATCATAGGTAAAACCCAAACAGCACTATGGCCTTGGGTTGCCCTTCCAATAAAGCCGCGATTGATGGTGCCGGCGGGAGGGAGGGGCTTGCCTCCAAATTTGGCATTGCCGGTGTAGTAGCCCGTTACCACATACGATTCATCGCTCAGTGTTACAAGGTTTCTGAGGTTGCTGCCCGGGAAGCACCCCTCTCCTATTGCAGAGCTCCATATTTGATCCTCCCTGCGGCCGGCACCCCGCCTGTTCTCTACCTCAATCACCAGGGGCGAACTCTCTCTGTACTGAGGCATTGCACTCCCAACCGGAGCACCCAGGTAGGTAGGATCGGCAATAACGTAACGCATATTGTTAAAGTTGATATGGTCGCCTGCCACATGTGTGTTAAACATCACGGCAGTTGCTACGTGGTCGGGGAACTCCACACCTATTACATTCAGCCCCAGAAGCTCTTTTACTATGTATGCAAAGAACACCGATCTGTCTTCGCAGTCGCTGTACGGATAGAAGAACATCTCCTCTGCAAAGAAGAACTTTTCATATCCAAACTGCAGGTCGTCGGTTTTATAAGGAAATGAACTCTGTGTAAAAGAGAGCAAAAACTCAACCGCCTCCTGCTCACTCATCTCCCTTAGAATTGGTTGAAGAGAGGCCGCGATAGACTCTTTTGCCTGCATAGAGACGGCAGCATTAAAATAGACAGGCATCTCTACCTGAGGATAGTCTCTATACAGCTCTACCAGACCTCTGTCGTAATTTACTAATATGCTGTATCTCTTATTATTATATTCAAATTCAAGAGTTTTGTCGGCAATTTTTCCCCCCAGGTTCATTGGGGAGTAGATATTGAAATCCACCACTTTTCCGGCTCCGGCAAAGTCTCTGTCATAAGTGCGGATGCCCCTACCGGGGGTTTTTCCCATTATGTAGAGGTATTTGCTCCCCTCCTGCAGGTAGTTCATCCCGTAAATTGTGTGGTAAGAGGGGAGCATAAGCAGTACTCTCCCGCCCGAATCGAAGCCCACTCGTGCACCATAGCCCGACCTCACCATTAAAAACCAGGTTGCCAGGGTCTCGCCTGTCTCGTCGCCGGCATAAAGCCCTTGGGCAACTTTTTTCACCAGCAGATAGTAACAGAAGTCATTCAGGTTTAGCTGCAATTTGTAATTAGTAAGCTGCTCTACAAGAGAGCTGTAACCACCAGAAGAGGCCCTATCCCAATAGTTTGCCACTCCACCCTCGTTATTCACCCCGTAGAGACGAACCACAAAGTTTGGATTGTAGCTGAAGTATAGAGGCACGCCATAATAGTTGACCCTCAGTGCCCCCTGCTCCCCGCTGCTTTCGGCAGCACGCCCGCCTCTCCCGGGAGGCAGCGATACCATTGTAAGAGGCATAGAGATGGTAGGAAAGTCATAGCCATAAACAGAGAGAACTTGTTTAGAGGGGGCTATGGAGGCGGTTTTGATTCTATTCGGAGAGCCGGGCTCACCATACTCAGGCATCGCCGCCGGTTTTGGTTTTTTAGGTGCAACCGCTGCTGCGTATTGGTTGTACTGCTGCCACTCTTTTTTGAGGTACTCTCTGTACTCCTTATCCTCCTTTTTAATGTACCTGTTTATCTCTGCGGCCATCTTTGAGATAATTGCACTCTCCTGCTCAACATATTTGTTGAAGTTCTCAATCTCTTTTTTTCTGTACTCCTCATAGGTCTGCCCGCTTAAGGTGCTCCCCTGCCATAAGAAGAGTATTGAGAGAACTAAAAGCAGCCGATATATCTTTTTCATTTTTCTCCCGTATTTAGTTGTTGGATTTTTACAATAGGATATAGTCGGTCTTTAAATAATACAAGCCTGACTATCTGTGCATTAACACTATTACACTCTGCACTTCTGTTTAAATTGCGAATGTTTTTGCTGTAGGAGTCGGTAACCTGGCTCACCGATGGGTTTCCGTAATCGAATACCCCTGCAATCTGCCACAATATAGCTGCAATGTAGGCAGGCCAAAGCCCCTCCGATGTGGAGACACCGGTAGATCCCTCGGGAGCACCCTCCTCTGTATTACTATCCCTAAGGGGATGATAGAAATATTTT
The DNA here is from genome assembly GCA_964469965.1 of uncultured Muribaculaceae bacterium. Classification (GTDB taxonomy): domain Bacteria; phylum Bacteroidota; class Bacteroidia; order Bacteroidales; family UBA932; genus Bact-08. The sequence goes on along the minus strand of CAYYAM010000045.1, from coordinate 6,892 downwards.
AAATTTCTCTTTTCGCTCTCCTTTCCGTTGATACATGTTACTACTGTATACCACAGGTTGTTAAAAGAGTAGATCTCTGTTCGCTCCTCACCGCTTCCGCCACCCGACGGGTAAAAACGGAAGTTGGTTTTGTAGATATGTTGCCCCCTCTCCAGAATATTCTCTACGTGGTAGAGTGAGCTTTCGAATTTGTAAGTACACCCCTTAGAAGAGCCGCTCTCTAATCTGGCGAATAGAAGGGTCTCTCCGCTGGAGAGTATATATGACCAAACAGGCACCAAGGATACTCCCTCTGCAAGGTTGCTCTCAATGTTGTACATCTCCTCGAATCTGGATATCCGGGCAGCGTCGTTACCCTTGGTGCTGCTAAAGTACTCACACACCATGTTTACCTTCACCCTATCTCTGAGCGAGGCAATGAGATGTGCTCTTAAAAGCGCCTCCCTAAAGCCGGCTACAGAGTCACGTCCGGGATTGGAGATCCCCACTATCAGCTCATCCATCCCTGTCAAAGGAGCCGAGAACTCTTTTGGCAGCAACGATTTAACCGACTGAGGAATCTCCTGACCCGCTATGTTGTTTAACGTGAACAGTTGAAGGGCGCAAAGTATCAGGTATGATAAAAATTTTTGCACTATTTGTTGCCCAATTTACTCATCTCCTCTTCGAAGGTCTTTTTGAACTTCTCATAGTCGTAGTCTACTTTCAAAAACTCATCTCTAGAGAAGCGATTGTTGATTGATGTGAGGATTTCGGGGCCTCCCAGCTCTACGCAAACGTAGGTTTTATAGTTTCCGTCTCTTGTTTTGGTCATCTGCTCGCAAACAGTTCTTGTTCCAATCAAAATCTGGCTAACTACTTCGCGTGTAAGCCCTTCGTAACGGTTGCTCAGATCCTCTTTGTTGTTGTGGGTAGACGATTTTACATAATTATCCACAACACTCTTAACTGTAGTCTCAATCTGTGCTGCAAGACCGGCTCTGGCATCGCTCATGGCCTTCTTCTTAGATGTCATCTGATCCATGCTGATGCCTACGGCAGTAAAGCGGAGGGCAGTTGCGTCGCTCAAATATTGAGGACCGCTGCAGTACATCTCTACAAGTTGTTCATCTGGAACGGCTTTGGTGGTTCCGCACGATGTAACAGCAATTGCTACCATTACCAATAGTGCAACTGTAAATAAAATCTGTGAAATTCTTTTCATAATTAAATGTATTTAAGGTAAGTAGATGTGATTTTACCAGTCGGTATTATAAGAGTGGTTATAGATTCTGTAGGTGCCGGTTTCGCCGGTTGAGTTGTTTATATAGTTGATGTAGCCGTTTAGCTGAACAACGGTTTTTCCCAAAGATGAGCTCTCTTTTGCACTCAGGGGGGTCTCAAACAGCAGATCCAAACTATGGTCACCTTTACCCGAGAAGCTCATATTCAGGTTCTCTGCCACAACCTGAGGCAACCCCTTAAACTCCAGGATAACCTTTGTAACAGTAAAAGGGGCTGCGGTTTTAGAAGATATAACAATATTGGCATTGTACCTCTCAATATTATCCTGCCCGGTTTGAACTTTGCGAAAGCCGATTGCCCTGCTCATATAGATATCAACTTTTGTGAGCAGTACATCAAAGTAGAAGCTCTTCTCTACACTATTGGTTCCAAACCTGTAGCGCACAATCACACTGTTCTTGAGGTCGGGATAGCACTCGGAGTAGTCGTAGTTGATTGTGTAGATCCCACCCTGTTGCGATGAGTTGAGGATTGTGGCACTCTCGCTTCGCAGTATTGGTTTTTTAACTGTTGTAATACCTCTGTTGCCAAGCTTTAAGAGATATCTTACTGTTCCCAAGGTGCTCCCCGCATCGGCAATAGTGATTGAGCCCAACATATCGGTGTAACGGCGGATTGCCATGTTGGCCATATCTTTGCGCCCATCAATAAAGTAGTCTGCAAGAATCCTCAACTCCCCAATCACAGTCTCAATCTCCTCTACACTAGCAGGGAAGAAATCGTCAGAAGTTAGAGAGCGCAGCTTAGCCGTGAGCTCCTCATCTCTTAGTTTAAACTCAAACGCAAGCCGATTTATATCTACAATAGGTAGAGGATACCTTATGTGATATGCATAGTAGTAGGTGGTGTTACCTCTGCCGAATGCATAGGTAACATTTCCCCTCTTTTCAATCTTTTCCCAGTAGAAACCCTCTGCCTGTGAGAGTGATATCCCCTGTAAAAACGGCACCTTGGCCGACTCCGATGTTGTGTTGGATGTAAAGCTCTCCAAGAAGTGGAGAACACTGCTTCTGTTGGTCACCTCCTCTGTCCTTAAGTTACTTTGAGTCTTGACATTTACTGCAACCGCCTCTACAATGCTCTCTTTTATCATCATAAGCGCCTTCTGCCTTGCAACATCTATTGTCTCTCCTGTTCCAACTACAATAATATAGTCCTTCTCCAGAGCATCAACCCATTTCGGCTTTAGACCGCTCCTTTCAACCACGCTCTCCTGGCTCAACAAAACTGTTGGGATAAGGAGTAAAAAAAGTAAAATTTTTCTCATATCGTAAAAATTTTAGTAACGATATCTGTAGAGCCAACGCCAGTTATAAGGGTAGTTACTCCAGTATGTAGCGTATGCCCAGGCAATTGCAACATCTCTCTTTGCCCTTATTGTAAGGCGCTCTGTCTCCACCGCATCGTCGTACCTTTTCATCTTATAACTCCACACATTTGCGCCATCTGCAATCATCTTTCTGGTTATCTCGTCGGTGAGCTTAACCGCCTCGTTGTAGCAGGCCATATCGGGGGTTATCTTCCCCAGGTTGGCAGCTGCTGCATCGGCATCCATATTTGCCCATGCTGCCCTGGCGGCCGACATATACTGAGTGCATTTGTAGTTTGCATACTCTTTGTAAATCTCGGTAGAGAGCTCCATGCACCTGTCGTAGCACTCTCTGCATACATCGGGCACACTCATAAGGTTAAATAGCGCCTCTTCGTACTTTTTCTGCCCCGCCAATGCCTGCGCCTCTTTTATAATTACGTCGCATTTAGAGTTGTAGTACTCGATAATCTTTGTCTTACCGGTCTCTATGAAACCCTTAAACTGCCCGGCCCTCACATTTATGTTTCTTATGCCCGAGATAAATGCCTTATCCTCTGTCTGCCCAACCCCTTTTGCCGCTATAGTGCTCTGAGCAAAGATGGTCTGCCCTATTGCATCTACAATGTAAAAGGTTATCTCCATGTTCATTGCAAGCATTGGCGGAGCAGAGGGCGTAATATCCTTTGTAACCACATTTACCATAGGTACAATGCAGAAGCGCGGATCTACGCCTCCCGCACCCAGGCCGTTGATTGTTGCAATCTGCATCATCTTATTCTCTAAAAGCTGTTTTGCTCCCGGGGGGATGTTCTCTGCCATATCGGGCACCATCACGGCAAGTGCAACCCTTCCCAGGTCGTCGGTTTTACCCAGGGTGTTCTGTGCCGCGAGTGTGCCTATAGTGAGAAGGGTAGCTGATATGGCCGTAAGTATGTGTATAACTGTATTTTTCATAATAAGTTGTTTTTTATTTTTATTCAGAGATTGCACCGCTACTTCTCTCCCAGTATCAACCACGCCTCGCCGAGACCTTTCAAATAGAGCTTCGACTGTATCTGACATCTGTCTGTAAGGTGTTTTCTAAGGTCGCTCACAAAGCTTCT
>CAYYAM010000045.1:1900-3093 GCA_964469965.1 uncultured Muribaculaceae bacterium | reverse complement strand
ACCTCTCTGCCGTTTTCGAACAGATCGTCGAAGTGCCTCATTAGTCCGGCGTTGAATCCATCCATATGGCTCAAAACCGCCTCCTCCAGAAGAATCTCGGGAGTTGCCGATGTAGATGGCTTGCCGGCACCGGCGACCCCAGACACCTGCTTAGATGTGTAAGCGTCTAAACCTCTAAGGTTAAAGACTATATACCTTGAAGGGCCCTGCAGTTTGATATCAAAGTCCAGGTCCAGTACAATATCGGCTTTTGCTACCCGTTTCAAAGCATCTATTGGGCTCTCTGCCATCTCCGACCCCGATGATGAGCTTGTTAGCATGGCGCTCTCTGCCGCCTCCTGCATAAGGTTTTTCATCTCTGCCTCAAGGTCTTTAAGAGGGAATCCTCTCTCTGCCATCATCTGCCCCATCTTTGTAATTACCAATCTCAGGTTTGGATCGTTCTGCATTGCCGCTCTGTAGTCGGGGAGGGTGGTTGTCATACCCTGATTAGAGAAGCTCATCTTGAATCCCCGGCTAAGGCAGTATTGATCGCTTGGAATCACCATAATGGTAGGTTTCTTTGCCTGACCAAACGCTGCTATAGATATTACTATTAGGATTGTAGTTATAATTGCTCTTTTCATTTGAATAGTTTTTGATAGTTTTAGATAGATTTTGCTAGTTTCAGAACCTTGAATCCAATCTTCTCGCAACACCATTGGCCTCAAGCTCACGCCTTAACGCATCGTACATAACCTGAGCATAAATAGCCACTTTGTACCCCTTTTTTATCTTTAATCTGTCGGGCCCTGCAGGGTCGGCATCGTTTGTCTGAACAATATATTGAAGGTACTTTCCACCAACCTCAAAAAACCTGTCGAAATACTCCGAGTGAGTGATCTCTGCACCCGACTCTCCGCATATAGGAGGCGTAGGCGCCGACCCACCTCCTCCGGGAAGACCCTTAAAGATGCAGGCAGCCACTGCGTTGGCCTTAGCATCCATCACTGCCTCACCCACCGTTTTACCGTATCCCCACACCTTAAACACCTTTGTACCATCCTGCCCCACCCCCACGGGCGAAATCTCGTAGTTGTACTGGCTGTTAAACAAGATCTTGCGCTCTCTGCGGGTTTGAGCTTGGGCATAACTGCAAACCAAAGCAGTTAAAACCAAAAACATAAATATTTTTACAACTCTTCTCATATTAT
>CAYYAM010000045.1:0-1800 GCA_964469965.1 uncultured Muribaculaceae bacterium | reverse complement strand
TTTATTGCGATTTAGAATCCGAATTTTACTCCTGCGAGAATAGACATCCCCTTTCTTCCCGAAAACCAAACATCCCACTTACCCACTTTTATACCATCTTCGGTCTCGGCCTCACCCATTGAGTAAAACCCAACTCCACCAAGAAGCTGAATATTATGTTTAAGATTTGCATTCACATTTATACCACCTTTTAAAAAGACAGTAGACAGTGTGGCTAACACATCGTTGGATGCCGATTCAATACCCAACCCAACATAAGGCCTAAGCTCAATATTGTGAGTCACCTGATAACCTTTGGCAAACCCTATAGCGTAACGCAAAAATGCATAGTTGTATCTACCGTAGTCTTTAGATTCAAAACCTACGTCAACAAATGCAAACAGAGCTCTTACTCCAAACATTCTACCTAGCCGGTAGTCTAACCTTCCGTAAACTCCGCCAATCTCGCCAATCTCATATCCAAGAAGCAACTCCAAGCCGGCATCATTCTTCTGTTGTAGTAAAAACCCGGTCTCCAGGCGCTTTCCGGCAGTTTGATAGAACTCACTCGTAGGCGATTTTCCGGTTGCTACCCCAACATTATTCGCAATTTTGCTTGTAGACCTTATAACTCCTCTGAACTTCTGCTCTGTGAGGTCTTTGTCTTCGTCATAAACATACTCATACGCAAAATATCTGTTATCTGTTTTCAACCCCTCTTTTCTTCCGATTTTAGCTCTTAACGGTTTTACTGCGTAAATCGATGTAATAACTCTAAAGTGCTCTACGTGCATCTCAAGGTTATAAAGAATATCGTTATAACTGGTATTGAGAAGCTTAGCCATAAGCTCGTCGTTTGATTTTGGTTTTCCGATAAGTAGAGAGTTTGCTCCTGCGGTTTTTGTAGATTGCGACTCAGTAGCGGTGAGCATTGTTGTTCCCACACTTATGAGGGGAATATCAATTTTGTTAAGAGCCGCTTTTTTTGCCGATTTAATCTCGGGAGTGTCTTCTTCATAAATCCAGTTATCGTAAATTTTGTTACGAGTCTCCTCGTTAAAATCAATTTTAAAGAGATACGCCTTGTAGTAAGTTTGCCATCCGCGCATATCCTTTATCTTGGCCTCCTCCATACTCTTGATGTCGTAGTAGTCTACAACTATAACGTAGCTTCTGTCTATCAACCTGTTTCCGTAATCTTCCAGTTGTGCGTTACCCCTTTTTGTGGTTTTAGCTTGAAGGTAAGCATCGTCGGTTGCATTGAACATCCCTCTGGAGTGGACAAGATCTAGATTCATACGGCCTTCAGAATCCATAGAGTACCACATTGCAACTATCTTGTTTGCAACTCTTTGTTCATTTAACTTGGCCTGTATTAAGGTAGCTCTGTCGGTGCCCGCATAAGATCTCTCGAAGGGCGATGTTAAGGTGAGGTAGTTTAGATTATTGTTGTAGTACTTCTCTGAGAAATAGATGTTATTAACATTATTTCTAACATAGTTAAAGTGATAATCCCCCGGATAGTCCAAAACCAGGTAGGTAATAGAGCTCCTGTCGTAGGTCTCCGGCACCTTTACCTTGAGGCCGGTCTCAACAACATTCTGAGCAGCAGCTGCACCGACTATAAATAACATAATCATGCAACAGAAAACAGATGAAATTCTTTTCATAGTTATATAGTTAGTAGTTATATGGTTGTAACGACTATATCTTTATAAATGTCTGCTTTAAACAGAATCGCCTCTACAGAATCGGGTAAAAACACCTATAAAGAGAAACATGGGCATAGCACAAACTCTACCGCTCAAGAACCTTAGTTAT
>CAYYAM010000044.1:0-10107 GCA_964469965.1 uncultured Muribaculaceae bacterium | reverse complement strand
TTGTGAGCGTTGTTGCAGAGGGGGCCGATGTAAAGCCCATAGATGGAGTCTCGATTATCTCTACCCGTCTCTTTTTTAGAGAGAATTTCCACTTGGCTCTCAGATTATTTCCTGAGACCAAAAATATTATAGTTATCACAGACAGCAGTCCTTACGGAGTTGTTGAGCGCTCAATAGCCGGCAGTCAACTGGGAAGGGCCAAAGAGCAGGTGAAGATAACCTATCTTTCACCCAACGACTTCAGCTCGTTTCATGAGTTTATATACAATATCAAGTCATTCCCAAAGAGAACTGCAATCATCCTCTCATCATGGAGCATTGACTCTTTTGGTAATTACAAGATTAATAACGAGTATTTTCCTTTTCTCTCTCAGTTAGAGGAGTACCCTATCTTTGCATCTCAAAATCTTATGGTTGGCAGCGGAGTTATTGGTGGATATACAGTCTCTACCTGGGATATTGGCTACAAGGTTGCAGAGATATCTAACTCTCTTAATAACAAGATCATAGTAGACACAATCAAGACCAGCAAGCTTATATTCGACTATAATGTTTTAAAAAGGTGGAATCTGGCCGTTAGAGAGATGCCAAAGGGGTCGGTAATTATAAACAAGCCCGACGGTCTGTTAGACAACTACTCTATTGAGATCAATTTTATTATTGTAATCTTCTCTCTACTCACATTTGCAATGTTTCTCTTTGTTTTGTACCATTTTAGGTATCGCAAACTTGCCGAAGAGAATATTCATCTTGCAAGAGACAATATTAAAAAGAATGAGTATCTAAATCTTGCTCTTGAGTCTGCTAACTCCTACACATGGACCTACAACTCGGCGGATAACCGTTTTGAATACGATAAGAACTTCTATAAGATTACGGGAATAGACAACTCCCTGTTTACATCTCTTGACGATTTCCTAACTTTGGTTCACCCCGATGATAAATTACTGTTCGTCTCCCGGCACTCTCTAGGTAACCTTCAAAATAATGGTGGATTCAGTCTGGAGTACCGGTTAAAATCGGGGTCAGAAGAGGTTTATGAGTGGTGGGAAAGGCGGGGTATTACTCACAGCAATAGCCCCAATCAAGAAGAGTCATTCACGGTTTATGGAATGGACTTTAATGTAAATAACCATAAAAAAAGAGAGAATGAGTTGATGGAGGCCATTGAGAGGGCAGAACAGGCCGATAAGCTAAAAACCGCATTCCTATCCAATATGAGTCATGAGATTCGCACCCCGCTAAACGGGATAGTTGGTTTTGCCGCGCTCATGTGTGACAACTCATACGACTCAGAACAGAAGAGGCAGTTTGCTGAGATCATAAGTGAGAACTCGTCGGCATTGATGGCGTTAGTTAACGACGTTCTTGACCTATCCAAGATAGACTCCAACTCTATAACATTTCAAATGGCCTCTGTGTCGCTGAAAGATCAGATTTTCGAGGTTGTAAAATTGATGGAAAACCAATTTGGAGGAAAGGTTAAACTCAACATTTCGGTACCTCAAAAAGATCTTTTTGTATGGTGCGACTCAATGAGAAATCAGCAGATACTATCTATACTTTTGGAGAATACACTTAAACATCTTACTCAAGGGGAGGTTACAATAGGATTCACAGAAAAAAGGGGATTTGCAGAGATCTTTATTTATGATAATGGCCCGGGGCTATCTAAGGAGCATCTCAAAAACATATTCAACCGCTTCTATAAGGCAGATAACTTTAAACCCGGCCTGGGTCTGGGTCTTCCAATTTGCAAGGCGTTAGTAGAGAGGTTTGGAGGTCAAATATCTGCAGAGTCAAAAGAGGGAGCAGGACTAAAAATAACCTACACTTTACCATTGGCAAAACGAAATACAGACAACACAGACCAAATTACTCCGGTTGCTCCTGTTGCCATAGAGCAAAAGCAGAGGCCTCTCATACTTGTGGCAGAAGATATGGAGAGCAATTTTTTACTCTTAAAGGTTATCCTCTCTCAGAAATACGACATAATCTGGGCAAAAGACGGGGAGGAGGCAATAAAACTGTATAAAGAGCATAACCCCGACCTTATTCTAATGGATATCAAAATGCCTGTAATGGATGGGCTCGAGGCAACCAGGACCATAAGAGAGATCTCTGCCACCACTCCTATTTTAGCTCAAACAGCCAATGCATTTGAGAACGACCACAAGAGGGCCAGAGAGGCCGGTTGTAACGATGTAATTACAAAACCTATAAAGACTACTCATCTGCTTAATACTATTGCCAAATATATCTAACCGAATAAGCCATGAAAGACTTAAAATACCTCAAACTTCTCTCCAAGAGCTTCCCAACTGTTTCGGAAGCAACTACAGAGATCATAAATCTGGAGGCAATACTGAATCTTCCAAAAGGTACCGAGCACTTTATAACAGATATTCATGGAGAGCACGAAGCATTCCGGCATGTTTTAAAAAATGCTTCGGGCGTAATTCGTAAAAAAGTTGAAGCCATTTTTGGACACAGACTAAGAGAGAGTGAAAAGAGGGAGCTCTGCTCTCTAATATACTACCCACATGAGAAAATTGCAGTTATAAAAGAGCGGGAGGGCAAGGAGATAGATGATTGGTATAAGATGGTTCTGGTTCAGCTCATAAGCGTATGCAGTAATGTCTCCTCAAAATATACAAGATCTAAAGTGAGAAAAGCTCTGCCTAAAGAGTTCTCTTATGTTATTCAGGAGATGCTACACGAATCGTTTGCCGAACCCAACAAACACGACTATATCTCTGCAATAATCTCTACCATAGTCTCTACCGGAAGGGCCGAGCACTTCATTATAGCAATGTGCAATCTAATTCAGAGACTAACAATTGATTCGCTGCACATAATAGGAGATGTGTACGACAGAGGACCCGGTGCTCATTTAATAATGGATACGCTTTGCAACTATCACAATGTAGATTTTCAATGGGGAAATCACGATATTGTGTGGATGGGGGCCGCTTCGGGGAGTGAGGCATGTATGGCTAATGTTGTGAGAATCTCACTCAGATATGCAAACCTGGCTACATTGGAAGAGGGTTATGGTATTAATTTAATGCCTCTTGCAACTTTTGCTATGGATACATACGGAGACGATCCATGTTCACTTTTTAAGCCAAAGGCATCGGAGGATGAGCCGGTGAAGAGCAAGCATGTTAAGATGATTTCTCAGATGCACAAAGCCATCTCTATAATTCAGTTTAAGCTGGAGGGTGCTGTAATCAAACGGAATAAAGAGTTTGGAATGGAAAAGAGGAATTTGCTTCATCTTATAGACTACTCTAAAGGTACAATTAACCTTGAGGGTAAAGAGTATGAGTTAAGGGATAAGAATTTTCCAACAATCGATCCTTCCGATCCGTACAAATTGACAGAGGAGGAGCAAGAGGTTGTAAACACGCTTATGCACTACTTTTTAACCAGTGAGAGATTGCTTAAGCATATGAAGTTTATGTACAATAAAGGGTCGCTTTACCTTGTAAGAAACTCCAACCTGCTATATCACGGCTCTGTACCGTTGAATGAAGACGGAACGTTAAAGAGGGTGAAGATACACGGCGAAGAGTACTCGGGAAAGGCACTTTTCGACAAAATAGACAAACTTGTGAGGCAGGCTTTTTTTGAAGAGAGAGAGAGGCCAAATAAACATACCGGCAAAGATCTTATGTGGTACCTATGGTGTGGCCCCTACTCTCCCCCTTTCGATAAGGAGAAGATGACCACATTCGAAAGATACTTTATTGCAGATAAGGAGACTCACAAAGAGAGAAAGGGCCACTACTACTACCTTAAAGACAATAAGGAGATTTGCGAAATGATTCTTAAGGAGTTTGGGATAGAGGAGAGCCAATCACATATTATAAACGGACACATTCCGGTTAAGACAGGTAAAGGTGAGTCTCCAATTAAGGCAGGAGGTAAGTTGCTTGTGATTGACGGAGGGTACTCCAAAGCTTACCAATCTGAGACCGGAATTGCAGGTTACACTCTAATCTACAACTCTCACGGGCTACAATTAGCACAGCATCAGCCATTTGTTTCGTCGGCCAAAGCAATTAAAGATGGAGACGATATCATATCTGAAACAACGGTTGTTGAGTTCAGCAATAAGAGAAAGCTGGTAAGAGACACCGATATTGGTAAAGAGCTTCAAAACCAGATAGAAGATTTAGTGCACCTTGTTTCTGCATATAGAAGCGGTATAATAAAAGAGTCTCTCTAACTAAATAAAGATCTCTGCCATCATACATCTTGCCGAACCTCCTCCGTTATTTTCAATTACGGTAAGGTTCGGTGCTACAATTTTGCAGTAGCTCTCAAGACGCTCTCTCTGCTCCTTGCCAAGCGATTTTAGTGCTCTTTGCGACATTATCAAAAGAGGTTCACCTCTTCTGTTTTTTATCTCCAGCATATTTCCTGCAAAGTTCTCCATCTGCTCCATAGAGATCTCAATTATCTCTTTATCGCTCTCCTCTGCAAGCCCAATAAGATTCTCTCTCTCATCTAAGTCTCTCACGGAGTCGAGGCAAACAACAACAAATCGGCTCCCTACAGACATCATCACATTTGTATGGTAGATAGGGTTGCCCAACGAGTCGTATGCCCCAAAGAGAAAGTAGTCAAAATCTGTCTCTTCGCAGAACTCCTCCAAAACCCTCTCATCTGTTCTAACCGATTTACAGGCATAAATAAGGTTGTTGTCTCTATCGGCAACCATGCTTCCCGTTCCCTCCAAAAAAAGTGATGAGCCCTCGAAGTGGCTTAAATCTACTACTCTTTTAACTCCAAAATTCTCCTTTATATAGCCGATTACACTCTCTTTTCGCTCCAATCTCCTATTTGGAGCAAACATAGGATAGAGAACCAAAGTACCCCCTTCATGAGTAGAGAACCAGTTATTGGGAAATATTGAGTCGGGAGTTTCGGGTTGAGGGGTATCCTGAATAACATGGAGATCCACCTCGTTCTCTTTTAGTAGATTTACAAAGGCATCAAACTCTCTCTCTGCCTCCTGAGCCGCTGTTACAGCATCCCCCTTGCTCTGAAAGGCGTTGTTTCCTGCGGTCTGATCATTGAACCCGAATTTTGCGGGTCTCACCATTAATATCTTTGATGTCGATTGCATTTTAACTCTATTTTTCCAATGATTTGAATGATTTTTTAATAATTTCTATGGCTTGCATAAGCTCACTCTCATTTATTACCAGAGGAGGTGCAAATCTTATGATGTGTTTGTGAGTAGGTTTGGCAATCAAGCCGTTCTCTGCCATCTCTACACAAACGTCCCACGCCTCTTTGCCGTTGTAGGGTTTAACAACTACAGCGTTTAGAAGCCCTTTCCCCCTAACCTTTTCAATGAAAGGAGAGTTGAAAGATGTTAACTCTCTGCGGAATATCTCTCCCAGCTTAGCAGCATTCTCAGTTAAATTCTCCTCCTTAACAACCTCCAGTGCGGCTGTTGCTACCTTGCACGCAAGAGGAAATCCTCCAAAAGTAGACCCGTGCTCTCCAGGTTTGATAGTAAGCATTATATGGTTATCTGCCAATACTGCAGAGACAGGAAGAACACCTCCGGAAATCGCCTTACCTAATATTACAATATCGGGGCGGATCTCTTCGTGGTGGCAGCAGAGCATCTTTCCCGTACGAGCTATCCCCGTCTGCACCTCATCTGCAACAAAGAGTACATTATGCTTTTTGCACAGTTGGTAACACTTTTTCAGATACCCCTCATCGGGTACAAAAACACCCGCCTCTCCCTGAATGGGCTCCAGCATGAATGCTGCTACTCTGCTACCGTGCTTCTCCAGCACCTCCTCTAAAGCTTGAGGGTTGTTATATGGAATTTTTATAAGTCCAGGAGTGAATGGGCCATATTGTGAATAGGAGTCGGGGTCGGTAGACAGAGAGACTATAGATATGGTCCTACCATGAAAGTTACCTTCACAACCAATAATAAGGGCCTCATTCTCCGGTATACCCTTCTCTACATACCCCCATCTTCTGGAAAGTTTAAGAGCGGTCTCAACTGCCTCTGCACCCGAGTTCATGGGGAGCATCTTTTCATAACCGAAATAGTTGTGTATAAACTCTTCATAGGGCCCAAGACAGTCATTGTAAAATGCCCTTGATGTGAGACACAGTCTCTTTGCCTGGTCTGTGAGTGCCTTCACAATTTTTGGGTGACAATGCCCTTGATTTACAGCTGAGTAAGCAGATAGAAAGTCGAAATAACGCTTTTCGTCTACATCCCATACAAAGATACCTTCACCTCTTGAGAGAACAACCTCAAGTGGATGGTAGTTGTGAGCACCGTAAATCTCTTCCTGGCTTATAAAAGCCTGTGCTTTTGGAGAAATTTTCATGATTGGAAAAATGTAATGATTAATACTTTCGTAATTAAGCAAATTTAGCTTATATTTCAAAGATAAAATGTTAATAAGTTGTTTGTAATTACGGAAAATAGTCTTACCTTTGCATCCCGTTTTGTATAACGAAAATAGTTAAAGCTAAGAATTACAACTAATTATGCCAACAATTCAACAGTTAGTCCGTAAGGGCCGTGAGGTAATCGTTGAGAAGAGCAAGTCCCGCGCTCTTGACGCTTGTCCTCAGAGACGCGGAGTGTGTGTACGTGTTTACACAACCACTCCAAAGAAACCAAATTCAGCTATGCGAAAGGTAGCTCGTGTACGCCTCACCAATCAGAAAGAGGTAAATGCATACATCCCGGGAGAGGGTCACAACCTCCAGGAGCACTCAATTGTGCTTGTTCGCGGCGGTCGTGTAAAAGACCTTCCAGGTGTACGTTACCATATCCTTCGCGGTGCGCTGGACACAGCTGGTGTTGACGGAAGAAAACAGGGTCGTTCTCTATACGGAACAAAGAGACCTAAGAAAAACGCGGCAGCAGCAGCAAAGAAAAAGTAATAACAAATCAATTTTTGAATTAAATGAGAAAAACGAAGCCTAAAAAGAGGATTCTACTTCCTGACCCAAAATTTCATGACGTATCTGTAACCAGATTCGTTAATAACCTTATGTATGAGGGAAAGAAGAGTATCGCCTACCGCATCTTTTATGATGCATTGGAAATCATCGGCGAAAAGATGAAAGATTCTGACAAGGCTCCTCTCGAAGTTTGGAAAAAAGCACTCGAGAACGTAACTCCGCAGGTTGAGGTAAAAAGCCGCAGAGTTGGTGGTGCAAACTTCCAAGTACCAACAGAGGTGCGTCCGGAAAGAAAAGTTTCAATCTCGATGAAAAACCTGATTCTTTACGCACGCAAACGTTCAGGTCACACTATGGCCGACAAGCTTGCCGCAGAAATACTGGCCGCTTATAACAATGAGGGTGCTGCGTTTAAAAGAAAAGAGGATATGCACAAAATGGCAGAGGCCAACAAGGCATTTGCACATTTCCGTTTTTAAGCACCAAAGCACCACACTAATACAGTAAATGGCAAGAGATTTAAAATATACAAGAAATATTGGCATCATGGCCCACATCGATGCCGGAAAGACCACAACATCTGAAAGGATTCTCTTTTATACAGGTAAGAGCCACAAGATAGGTGAAGTGCACGATGGCGCTGCCACCATGGACTGGATGGTTCAAGAGCAAGAGAGAGGAATTACGATTACATCTGCGGCAACAACCGCATTCTGGAATTACAACGGTCAACAGTATCAGGTTAACCTTATAGACACTCCCGGCCACGTAGACTTTACCGTAGAGGTAGAGCGCTCTTTACGTGTTCTGGATGGAACGGTAGCTACATTCTGTGCTGTTGGACGAGTTCAACCTCAATCAGAGACTGTGTGGCGTCAGGCAGATAAGTACCATGTACCCAAATTAGCTTACGTTAACAAAATGGACCGCACAGGTGCCGACTTTTTTGCTGTTGTAGAAGAGATCAACAGTAAACTCGGTGCTAACGCAATACCTATTGCACTCCCTATAGGTGCAGAGGATAAATTCGAAGGGATTATCGATCTTATATCAAAAAAGGCATACTATTACGATCAGGACGACAAATCTCTTGTAAACTACGTAGTAAAGGAGGTTCCTCAGGCAATGCTTGCCGAGGTAGATGAATGGAGGGGAAAACTTATTGAGTCGGTGGCTGAGTACAACGATGCTATTCTCGAAAAGTTCTTTGAAGATCCCAATTCAATCTCCGACGACGAAATTATAGAGGCACTCCGTAAAGCAACCATAGATATGGCGGTGGTTCCCGTTACCTGCGGATCTTCATTCAAAAACAAAGGTGTTCAGTACCTTTTAGACTCAGTGATGAGATATCTCCCTTCACCGTTAGATATTGGTGATGTTAAAGGTGTCAATCCGGAGTCTGATAAAGAGGAGGTTCGTAAAACAAGTATTAGCGAGCCATTCTGCGGTCTTGTTTTCAAGATTGCAACCGACCCTTATGTTGGTCGTTTGGCATATATTCGCGCCTACTCGGGAAAACTTGATTCAGGTTCTTACGTTCTTAACACCCGCTCGGGTAAAAAAGAGAGGGTGGCCCGTCTGTACCAGATGCACTCAAACAAACAGAATCCTATAGAGTTTGTGGAGGCAGGTGATATCTGTGCCGCTGTTGGTTTTAAGGAGCTTCGCACAGGCGATACAGTTTGTGTAGAGAATAAACCTATTGTTCTTGAGTCTATGTCATTCCCCGATCCGGTTATCGGTCTTGCAGTAGAACCAAAAACGCAGAAAGATCTCGACAAACTTGGAATGGCTCTATCTAAATTATCAGAAGAAGACCCTACGTTTACCGTTCGCTCCGATCATGAAACAGGCCAGACCGTGATTAGCGGTATGGGCGAGCTTCACCTGGAGATTATTGTAGACCGTCTTAAGAGAGAATTTGGCGTAGAGATTAACCAAGGTGCTCCTCAGGTTAACTATAAGGAGGCAATCCGCTCTACCGTTTCGCATCGCGAAGTGTTCAAGAAGCAGACAGGTGGACGGGGTAAATTTGCCGACATAATCTTTGAAATAGGCCCTGCAGACGAAGGAGTTACAGGACTTCAATTCATAGATGAGGTTAAAGGCGGAAACATCCCTAGAGAGTACATTCCTTCTGTAGAGAAGGGCTTTAAAGCGGCCATGGCCAATGGTGTGCTTGCTGGTTACGAGGTTACCTCACTTAAGGTTGTTCTTAAAGACGGCTCGTTCCACGCTGTAGACTCCGACGCTCTTTCGTTCGAGATCTGTGCAAGACAGGCATTCCGTAAATCATGTCCTAAAGCAAGTCCGTTCATCCAGGAGCCAATCATGTCGCTTGAGGTTGTTTCGCCCGAAGATTATCTGGGAGATGTTATCGGCGACCTCAACAAGCGTCGTGGACAGATTACCAATATGGACTCAAAAGGCAATGCCCGCATTGTAAAGGCAAAAGTTCCGCTAGCAGAGCAGTTTGGTTATGTTACCATCCTTCGTACACTCTCATCGGGACGCGCTACCAGCACAATGGAGTTCTCTCACTACGCCGAACTTCCTACTAACCTTGCAAAAGAGGTTATCGAGAAGGCCGGAGGCAAGAAATTTGATACCGATCTAGATGAATAATAGAAATAATTAAAGATATGAGCCAAAAAATAAGAATAAAGCTAAAATCTTACGATCATATGCTTGTAGACAAGTCGGCAGATAAGATCGTTAAAACAGTTAAGGCTACCGGCGCTGTTGTAAGTGGTCCTATTCCGCTCCCTACAGATAAAAAGATCTTTACAGTTAACCGTTCAACCTTCGTAAACAAGAAGTCTCGTGAGCAGTTTGAACTTAACTCTTTCCGTCGCCTTCTTGACATCTACAGCTCTACTCCAAAAACAGTAGATGCTCTTATGAAGCTTGAGCTTCCGAGCGGAGTTGAGGTTGAAATCAAAGTCTGATAAGCATTTGAAGAACAAAATCGAATAAAGACTGCAATTTTTTAATAGGAATTTAGAGATTTTTACTATTTTTGCAGTCCGTTTCGGGCCCATAGCTCAGTTGGTTAGTAGCACCTGACTCATAATCAGGGGGTCACTGGTTCAAGCCCAGTTGGGCCCACGAAAGGGAGTGAATAAATTCACTCCCTTTTCT
>CAYYAM010000043.1:0-10914 GCA_964469965.1 uncultured Muribaculaceae bacterium | reverse complement strand
TTATCTAAGAGAGTTACAATCTTAACCATGATATTGAAGTTTTCGTTGTAGTTAAAACAAAAAAAGCTCGACAATCTACCTAAGTCAGATTATCAAGCTTTTTATTGTCGGGGTACTCCGACTCGAACGGAGGACCCCCTGCTCCCAAAGCAGGTGCGCTAGCCAACTGCGCCACACCCCGAAATTTTTTGATATTCCCCTCAGTTGTTTCAAAGGGAGTGCAAAGGTAAATATCTTTTTCTACAAAACAAAAAATATATTAGAAAAAAATAGACATACTATTTTAAAATCTCGATCTGTTTAAAAAATGTAATCAATAAAAATGTTAAGAAAGCAGCTGATACATTTGCAATTCTAGAAAATTATTTTACATTTGCTAAATTTTTTTGGTTCGCAATAGAATTTGGGGTTCTGATATGTAATCAAAGCATTAACAAGTTTAAAGACAATGAAAAAAATATCTCTTTTTTTAGGTATTGTTTTATTCTCTTCCGTTACCGTCTATTCTCAACAGTTGACACTAAATGCGGAGTCGGGAAATAGGGCAATTGAGGTTGCAAACTGCTGGCAGTTTGCCGGTCAAACATACACTTCGGCTGCATCTGAGAGAATCTCGGGGAGCTTTTCATTAATAAGCGGCCAGATGAACAGTTTTTCGCTTACAAATTCCTATGTAAAAACTCCATGGATGAAGGTTGGCGCAGGAAATATAACATTTCAAACCAAGCTTGGAAACCAACCAAACACAGTTGCCAGAGGGTTGAGGGTATCGTATATTGCATACAATGCAGCATCTCCCTCCACCGGGTTTGAAAGTTCTCCGGTAGTATTTTATACCTACGACTACACTCTATTGGATTTTAATGTTATAAACTTTTCAGTTCCAATTCCTGTATCAATTCAAAACTCTACTACTCTGTATAAAATCATGGTTAGTTATGTAGGCCAAGGAGGATCGGGGAAAGTATTTTCAGATAATTATGTTTTTCCCGGAACATACTGGTCTAACCCAGCTAACTCGTGCAATCCGTTGCCTCTTGTTGCTCCGCTCGACTCAGACGGAGATGGCGTAATCGATTCAGAAGATGAGTATCCAAACGACCCCACAAGAGCATATAATACATACTTCCCAACTCAAACTCAGTTTGGTACACTCGCGTTCGAAGATAACTGGCCAACAAAAGGAGACTACGACTTCAACGATGTTGTAATAGACTACAACTTTAAAACGGTAACAAATGCAGCGGGGAATGTAGTTGAGATAGTATCTGCTTTTATACTCAGAGCATCGGGGGCAAATTATAACAATGGATTTGGATTTTCGCTGGATGGAATAGCTTCTAACAAGATTTCAAAGGTAGAGGGGAACTCGCCCGGTAGTTTTGCATCTGCTGTAAACGGTGTAGAGTTTGGACAGACAACAGCAACGTTCATTGTTTTTGATAATTACTTTAGGATTATGCCAAAACCGGGGACAGGGGTTGGTGTAAATACCGAAAAGCTAGCTCCATTTGTTATGCCCATAAATATGCTTATGACAATAAAATTTATAGAAAACGGCACTCCTCCTCCAGGGGGGGTAGTTCATATCTCTCAACTTAACCAATCGGTATTCAATTACTTTATAGTGGTGAACGGTACAAGGGGGAGAGAGGTGCATATGCCCGACAGGGTACCAACTGCCTTGGCGTCGATGTCTCTGCTAGGTACAGGTGACGACTCGTCTAATCCGGCTACAGCCAGATACTACAGAACATCAGGCAACCTTCCTTGGGCAATAAACATTGTTCAGGGTTACCAATACACTATAGAGAGGGCATCAATAGATTTAGGGTATAACTACTTCATTGAGTGGGCATCGTCTGCGGGAGTGTTGTATCCAAATTGGTATATGAACCTTCCGGGGTATAGGAATTCAGAAAAAATCTACTAATGGGCTTATAGTTAAAATATTAATATGAAAAAGATTACACCAATTTTATTTTTGATTATTCTTGCGGTTACAGTAACCGCATGTATAAAACAGAATTTTCCAGATCAAAAACCTGAGACAAAATCAAAGCTGGAAGATGCTAAAATTCCGGATGGCTTCAACTGGAGTACAGCAAAGACAATAGATGTTGTGATTACCGGGCTGCCAACTATCATCACAATTAAAAACACTCTTACCATATCTATCTCAGACGGTACAAAACTCTATACGGCACTTCACGATATGAGTCAGAGTTTAAACCTGAAACTATCTGTCCCATCTACGATTAATGAGGTTAGACTCAAATATGGATCGACGGATAAGGTTTTACCAATTGTAAATGGTAAAGCAGAGCACTCGTTTATTCCAGTATTAACTGATGAAGAGTAGAGAAAGATTATGAAGAAATTATTACTATTAGCAATTACAATGGTTACCTACTCATACTCATTTGGAGTGGTACCTGTGGTTACCTTAGATGCAGAGTCGGGGAACAGAGCAATAGATGCCGGCAACTGTTGGGCCTTTGGGGCCCACACATATACAAACAGCCCTACTTCTCTGGTTATTAATGGAAACTGGTCTGTTCGCAGCAATCAGTTAACCAATGTGTCACCAACAGCATCATGGATTAAAACCCCGTGGATGAAGATTGGTTCGGGAAATATATTGTTTAAAGCAAAAACAGATGGTGCCCCGGGAACTTGGCGAAGCATAGAGGTTGCTTATGTCCCTTACGATCAGGCATCGCTCTCATCAAGCAAAGAGGGTGCGAGAACTGTTTTCTACACATTCAATTTCCCGGCTCCAATTACAAACACCACATTGCACAATTTATCAATACCAATACCTGCAGCAATAGAAAACTCTACCGGTGCATATAAAATTATGTTCAGCTTTATAGGTGAGGGAGGTACAGGCAGAGCGATAACAGACGACTATGTGATTCCGGGTATTTACTGGAGCGATCCTTCAAATTCATGTCTACCATTGCCGCTGTTTGCTCCAACCGACACCGATGGCGACGGGGTTCCCGACGTAGATGACGAGTACCCTACAGATGCCAATAGGGCATATAACAGCTACTACCCATCTTCTTTGAGTTGGGCTTCTCTTGCATTTGAAGACAATTGGCCTGCTAAGGGAGACTATGACTTTAATGATGCTGTTATAGATTACAGAGTTAAAACTATTACCAACTCATCTAATAACGTTGTAGATTTGTCATTATCATTGAGATTGCGTGCTGCAGGTGCTGTATATAAAAACGGATTTGGCCTACAGTTAGACGGAATCTCTCCCAATAAAGTTTCGGGAGTAACGGGGAATCAGATAGGATCTATGGCAATGGCTGCAAATGGTACAGAATCGGGGCAGCTTTACGCTACAGTTATTGCTTTCGACGACTTCTTTAGAGTTATGCCTAAGCCGGGTGTAGGAATAGGGGTTAATACAGATAAAAAGGGGCCATATATAGCTCCTGTTGTTATGGATGTGAATATTAACTTTATTAATAATGGAACGGCTCCTTCTGGAGGAACTGTTTCGCTTGCCACTCTCAACCCTCTAACATATAACTTTTTCTTGTTTGTTAACTCAATAAGAGGTGCAGAGGTTCATCTGCCCGACAGAGCCCCTACATCAAAAGCTGCTGCATCGATGCTCGGCACTAAGGACGATACCTCTAATCCCTCTTCGGGAAGATACTATAGAACTTCTAATAATCTTCCTTGGGCTATTGAGATTCTTGAAACATTTGACTACACAATAGAGAAGGCTCCAATAGATGAGGGTCACCTGAAGTTTGTTCAGTGGGCAGAATCTGCCGGCGTATTGTTTCCAGACTGGTTTAGAAATAATCCGGGATACAGGAATGCAGCTAAGATATACTAAACCTCCATATCAGCTTTGCTAAAAGGGTTGTTTTGGTGAACCTTAGAGAGTTGTATGAAGTGTCTATGTTTTGGTTGATTACAAGATAAAAGAAGCTCCCAATTTTAGGTATCCAGTTTACCCTGCAGTTTAGAATCACCTCTTCATCTTCGTTGTTCCATTGAGCGAAGAGAGAGGTGTTCATTTTTGGACTAAATGCATAGTTTACTCTCCCGCCAAAATCATTTACCTCAAAGTATCCCTGTGGCATATCTAGGTTGTTTCTGCTCCAATCGAGACTGAAGCTGAGATGGCGGTTTACGCTGTAGTTAATATACATTTCCAGATTAGACCTTCTTCCGGTATAGAATGTTCCGGTTTCAAACTCTATTCCGGCATTTACATTACGTCCATCAAATGAGTGGAACTCGGCGCTTATATTGTTATCGTTGTATTCGCCGGCTGGAATAACAACCCCCTCAATAAGACGAAAATCTTCGTGAGGAGTATCTCTATGATAATTAACATTGAACCCTAAATAGTCTCCGGTATTAAAATTGATTCCTAAGGGGCGAAACTCAAGGGACAACGTCTCTGCCAAACCGGTTTTATCATTTATGTAATATTCAAGATCGTAAAGTTCAAAAGAGAGTGAGCGGATATATTTAGAGAGACTTTTTATTCTTGGTTTGAACTCCAAACGAGAATAGGCACGTTTGAAATTGTCTCTGTTTACAAAACCTAATGCCGGTTTGAAGTTATCTTGAATTGAGTTAAATCCGGCGTTAAAGCTCCAAATATTGTTTGGGTAGAATAGAAAAAGGTGGTATGTAGCGTTGTCTCCTTTGCTTGCAGCAGACCGGGTATTGTTCTCTACAGAGATTGCACCTGAAAATCCGGCCATTAAGTTTTTATCTCCAAACAACTTAGATGTACTGTAGGTAAAATCTGTACCATATACAGCATTGTACTCACCGTCACTGAATTTTTGAGTTGACATAAACCCAAGACTAGACTCCTCAAAAATATCCTGTTTTATCCTAAGTACAGAAGAGTTAGCGCCCGGGCTCCCTTTTTCAGAAGCTGTTTGAAGAGTCATTATACCTATGCTGGTTTTCCCTATTTTCCCAAACAGTCTACCCCCTCCTATTATAGGCACAAAAGAGCTTCCCGAAATCCCTATTCGTCTGCTGTAGAAAAGTCTTGCTCCAGAGACATTCATGTCGAAGTAGCTTTTTCCCTCAAGAAAAAACTGTCTCTTTTCGGGGTAGTAAATTGAGAATCGTGAGAGGTTTACCTCTCTTCTATCAGACTCTACCTGTGCAAAATCGGTATTTAGAGTAAAATTGAGCTTTAAAGTTGGTGAGATATCGTAATTTATCTCTCCGCCCATTTTGAAAGAAGATTCGGGTTTCCCATTCTGCCACTCGGCACCTGTTGTTATGTAAGGAGTAATCTCTATCTTCTCCTTTTGCTTTATATTGTTTAGACCCTCTAATTTTCCGCTTTGTGTTATATTGTCTATTCCATATTGCCTAGACCATCCTTGCCATCTTACCTGTTCGTTTTTACGCCTTATGTTTCTTTCGAAGTTTATAGACCAGATTTGGCTCTCTTCGCTCTTGAACTTTAAAGTTGAGAAGGGTATAACAAACTCGGCATACCACCCGTTAGAGTCCCTTGTAACCCTTACATCCCAAATTCCATTCCAATCTGTGTTGTATCTGCCGCCATCGCCACCCAGCCAAACATCTGCCATTGCTCCATTTGGGTTTGTAATAAAGAGATAACCGTTTCGATTATCGTTAAAAGGGCTAATCATTATCTCAATGTCATCGTCGCTTTCCCAGTCGAAATCTCGTTTCATCTGCTTTGCCGATAGCTTTTCGGGATCGGAGTCGTAGCACCATACACCAAAATATATATTATGAGTATCGTACAGCACAGCAACTTTTGTAAGCTCAGACGGCTCTCCTCCTTCAATCGGCTCTCTTTGCTTAAAATCTGTTACCGGAGTGGCCAACAACCACACCTCTTTATTGAGGTTACCGTCTATCTCTATGGGGTGGGGTACTCTTACTGCTTTAACTACTTTACTATTAGACTCTTCCGTTGTTATGCCGTTAATTTTGACCGTGTTGGCAAAAGACAGAGAGCTTAAATTTAAAAATAATAGAAGTAATAACAGATAATTTAAAATGCTTCTTTTCATTGGATTTGTATGGAATTAACTACAGATTGTATAATTTGTGACAGTTCACCAACAGAGTACGATTGGGAGTTATGAGAGTTAAACTCTTTGGCCCATGTGGTTGGGTTCAATCTATTTACAGGTATATGCAGATAACTCCGCCCTTTCATAGATAGCTCTAAAGCAACAGACATCTCTTTTTGGGTAGCCATAGTTTCGTACAAGTTCTCACCTTGACGCTCTCCAATTACCTTAATACCGGTTCTTCCGTAGAGAGCGAATAGAGATTCTGCTAAAACCTCAAGTGAAACCGATTTAGCTTTCTCAACAATAAGAGAACCATTCTCTCCATGCTCAAGTGCAAACAGAGTTAAATCTACAGCATCGGAGAGTGTCATCATAAAACGAGTCATTTGAGGGTTTGTGATGGTTAGCTCTTTTCCCTCTTTTATCTGCCTTATAAATAGTGGAATCACTGTCCCTCTCGATCCCATTAAATTACCAAATCTAACTATGGTAACCATTGGGGATTGCTCCTTTAGACACTCTTCCATCATAGCTCTCTCCATAAGGGCCTTAGTGTATCCCATTACCCCCATTGGAATAGATGCTTTATCTGTGCTTATAAAGGTAACTCTTTTAATTCCTGCTGCCTTTGCTGCATTGAAAACATTAAGTGATCCGTAGAGGTTAACGTTTATAGCTTCTACAGGATTTGCTTCGCAATAGTGAAGATCTTTTAATGCTGCGGCATGAATGACATAATCTGCACCCTCCATTACTTTTGAAAGAGCTGTAATGTCCCTTATATCTCCCCTCCACAATCCTTCTGCAGATCGAGAAAAGATTCTAACTTCGGCCACCTCCAAATCTTTTAACCTTTTCTCCAACTCTTTCCCAAACGAACCGTTACCGCCGGTGACAACAACAGTACTATCTTTTAAAATCATATTATTAGCAGACATTTTTAAGTTCCTAAATTAATCAATATTGGTGGGAGTAATATATTTTGTCGTAATTTTAATGGATATTTATGCGTTATCATAGATTAATTTCAATTTTGCTACTTCTGTCGGCACTGTCCAACTCATTTGTTGTCAAAGGTCAAAGGCAAGTGTCGACTCTTAATGGCGTTGTGGTAGATGCCGAGAGCAGATCTACCCTTGGCTCTGCCGTTGTAGAGATTAAATCGGGCAATGCTACATTCAGATCTGTTACCGATTCAACAGGGCAATTTCAATTTAAAATATCTCCAGGCAGACACTCTATTTATGTGTTTCACATTGGATATAACAATATTGTTATGAGAGATATTTTGCTAACTTCCGGTAAAGATGTGTTTGTAGTTATTCAACTATCGGAGAGTCTTTTAAAGATAGATGATGCCGTAGTGATTTCTGAAAAACAAGCAATTAGAAACACAAATGCTGTAGTAAGCGTGAAAAGACTTAGAAGCCAGGATGCCTCTAAATATGCCTCCGGCTACTTCGATCCATTGAGGATGGTTACATCTCTTCCCGGAGTATCTGCAGGAAACGAAGATGATAATAACCAAATATCTGTGAGGGGAAACTCACCTAAAGGCATGCTTTGGCGAATAGAGGGATTGGAGATTCCAAACCCAAACCATCTTGCATCGGGAGAAGGAGGATCGGGAGGTGCCTACTCTGCAATTACTACAAATGTTTTATCGGGGTTTGATTTTTTTTCCGGCGCTTTCCCCGCCGAGTATGGAAATGCAATCTCGGGAGTTATGGACCTTTCGCTTAGAAGCGGTAATCCTAGAAAAAATGAATATACTGCCGGAGTGGGAGTGGTAGGAGCAGAGGGGTCGGCCGAAGGGCCAATTTTGCTACATGGTACGGGATCTTGGTTTGTTAATTTGAGATATGCCAATTTTAACTTTTTAAAAAAGTATGGAATAATAGACAATGAGAGCATAGGCATTATACCTAACTCCTATGATTGGGGATCGAAAATTTCATATTTTACAGGAAAAAAAGGGGTTTTTGAGCTCTTTACGGTGGGCGGAGGCAGTAAGGTAGGGGATTATGCTTCCAACAGTGTCGATGCCATTAAAAACGGAGCAGATAATGATGAATTTATAGACAAACATTTTTTTGCAGTAGCCGGATTTAAACACTCTGTTACACTCCCTTCAGAGAAAACCTTTTTAAGAACAACAGTTGGTTTAACATGGCAGAGCAGCTCTACCGATAACTACGTTATTGACACATTTTTAATTAAGAGGAGAAGCTACGGTGAGAAATTCATATACCCTGCTTTGAGAGTCTCTTTTATGATTAACCACAAACTCTCTCCTTCGTCTACAATAAGGGCAGGGGTAAATGCCAACATAGATGAGGGGGATATGAAATCGGAGAGGGCTTTAAGTTCGGGAGAATACGATACGCTAATAAACAGCAGGGAGAGGGGCTGGTACAATAGCTACTATTTGCATTGGAAGTACAAATCAAAGAGAGGATTGGAGAGCACTACCGGAGTTCATTTTTTTCACTCTGCAATCACTGGGGAGTTTATTATAGAACCAAGATTAGGTTTACGAGTACCCTTAAATGAATACAGCGATTTAAATCTTGCTTTTGGCCAGCACTCCAAGCTTGAACCATTATCTATATATCACTATATGGTTAAGCTCCCCGGAAATGTGAGAGAGAAGGCAAATC
The DNA here is from genome assembly GCA_964469965.1 of uncultured Muribaculaceae bacterium. Lineage (GTDB taxonomy): Bacteria > Bacteroidota > Bacteroidia > Bacteroidales > UBA932 > Bact-08. The sequence goes on along the minus strand of CAYYAM010000043.1, from coordinate 2,192 downwards.
GTGACCTAAAAAGTACCCGTGCTCTACATTTTGTTTTGGGCATCAATGGCTCTCTCCTTTCAAATTTAAAAGCAAATGTTGAGTTTTATTGGCAACACCTTTATAGTGTTCCACAGGCGCAAAACAACAATAGCAGATACTCGGTGTTAAATATCTCGTATGGTCTTCCCGACTTTCCTCTCAATAACAGAGGTACAGGCAGAAATGTTGGCATTGAGATAATGTTGGAGAGGCAATTTTTTAGAAATAGCTATTTTCTGGCAAGTACCTCAATATTTGACTCTAAGTATAGAGCCCCCGACGGGAAACGGTACAGCACATATTTTAACAATGGATTTGTTTTTACATTTACCGGAGGTCACGAGTTTGCTGTTGGTAGTAATAGAAACAATATATTAGGAGTAAATATAAAGACAATATTGAGAGGAGGTTACAGGTATACACCCGTTGATACAAAAACATCTTTATCAAAAAAACGAATTGTCTATGATATTCAAAAAACCTATGGAAATACTCTCCCGGAATATATCAGAGTAGACATTGGTGTTAGCTATCGCGTAAATAGGAGAAACAGTACTTGGACATTCTTAGCTGAAGTACAGAATGCTACCAATAGAAATAACGTTATCAGAAGGCGCTTTAACTACACCGGTGGCAGAATAGTAAGCAGCGACTCATACAGTGTTGGAATTATCCCTATTTTAACCGCACGAGTGGAGTTTTAAAGCATTAAACGAGTAGTGCGCCCTTCTTCTTATAGTCTGCTCTTAGCAGTATAGATAAAACAAAAAGAGAAATAGATGTAAATACGCCAATGTAGTGTTGGTTCTCAACACTTAAACTCAGAGCTAGAATTAACCCTCCAAAAGAGATAATTACAGCGAATACTGCATACCATTTTGTATTATAAAACCATGAATATGGCAAAAAATGTGCTCCTGTAATAATGGCATAAGTCATTACAAAGTACTCCGGTTGTTTTATAAGGATAAAAATTAAAAAAGGGAAATATAAAACTTGAGCAAAATTTAGCCACAAACCAAGCGGTTGTAACGGATTGTCTGCAACTTTCCATTTGGTTTTTAAAATTTTAGAAAGCAGCAAAGCCAGAGGCAGCATTGGACCACCTGCTATAAATACTAAGATAGATTTATTATAAGCATCTGCCTTAAGAGTCCAGATAAATGCAATGGCAGCCCAAATTATTGCAGCAGAAATTATAAAATCTATTCCGTTTTTAGCTTCAATAGATAGTCGGGTTCTAAGTTTGTCAAGTTCTTCGTTTTTCATAATTTACAGTTTTGGACCGTAAAGATATGATAATTTAGCTCAGAGCGACAATGATATATTTATATTATACCAGCGCCAAGTGCTAACGAAAGAACAATTAGCATAATAGCAACGGTAATCTGTACAAAGCTGAGTGTTAGTTTTTTTAACAGCATGTTTCCAATATACGCTCCGGCAATTGCTGCAAGGGTTGCAATTATTACCAAGCTTAAATTATTGGTTAGCCCTGCTTTAGTGAACCTTGTTGCATAAATGCTAAGCCGGGTAAAATCTACAAACGTAGATACTACAACTGCTGTCCCAATAAAAGCCTCTTTTGATAACCCTGCCTTTATTAGAAAAGCACTCCTGAGAGCCCCCTGATTTCCCGAAAGCCCGCCAAAAAATCCGCTTAATGCACCACCAATCGGAAGCTTATTTTTCTCAAACTGTAACTTGCTGAAGTAAGGTATTAGATCTAAGCCGGCAAAAATTATAAGTAAGATAGAAATTATGAACTTAACAGGATAAACTTCAAAAACCTTACCTAACATTTGGTATGAAAAGAGGGGGTCTGTATCTGGTATATGAAGCAAGAGCCATGCTCCAAAAATTGCAGCTATAACAGCCGGGATGCCAAATCGAAGCACTGTGCTTTTATCGGCACCTTTTCCTACTAAAATCAGTTTAAAAATGTTGTTGAAAAAATGAACTACTCCTGTTAGCGCAATAGCCAGGTCTACAGGGAAAAATATCATAAAAACAGGGGTTAAAATGGTACCTAAGCCAAACCCCGAAAAAAATGTTAAAATTGCTACAAGAAATGCAGCTAAACTAATTATTAAAATTTCCATAATATTCTTATGTTTTAACAAAATTACACATAAACCATAAATATTTACTCCTAAACTGTAAGGGTTGTT
>CAYYAM010000042.1:0-10931 GCA_964469965.1 uncultured Muribaculaceae bacterium | reverse complement strand
AAGTACTCTTTTAAATCCTCTTTCAATGTATAACACAGTGATTGATAGAGGGAATGTTTCAACAAATACCAATGATATTCTAAAGTTACTCTTTGTGTTGAGAAATAATGGTTTATACGGAGATAAAGAGGTGCTTCAAAAAGAGAGTGTAGATTTAATTGAGAGTTTTATGCACTATCACTCAAATTCCGATAATGGAAGTATAGTTTGGTTTAATCGGGAGTTAGATATATCTCTCATATTTATTTCAGACGGTGTTTCAATTAAGAATATTGAGGAGAGCAGTTTGAATACAGGGAGAGATTTAAAAAGGTCTATTGAGCAGACTTTTTCCAATTTAAAATCAAATAGATAGATAAGTTATACATTATATATATGGCGAAGGTTATTAATAGCCACATCGACCACTTTTCACCTGAAACTAAAACCGAAATTAAAACTAAAAGAGAGGAGAGCAGAAAAAGATATCGATCTCTATTATCTCTAAAGTTTATAGATTTGAATTTAAAAGAGAACATTGGTATTTCGCTCACCATCAACAACGATAACACCACTGTTATAAGTGGAATTGAATAATAGTTGTCAATAAATAGATCCAATTGTGGGTTGTAGGTAGAGTAGTGAGCCAGCATTGATATCACCATTGCATTTGCAGGAGTGGGTAATCCTATGAATGAGCTGCTCTGTCTTGTATCTACATTGAATTTTGCAAGTCTTAATGCAGAAAAAAGTATAATCAAAAGAGGTATTAAGGTAAGAAGCTCAAAATAGAGTGGGTTATTTTGAGACTCAATAAAACGGGAATATCTCGTGTAAAGTATAAGGGAGGGAGCCAAACCAAAGCTTACCAGATCGGCAAGTGAGTCGAGCTCCTTCCCTAAGTTGGAGTATGCCTTTAATAGGCGAGCAGAAAAACCGTCCAAGAAATCGAATATCGCAGCAGCCAGAATCAAATAAATAGAGAAGAGTACCCATCCTTTTAATGCGTAAATAACTGCAATTGAACCACAAAGCAAGTTTAGTAGTGTTATGAAATTTGGAATGTTTTTCTTAATATTCATATATTAAAGTCCTAGTTTTTTACGAATGTCAGCCGGAATAGACTCTTTGTGTACCATAATTGAGATACTTTTTGCCTTAACAAAACTTTCAGACATATTCAGATATCCTCCGAATTTATTTCTTTCTGTACCCCAAGAGTTTTTTGTTATATAATATTTGTTCCCTTTTTGATCTTTTGTAATTCCTGTGAGTTGCATCAAGTGGTCGTCTGTTGTTGTAAAGTTCTCATATCCCAGCTGTCTTATCTCTTGAGAAACATTGACTTCTGGGAATATCTTTTCAAACTTAAAAATCTGAGCGTACTTGTCTTCCACTGAAAGCTTTTCAAACCTTGCTCTGTCTTCTCCAATAAATGCAGTTAAATCTGAAACCTCCGGATTAATTGCAACTCCATTAGCATGAGAGAAGCCCTTTTCGCTTACATCTCCATCCCAACATACTGTGTATCCCTTCATTAAAGCGTTGTCAATTATTGACATGAACTCATCTAGGGGAACATTATAGAAACGAGAATGATCCCAGTTATCGGGTATCTCTAGTGTGGATTTTTCATAAAAAGGGATATGTGTAAAGCTTGTAATCTCTACATAATCATCCATATTCAAGCCAAGTGAAGCAGCAAACTGTAAAGGTGTATACTCTTTGCCTTTGTATGTAAATTTATCGGGCACCTCACCAAAATAGATGTCCATTAATGAGTTTACAAGCTTATAATACTCAGGACTTCTATGCTTTAGATCTACAGCTGCTCCAGATATTACATTTACAAACTTATTAACCTCTTTATGATTGTTAACAGGTGAGTTGTAGTTGATTCCAGAATATACCTCTTGTGGAACAATTCCATGTTTTTTTACAATATTAGTAAACATGTGAGCTAGACTTCCTTGGCCAAGATTTCCGTTACCTCGTCTCAGGTAGTTGTCTTCCATCCTATTTAAGTAATTAATTCTTACAACAAACATCTCTGAAAGGTCTATCTCGCCCTTTCCGATTCTAAGAAGCTCTGACTCTAGAAACGCTGCAGCCGCATAGCTCCAACAAGTACCACTGTTTGCCTGATTTTTAACCGGAGTGGCGCCATTTCTTACAACATCGGTGAAGATGTATCCTTGACTCCAAACAACTGCTGAGTTGAATAGAAGGATAGCAGTTAATAGTAGAAGAATTTTTTTCATGGTTTAAGTAGTTATTTTATACCTAATTTAGATTTAATATCGGCCGGTAAAGAGTTTTTGTGAACAACAATATTCATGGTTTTGTACTTTACAAATGCTTCTGAGACATACCACACACCTTTATAATCACCGGTTTCTCCCCAAGAGTTTTTTACTACATAGTATTTGTTCCCTTTTTGATCTTTAGCTATACCATATATATGCATTCCATGATCATCTGTAGTTTGCCCGTTATCGAACGCTAACTGTCTATCTTCTTGAGAAATTACCCTTTCCGGCACAATCTCTTCTAAGCTGAATAACTTAGCGTCTAACTCATTTCTTGGCAACCCTAACCACCTTGCCTGATCTGAACCTGACATATTTGATACCTCTGTTTCGGGAACAATGGCAACTCCCTTACGTGTAAAACCTTTTTCACTTACATCTGAAGCCCATAGAACAGAGTATCCTGAGTTTATGGCAAAATCGAATATTTTCATAAACTCGTCTATAGGAAGATTGTAAGAGAGATCCCATCTCCAATTATCAGGAATTTCAAGGGCAAACTGCGAGTAAAAAGGATGATGAGTATATGATGTAATTGATACGTAGTCATCAGTTGATATTCCTAGCTCTTTAGCAAAAGATTGAGGTGTGTACTGCTTGCCTTTATATTGAAAAGATTTTGGAACCTCACCTAAATAAGCGTTTAGGATTCCCCTTACCCCATCTTTCCATACCGGGGTATACTTTCCATTAGGATTCCTAACAAGGGCCTTTACTAATCCGCTCAATGCGGCATCCATCTCATTGTGAACGTGGCTCTTCTCTCCATAATTAAGTCCCGGCATAATCTCATCGGGAACAATTCCATAATTTTTCCAAACAGCAAGAACATCTCCAAAGGAGCTTCCCGGAGCAAAGTTTATATTACCGGATGTGCGTATGTATTTATCGGCTTTATCATAATATGCATTTGATACAATGAACATTTCAGATAGGTCATATGATCCTTTTCCCGTACGGATTAGTTCTGATTCTAAAAATGAAATTGCAGAAAAACTCCAACATGTACTTGTTCTATTTTGGTTTTTAATTGGCGTAACAGGCAGCTCTTTGATAATTGTAAATTGATAACCGCCCTTCTCTTTTACTATATCTTGGGAATACAAAAGAGTGCTTATTGCCAGAAGCAGAGCAGTGATAAAGGTAAATTTTTTCATAGTAGTATTTAATTGAGAATTGTAACTCAAAGTTAAAATAAATTAAGGTATATTTATATATTTGTGAGTCTGCAGAGAGATTCTCCATCTTGGATTCTCTTTAACGTAATCTACAATTAACGGCATTATCTCCTCCCTTCTGCTCCACTCAGGCTGAAGGTAAAGCAGAATCTCTTCGTTACACTCTCTGCTGTTTATCTCAGCCCAATCAAAATCTTGGGGACTTTCAATAATAACCTTAAGTTCCGAAGCCAATTTGTGTATCCCTCCAACGGGAGGTTTCTTTCTCTTTGGAGATAAACATATCCAGTCGAAACGTCCGCTGATTTGGTGAGAGCCCGACGTCTCTAAAAAGATCTCCATTCCTTGCTCTTTCAATTTATCGCATAACAAACCTAGAGGGTAGGTAAGCGGCTCACCACCTGTTATAACAATAGATTTTGCTTTATATTTTACAGCTTCAAATACTATTGTTTCTATTGATGTTGGAGGGTATAACTTGGGATTCCACGTCTCTTTTGCATCGCACCAACTGCATCCAACATCACATCCGCCCAATCTGATGAAAAATGCTGCTCTACCGGTGTTGTATCCCTCTCCTTGAATTGAGTAAAAACTCTCTGCAAGTGGGAGAAACTCTCCATTATTTAACTCATGAAACATTTTTTATTTACAAAGGTAATATATAAGCTAAAAAAAATGTCTTTTTGTCAGATTTTATGAGATGGCAGAGTTGTTGCTAAAATAATAGTTAAAAAATGAAGATGAATAATTCAAAATATCAAGCACTGGAAAGCTATGCAGTTAACCTTAACGAGCAGGCAAAATCGGGAAAGCTAGATCCCGTTATTGGAAGAGACGATGAGATAAGGCGGGTCTTGCAGATACTTAGCAGAAGGACTAAAAACAATCCTATTCTTGTGGGAGAACCCGGAGTTGGTAAAACAGCAATTGCAGAGGGTCTTGCCCAGCGAGTTGTACAGGGAGATGTACCCGAAAATCTAAAATCAAAAACCATCTACTCTTTAGATATGGGGGCTTTAATTGCCGGAGCAAAATATAAAGGAGAGTTTGAAGAGCGCTTAAAAGGTGTTGTAAATGAGGTTATCGATAGCGAAGGAGAGGTGGTTCTATTTATTGATGAGATACATACTTTAGTAGGTGCCGGCAGAACCGAAGGTGCTATGGATGCTGCAAATATTTTAAAACCTGCACTGGCAAGAGGTGACTTAAGAGCTGTAGGTTCAACTACTCTAGATGAGTATCAAAAATATTTCGAGAAAGATAAAGCTCTGGAGAGGAGATTTCAGATTGTAATGATAGAGGAGCCCTCTGTGTCAGACACAGTATCAATCTTGCGAGGTCTTAGAGAGAGGTATGAGAATCACCATAAAGTGCAGATAAAAGATGACTCTCTTATAGCAGCTGCCGATCTCTCTGCCAGATACATAACCTCTAGATTTTTACCGGATAAGGCAATTGATCTTATAGACGAAGCTGCTTCTAAATTGAGATTGGAGATGAACTCTGTACCTGAGTGTATAGATGAACTAAACAGAAAGATCAGGCAGTTAGAGATTGAGAGGGAGGCAATTAAGAGAGAGGGAGATAGAGATAAAGTTAATGAAATTGTAGCTCAGCTGGAGAAACTACATGCAGAGAGAGAGGAGAGGGTGCTTGAATGGAAAAGAGAGAAAAATATAGTAGATCTGATTCAAAAGAAAAAAGCAGAGATTGAGGAGTATAAGTTTAGAGCAATGGAGGCAGAGAGACTGGGAGATTATGGAAAAGTGGCAGAAATAAGATATGGGAAAATTGTAAACGCTCAAAGTGAGATAGATGAGCTTAACCGTCAAAAATCTCAGGGGGAGTTTAAACTGATTAAAGAGTCTGTCGAACCCGAAGACATTGCAGACATAGTTTCTAAATGGACAGGAATACCCGTAAAAAGGATGCTGGAGAGCGAGAAGGAGAAGCTGCTTAGAATGGAGGAGGCTCTTCACCGAAGGGTTATTGGTCAAGACGAGGCAATAGAAGCTGTCTCTGATGCAATAAGAAGGAGCCGAGCAGGTCTTCAGGACTCAAAGAGACCCATTGGATCTTTTCTTTTTATGGGAACCACAGGTGTGGGAAAAACTGAGCTGGCAAAAGCTCTTGCTGAGTTTCTTTTTAACGACGAGAACCTCATCACAAGAATTGATATGAGTGAATATCAGGAAAGGCATTCAGTGTCTCGTCTGGTGGGTGCTCCTCCGGGATATGTAGGATATGAAGAGGGTGGGCAACTTACCGAAGCGGTGAGGAGGAAACCATATTCGGTAATTCTTTTGGATGAGATTGAAAAGGCACACAGCGATGTTTTTAATATACTCCTTCAAGTTTTGGACGATGGAAGATTAACAGATAATAAAGGGAGAACTGTAGATTTCAAAAATACTATTCTTATAATGACGTCAAATGTAGGTTCGGGAATAATTCAAGATAACCTATCAAGAATTAATGAACTCAACAGAGATGAATTGCTTGCTAAAACAAAATCAGAGGTTATTGAGTCGTTAAAAAATAGTGTAAGACCTGAGTTTATAAATAGAATAGACGAAATAATAATGTTTCATCCTTTAACTCATGATAATGTAAAAGAGATTGTTAAGCTTCAATTGGAGTTGGTGAAAGATAAACTTAAAGAGATGCAAATCTCTTTAGAGTTTACCAATTATGCTATGAAATATCTTTCCGAAAAGGGATATGACCCATCATATGGAGCAAGACCTATTAAAAGAGCAATTCAGAGAGAGCTGGTAAATGAACTTGCAAAAGAGCTATTAAAAGGCAAACTCAATAAAGAGAGGAGTGTAATTGTAGATTATTTTGAAGACAAACTGGTTTTTAGAAACTAGGAAAAATTGATGGTTAATTGTAAAGATAGCGCTTGATTTTCTGAGTTGCAGTCTTTTCGAATGGTACAGTCTGCTCAATAATTTCACTTATTTTAGATGACTTGCTAACCCTGTCATTAACATAAGTGAGCAGATCTAACTTTACCTTTGCAACTTTCTCGGTTAATGTATTTGTACCCAATCCAATAAACTTCTCTCCCTCTTTAATTTCGTCGTAATTTAAATGCACTTTGGCAATCAATTTACCCCTCTTCTCATAAACAAGCGACTCAAGAACAAGGTCATATTCATTAAGAATTGTTTCAATATCTTCGGGATAGATGTTCTCTCCGTTAGACCCTACTATCATATTATCTTTTCTGCCTTTTATGAAGAGATAACCATCTTTGTCTAAATACCCAAGGTCTTTTGTAATAAACCAACCATCACTTGTAAATGCCTGTTTAGTTATATCTTCCTCTTTGTAATAACCCACCATAACGTTTGGCCCTTTAACTACAATCTCTCCAATGTTATCTCTGTTTTGGTTTATTATCTTCATCTCTATCCCTTTTAACGCGGGCCCGGTTGACTGCCACTTGACTCTTCCCGGAATAGCCCCGGCCAACAATGGAGAGGTCTCGGTTAACCCGTAACCAATAGCGTATGGGAATCCCGCATCGGATAGAAATTTTTCAACTACACCATCCAGTCTAGACCCTCCAATACCAAAGAACCTTAGATTGCCTCCAAAGGTCTCCAATAATTTTTTACCTGCAGCTTTATGAAAAAGTCTCCTAATAAAAGAGATAGAGTAAAACAATCTTAGAACCAGATGTTTTGTAAAAATAGGTCTTATTTTAACCTTATATATTTTCTCAACTATCAACGGAACACTAAGCATTATTGTCGGTTTTACACTTCTCAATGCAGGCATAAGGAGTGATGGGGTAGGGGCTCCATCGAGATAGACAACAGAAGATCCGTTAGCAAAGGGGAAAAGCATGCCTATACTACACTCGTATGCATGTGACAGTGGGAGAATCGAAAGAAAGATATCATCTGGGACAATGGGAAAGAGCTCGCCGGACATTTTTGTTTGTGCAATTAGGTTTGCATGAGACAACATAACCCCCTTTGATGCACCCGATGTTCCTGAGGTGTATATAATTGATGCGATATCTTCTGGTTTTGGAATGAACTCCTCTGCATTAGCTGCTATATCTGAAGACTTTAAAATATTCAGATCATCCATTCTAACAATTAAAGTTAGCTTCTCTTTAAGGTGTTCAGGTATTTTGTATTCGAGTTTAGCCGATACAATGAGAGCTTTAGATTCGGAGTGTTCTAAGATATTAACTATCTCAAAGGCAGTAAAATCGGGTAAAATAGGAACGGCAACTCTATTTAAAGATGTTACAGAGAGATACGACACAGCCCAATTTGGCATATTCCCTCCAAGAATTGCTACCTTATCTGATGTATTAATGCCATTTTTCTTGAAAATATCCTCTATTATTGCTCTCCTTTTACTCACCTCCTGGTAGCTGAGACTCTCCTTTCCGTCTGTTGAAAATGCAATTTTTGAAGAGTATAGTTCAACGCTATTGTTGAACAGTTCTAAAAGTGTTTTTATATCTCTGTTTTGGATCATAACAAAATCTCCTCTTTTACAAAGATAAAAAAATATCAGTTGTCAATATACTTGCTAATGGCTTGATTTTTGTTAAATTTGTAAAGCAATCATCAATGCATTTATATGTTTTTCAAAGAATACATCCAAAGAAAAGCCCTAAAAAAAATTGACAATGAGAGGGTTTCGGTTTACCGATCTCTTAACGAAATAAAAAGTGTAGGATTCATATTCAGTTTTGAGGAGGAGAACATATTGGAGAGCATTAAAGGTTTGATAGAAATTATGGATAATAGATCTGTAAAATTTTCTGCCATTGGCATTAACAGATTAAAACATCCATATCCAAAAGAGATGTTAGACTACAGAATAACAGTACTCAACCGATGCGATTTAAACTATGCGGGGGTGCCCTATTTTAATCTAATAGAGCAATTTATAGACAATAATTATAATCTATACATAGATTTTTCTACAAATTATAACTTTACAAGTGATTACATCACTCGATTATCTAAATCATCATTTATTATAGGCAGAGTTAACTATCAGGATAATCCATATGATTTAATACTGGACACCAATGCCGATGGAGCTCATAGAAGCTATCTTAATTCAATTATACACTATTTATCATCAATTAGATCAATTTAAATGTTGGGAGAGGATTACCTTAATTACGAGGAGGAGGAAGAATTTTTAGATCTGGTTCAAAAATGTGAATCGGCCTACGACGAAGGCTCATTGGAGAGTCTGGTATTTACAGAAGAGGAGTTTGAGTATCTTATGAATCATTTCATGGACTCTATGGGCGATGAGATTCTCTATACTTTGGCATCTATGGGATATAAACAGCATCCATACTCTTTTGATCTTACAATTAGGTACATAGATGTACTTATTGTAAATAAGGAGTTAGATAAGGCAATGGATATTCTACAAAACAGATTGCCGGTCGATTCTGTTAGTAGCGACATACTGCTTCTAACTGCAAGAATATACATCATGAAGGGAGAAGAGGTTATAGGAGATGAGTTTTTAGAAAAAGCCATCATACTCGACCCCGAAGAGTCGGTTAATGCTATGATGAGTATAGCTCAAGATTTAATGGACTCCGGCATGTTTATAGACGCCTCATATTACCTAGAGCGTTGTGAGCAGCTTGATTTGCAAAGAGAGAGTCCCCAAAACAGACCCGATTTGATTAACGATTTGGCGTTCTGCTACGAAAGACAAAACAGGTTAGATAAAAGTTTGGATTATTATAATAAATATCTGGATATCGACCCGTTTAACGACAATGTGTGGTTTAATATTGGTACTATTTACGCAAGGCAGCAGAAAATTGCCAAAGCCACAGAAGCTTTTGATTATGCACTGGCATTGAATAGATACAACTCATCTGTATTATATAATAAAGCAATTTTGCTGGTTAACTCCGGCAAGCTCGATGAAAGCATAGATACATTTGAGGAGTTTTTAAAACTAGAGCCCGACAACTTCTATGCATTTATTGGAATTGCAGATGCTTATCTTGCAAAAGATCGATTAGATGAATCGGAGAGATTCTTTAAGTTGGCACTCTCTCACGACTCGGAAAATAATGATGCAAATACCGGTTTGGCATATATAAGTATGATCAGGCACGATGTCTACAACTCGCTCTATTACCTTAGAAAGATAATGGGGAATGAATCTACGGATTTTGGATTTGTTTCATACGAGATCAGCTCTTCATTTAAAAGAACAAAGAATCCGGAATTTCTGCTCTATTATCTGATTGCTCTTTATCATGCCAGAGAGAGCGAGACATTCTACATATATCTTGAAATTTTAATGAACTCCGATGAAGTTTGGGTAGCAAAGCTTTTCGAATTCATCCCTGCTCTTAAAAAAGATAAATCGTTTCATGGAAAATTGAGTAAAATTAAAAAAAAGAACAGTTAGACAACAAAACTTAATCTGGAGAAACAATACTAATGAAAAAGGGATACTTATTAACCACTCTAAAAGGAGTAGCCATGGGGGCTGCAGACGTTATACCCGGAGTATCGGGTGGTACAATTGCATTCATGACCGGAATTTACAATGAGTTAATTACATCACTGAAATCTATAGACCATAACGCACTGAGGTTATTAGCTAATCTAAAAATTAAGGATTTTTGGAAGCATATAAACGGCTCCTTTCTTCTTTCTGTTTTTTCAGGCATTTTATTCAGCATTTTTACATTGGCAAGATTAATGCAATACCTACTGCTTAATCACCCTATTGAGATCTGGTCATTTTTTCTCGGACTTATTGCCGCCTCTGCAATATTTATACTGAGAGATATTGATAAATGGAGGTTCTCTTATATTTTATCATTTGTATTTGGAGCAACAATTGCTGTTTGGATCTCTCTTGTTTCACCCACAGAGACAACAAACGAGCTTTGGTTTGTTTTTGTAAGCGGTTCTATTGCAATTTGTGCTATGATTTTACCGGGAATATCTGGGAGTTTCATCCTTCTTCTACTGGGCAAGTACGCATTTATGATGCAGGCAATAAAAGAGCTTGACCTACCTGTGATTATTGTTTTTGCAGCCGGAGCAATGATGGGGCTTATAGCATTTTCTCACTTTTTATCCTGGTTACTAAAAAACTTTTACAAGACCACTATCTCTCTTCTAGCAGGGTTTATGGCAGGATCACTTGTTAAGGTTTGGCCTTGGAAGATTGCCTCAGAGAGGTTCGAAGGGATTGATCACCCTGTACTTCCAGGCAAATACGAGATGGTAACAGCTTCAGACCCTCATCTACTATGGGCATTATTATTTATTACAATCGGCTTTATTATTGTATTTGCAATAGAATTTATAGCTAAATCTATGCATAAATAAAAAAAAGTTATATCTTTGCACTCCTGTTTAAAAACAGTAAGGGGTTCGGTAGCTCAGTTGGATAGAGCAACAGCCTTCTAAGCTGTGGGTCTTGG
>CAYYAM010000041.1:2175-11017 GCA_964469965.1 uncultured Muribaculaceae bacterium | reverse complement strand
GCGGATTATCGGTACGGTGTGTAAGGTAGTTTTGACAACACTATTAAAGTGCCCTTGATTATAAGGGCAAATATAAGGTTGATTACAAGCGTAATAGCGGTTATTATATAGAGAGCAGACAGCCCCGATATAATAGCCCACTTAGTATCTTCTGCACCACTGCTAAATATTACCAGAGTAGCCACTCTTACGCCAATAAAGAGTATCGAAAAGAAGAGTGTGCCCCATAAAGCCGCCTTAATGTCGGATTTGCTCAAGGTGATTGAGCTGCCAACAGAGAATGTAATATATAGAAAAAGAGCAACTCTCCACCAGCTTGCACTACTAATGCCGGAAATCTTCTCTGTGAAAGCAGAGGAGTAGTGGCTCAAGTTAATCCCAAAGAGAAGATGCGCAGACACAAACAGGGCTAGAGAACCAAATATTATAGGTCCAATCCCTATGAAGAGATTACCAATCTGATGGTAGATGTTTCTCTTATTGTAGCTGTGTGTTACTGCAGCTTTTGGGTGAAAAAATACAATCTTCTTTATCTTATGCCCAAAAATGAGTGCAAAAAAGGCGTGACTACTCTCATGGACAATGGTTCCCAACCAACAGAAGCCATAGATAAATAGATCTCTTCCCATGAGTTCGCAGCCCCACTTCTGAAGCTTAGCCGTAACAACATTCATCAACAAAGCCAGCACCGCAAACGGCCCCAGAAGCACAACCAACTCTGTAACAGACTTTAATATGTAGTTTAGAATCAAAAACCTTTTGTTTGTGCAAAGGTAGTAATTAGTATAGCTTATTAGCAAATCTCATTACTCTCCTTAAAAAAAGGGTGAAAGAGTGGTGTCTTTTATAATGTGCAACAGCCAGGATATGGTTGGGCATGACCACCTCGTATGATTTGAGAGCATCACCTTTGGTTATAACCTCACCGCTCTCTTTTATCTCAACTATTCTATGCAGGATAAACGTTTGTTTGTGCTTAAATAGTATAACATCGCCGCACTCCGGAGCTCTGTGAAGATGTACAGGCGTGAGTGATACAACATCTATCCCATCTGCCAAAGCCGGAAACATACTGTTACCCCTTACGGTAAGTTTTACAGTAGTGCCCTCCTTCAAACTCTCCTCTATAAAATTGAGGGCAGCCGAGTTATTAATATAGATCATTGGCTGTTGTTGCTTTTAAAAATTGCGGTGTGAGTAAGTATAGCGGCGTCGGCAAAGGGACGGCACTCAAGCTTAAACACAGGAACGGCTTTAATCATTGCAGAGATACACTCCAGCGCCTTTTCGTAATAGTGATCGTGCGAGGTAAGCTGTGGGGGAAAGGATGGCAGAAGGGCTGCAAGTGCCTCTGCTACATTAACTCTTTGTACCCTGTTGAATCGGCTCTGCTCAACCCTCACAAAAGCGGCAACCGGATAGCTTTCGCTCTTGAACACCATCCCCTTTCCACTCCAAGGAGAGCCGTGAGCCCACACAGATCCGTCTCTATCTATAGTTACAATAGGGCTATCGTCGTTGAGCATGGTGCTTCCCTCAATATGGCGGGTCCAGAGGGTGGTTTGCGTACTCTTCCAGCGCCCGACTCCCCCAGAAAAAGAACAGCTCTACCGTTGTGGATAACGGCTGAGGAGTGAATGGGCACAATAGAGCTATCCATTGAAAAGAGTGCATAAACCAGCCAAACGGCAAATGAGATGGTAGATGCCGAGACCTCTTGGGCAATAAAGAGATTAACTTTTCTTGCTTCCGGTTGAAGATTGGCTCTCAGCTCTCCTTGCGGCCACTCTCTGTTTCTTATCCTTATCTGATAACCATCTCCATCTTTTGCATGGGTGACTCTGCAGAAGCTCTCCTGTGTGAGAGTAGAGTCCGGCACAAAATCTCCAATATTAAAATCTATCTCTAGATTAGCATGGTAGTTGTTAACCCTAAAGGCAGAGAATCCCTTAAGTTTAGATGATAACCTGAGTTGAGAAGGGTAGTTGACCTCAATTGTCAACCCCCCTATCAGGTATCCTGCTTTATTTCTATCACTTTGCTGCATATATCCAGCACACTGTTTTTATGAGAGATTACCACTATGGTCTTATCTAAGCTTTTTAAAAGATTCAATATCTTCTGCTCTGTCTCTGCGTCTAAAGCAGATGTTGCTTCGTCTAACATAAGCACCTCTGCAGGCCTGTAGAGAGCACGGGCCAGAGCCACCCTCTGCCTCTCTCCTCCTGAGAAAAGTACACCCCCCTCTCCCGATCCTCTATCTTGTTTAGAGTTTAATATTTGGCAAAAGCTCTCCAGAGAGGACATTCTCAACACCCTCTCTATCCCCGTGGTGTCGTTCTCGTTTCCAAAAGCAATATTTGTTGCCAAAGGGGCATCTAGCAGAAAGGAGTCTTGCGATACATATCCTATAAGAGAGTGCCAACTTGGGGGGTTGTAGCTGTTTAAATCTTCTCCGTTTAGTAAAATAGCCCCCTTATTTGGTTTGTAAACCCCCAACAGCAAGAGCATAAGCGTACTCTTCCCCGATCCCGACAACCCTTTTATACCCACCCGATCTCCCTCTTCAATTTTAAAAGAGAGATTCTCTATAATCTTCTCTCCATTTTCGAATGAGAACGAGATGTTTTTAAGCTCCAAAGAGCGGAATTTTGTTAAACTCTTATCTGGTATATTGGTTTTAAGCTCATCTGATAAACCTATACACTCCTCTCTAATAGTTGTAAGTGAGAACTCGGTGTTTTTAAGGGTGTTCACCCCATGAATGACCATACGCACAGAGGGGAGCAGCTTGAGGGTAGAGGCAGCAAACAGGGCTGCAATAGATCTCACCTCGTCGCCAAACCCTTCGGGCGATATGAGTGCTCTTGAGATTACTGCAATCACAGCAATCACAGTAGCAACGCCCATCTCAAGCGACCTTCCCGAGATGCTCTTAAGACGTTCGGTATACTTTCTATTGTATGAGATTTGAGCAATACCCTCTTTAAAATGATCTTTCATTGCTCCAAAAAGGTTATTTACAGCAATATCGGGGTACCCTTTGAAGGTCTCTACTGTGACTCTCCACTGTCTCTTTTTTGCGTTATTATCTTCCTTGCCGGCTCTTTTGAATCGCTCTCCGGTAAAGGAGATAAAGAAGATAACCATTGGCAGAAAAATAACAATCTGCGCAAGCGCAACCAACGGACCAAACCAAATGAGGGAGGCGATAATCAGCAGAATGAGAAGAGCATCGCCCAGGGTTGAGAGAGCTGTTCCAAGGTAGCCAAAAACAAAAGTGTAAGCAACCGAGTTTACATTGTGAGAGAGTGTTTGTGCTCCCCTCTCTTTAATGAAGGAGTAGCCCCTTACAAAGTAGCTTTCGTAGAGTTTTAATGAGTATTTTTTATAGAGCTCCTGTAGTCTGTCTACTTTATAAAGAGTTATTTTATGAATAATCAGATTTTTTACAAAGAAGAAGAGAAGAGAGGCAATCACCACACCAATAGAGTATTCACCCTCGATAACAAAAAGGAGCAGTTTGAACATCACGGCAACCCCGGCCAAC
Source organism: uncultured Muribaculaceae bacterium (assembly GCA_964469965.1). GTDB lineage: Bacteria > Bacteroidota > Bacteroidia > Bacteroidales > UBA932 > Bact-08. The sequence continues at coordinate 7,467 of CAYYAM010000041.1, read as the reverse complement.
TCCAGAAGAGAGGCAAATACGGTGAGAACAACCAAAATCCACTTTGTTCTACCGGGCCACAACTGCTCTGCCTCTTTAAAGAGAGCCCTTAGGTTTATATAGTTTAAACGCATACCCCAACCGTTTAATGAACTCCCTGCCAAAGTATCCTCTTTCAATGAGGTCGTATTTCCATTTAGATTTGAACATATAACCCGCACCAATCACCTTTCTTCTTAATATCCCCATACTCTTCTCTTTAGAGAGATCCCTCCTCTTTGAACTGTTCACAAAGGTATCTGCATAGATCACCTCCAGAAGCTCTCTCCCCCTGTTCTCAATCCCTCTTTTGGCGCAGTACTCATCCAGAGGCCCATTTACCGCACTGTTACCCAGAGTCTCCCCTGTGAGCAAAAGAAGAGCAGACAGCACACCCAACTGCTTCTCTCTGTGAAGAATATCAAAAACCTCGGTAAAATCGGGTTTATAGTTAGTTATCTCCAGATAGAGATCGCATAGATGTCTCAATACCAAGCCCGAGCTAAGGAAATGGACAATCTTATGCCTGATATTGAAGAGCAGATGAAACTCATCTCTTTTACCCCGGGAAAGAAAACCGTGAAGCTCTCTCTCCAGGTTTTTATCGAACCGGTTGGCCTTTACATTCAGAAGGGTTTTGTGATTCTCTACATTTACACCCTTGAAGTGGAAGTTTGAGTGCTTTAATCCCAATCGCCTTACCCTCATACCCATACTCTCAACAATTTTGTTCCCGGCATCGTAATTTTGGTAAAGGAATATATCTATATCGCCACACTCTCTGTATTGGGGGGTGGGGTAGAGGGCAGAGAGGTGAACCCCTTTAAGCACAAGTACATCTATCCCCTGTTTTGAGTAGATATCTGTGAGCTCTTTTAAGACCTTGCACTGTTTTTGATAGCGCTCAACAATGTACTCAATGCTAAGGTGCCATCTCACTGCAATATCTTTAGGCATCCTCTCTCTAAGTTGTTGCGGCATCCCCTCATAGGCAATTGCCGTTACACCTTGATTTACCGCCAAATCTAAAAGCGAAGCCCAGCCACTGTGGTCTAACCCCTCTGCTAAGCTTAAGATGGGTATGCTCTTATTGCTGCCGAGTGCATTGGCAACTAGAGCAAAAAGTATGGACTGGTGTTTTGTAAACATGCTAATCTAAAATAACACCTGCATCTTTAAGCGAATCTATCCACCTGCCTGAGTCTCTGAGTGCAGTTTGGCCGTCTACTCCATAGCCCTCTTGCAGCAACTCTGCTGCCTGTGTGTGGCTAAACTCGCAATCTTTTAGATTTTCAAAAAGATAGAGCGCGGTGCTGTTCATCATCACCACCTTTGTAAGGTCTACTGTGCCCTCACTCTTAACTATAAGCATCTTTTCGCCCGCTATTTCGCGCACTCGACATCCGGGTAAAATTTTCATGGTGTGGTTTTTAATAATCTCCCTAAATTTAGTAAAAACATTTGTATATCTTCACACCGGAAAAAGAATAAATATGTATCAGACACACAGAACATTTGTGACAACAGAGTTGAAGATGGCCCATCTTATAGCAGAGAACTCCAGGTTTTTACTTATGTTGGAGCATTTTGAGATAGATTTTGCCGTTGCCAACAAGACGGTTGGAGATTTATGTAGGGAGTACAAAATAGATACGCTCCTATTGGTTACAGTAGCCAACCTCTTCAATGGTTTCAAACCAGCTTTGGGGGTATTTAACAAAATTGACAAACCCGGTGCTTCTGACACAATTAAAACAGTCATCAGATACCTCTCTAACAGCCATAATTACTACAAAAATGAGAAGTATCCCGAGATTAAGGGCTTTATAGATCTTCTGCTTAGAAAAACTAATAGCGAAGAGGTGGTGTTGATTGACAGATTTTTTAAAGATTACTTTAATGAGGTTCTGGAGCATTTGAACTACGAAGAGAGTGTTGCATTTCCATACTTCTTAACGCTTGGCGGAAGCTTCTCTGCAGAGGAGTATGCAAACCATCACTCCGATATTGAGACTAAGTTGGCCGATCTTAAAAGCCTTCTGATAAGGCATATAAATATAGAGGGAGAGCTGCCTTTAAGAAGGAAGCTGCTTTTTTCACTTCAAGAGCTTGAGTACGACCTTCTTATCCATGCTGCAATAGAAGAGAATCTCCTTCTGCCTTTAATTAAAAGCGTTGAAAGTACAAATGGATAGGTGCCACATTAATATTGCAGTTGCAGAGCCATCGGATATAATTTATGATGGTCTGGTGAGTGTTCTGCAGAAAAAGGGGAGCCATTTCTACTTTTACAGAGTTGCAGATTTGATCGAGCTTATGCGGCTCTGTTGTGAGGAGGAGATTAAACTGGCTATAATTAACCCTACTCTGGTGCAAAACAGGGAGAGCGAATTTGCTAAGTTAAAGAGGTGTGGGAAAAGTATGCAGTTAGCTGCTATCATTCACTCGCACTTCAGCGCGGCTTTTTTGAGCAGATTCAATATAATAATAGAGATTACAGATAGCGCAGGAGAAATTTGCAACAAGATAGAGAGGGTGATTGAGGAGTGCAGCTGCTCATTTGATGAGCGGGAGGAGCTTACAGAGAGGGAGTTGGATGTGCTAAAATTGTTACTGGAGGGGCTATCTAACAAAGAGGTGTCGGAGAGACTTTTTATAAGCGTACATACTGTTATCAGCCACAGAAAAAATATTGTACGCAAGACCGGGATCAAGAGTTTATCGGGGTTGGCAATTCTTGTGATTTCAAAAAAGCTATTCCCATTGAACCCCTCTTAAAGTTTGGGCAACAGATATCAAATCCCCTCTTTTGGGGATAGTAATACCTTAATTTTCCCCATTTAAGGCGATTGTCTATTGATTTGACAGTGTGTTACTTTGCATAAGTAAACCAATCACATCAATAGATAGAATGCAATGAAAAATATTAGTTTATTTAGTTTAGCTTTAACACTTTTTTCTCTATTTTCGGCCTGGGAATCGTTTGCCCACGAGAGACCAGATACAACAAACCTGGCTCAGATAGTGGTAACCGGAACAAGGTCTAATCACTATATAAAGAGTGCGCCGGTGCTCACCGAGGTGTTAACCTCAAAATCGATTAAAAACAGAGGGGCGGTGAATATCTTCCAGGCTCTTGAGTTTATTCCGGGGGTTAGAGTTGAAAATCAATGCCAGAGCTGTAATTTTACTATGGTTAGAATTCAAGGGCTGGGGGCAGAGCATACCCAGGTTCTTATTAATGGAATGCCACTCTATTCCGGTCTGGCGGGTGTGTATGGTCTTCAGCAGATTAGCACGGTTGAGATAGATAAGATTGAGATAGTGAAGGGTGCAGGATCGGCACTTTATGGTAGTGGAGCGGTTGCGGGGGCAATAAATATAATAACCAGGGAGCCCTCTGTAACGCCGGAGGTTAAGGCAGGGGTTCAGTTTGGGAGTTATGGCACCAATAAATACGATATCTCGGCATCTATGCGTAATGAAAGAGGTAACAGGGGGCTCACCGTTTTTGCACAGCGTTATACAGAGGGTGTAATTGACCAAACCGGAGAGGGAAGCAACAGGGGTGAGGTGAAGAGCAGAGACGGAGTCTCTGACAGGGTATCTACAAATCTTACAAATGCAGGATTTGGGATATATTTCGACGATGCATTTGTAAAGGGTGACAAACTCAACATACAGGCAAGATCTATTTTCGAAAAAAGGGAGGGGGGAGTTCTTACCGACGATCTCTATAGGAATCCTTTTACAGAGGGGACCGAGAACATTATAACTGAGAGGTATGAGAGCTCTTTGAGCTACATATTAAAAATTGGACAACAGGCGTCGGTAAACCTCTCCCTTGCTTTTGTAAACCATAACAGAGCTGCAACAAACGACTCATTCTTTACAGACTACACAAAAACCAACCACACCCCTATAGATGTTAATCTGCTAAGGCCGTATCTGGCAGAAGAGAACATGTTAACCTCTACACTATCTTTTAACTACGCTTTCAAAAAGCACAACTTGATTATTGGTGCTCAATCGCTCTACGATAAACTTACCGAGTCGGGGATGTATGTTGTTGTAGATGAGAGGAGCAGCTACTATGGTGAGCCGTACAAGTCGGTATCGCACAAAAGGGCAGGTGAGTTTGGGCTCTTTATACAAGATGAGTGGACCATCTCGGGGAGATTAGTGATTGTTCCGGGCGTGAGGGCCGATTTTCACTCTTCTCAAGAGGAGTATAGAGCAGAGCAGAGAGTTTGGGACAGAGATCTGTTTCCGACTGCCTCTTTCGAAAGAACCTCTATTAACCCCAGAGTTGCACTCAGATATACTGCTACAGACAAGATTACACTCAGGGCAAGTGTGGGCACAGGATTCAGAGCGCCCTACGGTTTTTCTGAGGAGCTTCACCTTTGCAGTGGTTCGCCGAGGGTTTGGAAGTCGTCTAACCTTAACCCAGAAAAATCTGTAAGTTATAATCTATCTGCAGATTACTTTACCAAAAGAGTGAGGGTAACAGCCAATATCTTTAGAACAGATCTTAAAGATAAGATTGGTTTTACTGCCGCAGATGAGGAGATACTTGCATATGGGTACGACTACCAGTGGAAAAATATAGACGACGCTTTTGTTCAGGGAGTAGAACTATCTGCAGTTGTTACATTTACGCCCGAGCTAAATGTAGGAGCAGACTTTACTTTGAATCAAGGCCGGTATAGCAATATTCGTGATGACTGGAAAGAGACCCAATTTGCAGAGATGAGCAGATATGTATCCCGATTCCCTTCTACTACAGCTAACCTTAAGCTTAACTACTCTCCCCCTCTTTGGAATCTATCACTGATTGCCGGTTACCAGGGGCAGATGTATATAGACAATGTATCAAAAATCAAAAAAACAACTCCGTTTACCCTTGTTAACGGTAGAGTGTCAAGGGAGATAGCCCCGATTGCCGATGGAAAGTTCGAGATATCGATAGGTGTAAATAACCTCTTCAACTACATACAACCCGAGCGACGCTTAGACGATGCCGCCTTTATATATGCACCAATATTCGGAAGAATTACCTATGCTGCAATTACATTTAGTTTATAGGAAGATGTGTCAATCCTTGACACATCTTACAGAGTAGCCGTTTACCTTATCTCTGTTAAATCTTTGCCCCGGGTTGTCTATTGTAAAATACAGATTTTGAACATCTCCCGCACTTTGAGGATTAGCTGTTACAGGCCAATAGTAACCGGCTACTCCTCTGTTAGACAGTTCGCTGCTAATGTTACG
>CAYYAM010000041.1:0-2075 GCA_964469965.1 uncultured Muribaculaceae bacterium | reverse complement strand
AACCCTCCACCCTGCAGGACAAGGATTGTACAGAGTCATGCTCCAAACAGAGATAAATGTTGTACTCCAATCTTTTAGCCCAATGTAGAACCTGTTTGCATTTGCAGGATTATTTGCCTCTGCAGGAGAGACAGGAGCCGAAGCGTTGCTGAAGCTTCCACCGGCATCGAACTGTCCCCTCTGCCCATACATTCTAGACCACTGATAGAGGAGGCCGTAGAGTCTGGTTGATGAGTATCCTGCATTGACGGGCGCCCACCATACTCCTCCTATTTTTACCGGACTTAGAGTTGTCTCGGGGAATGGAGGTGCGGGCTCCGACGATAAGGCAAAACTTACTTCGCTTCCATAGGAGGTTCCCTTCTCGTTTATTGCATATGCCTTTAGATAGTAGGTAGTTCCCTGATTAAGCCCGGCGATGAACCCCTCAAAAGCCCCCGATCCAAAGCCCAATACAAGCTTGCTATCTGCGATTGTAGCCCCGGGAGACGTTTTCCAGCAGAGCCCTCTTTCAAAAACAGTTGCTCCCCCATCGTCAGTTACCTCTCCCCCCGCCTTTGCTCCCGAAGGGGTAATATCTAAAACAGCAGCTGTTACTACAGTAGGTAAGTTAAACAGTTGCGGGGCAGGTTGATAAATATATTGCATAACAAGGTTGCCCGACACACCGGAGGAGTACCAGTTTGTATTGAGTGTACCACCCGAGGTTGCCCAATCTCTGAACTTAGGGTAAGCTTTGAGAATAGAGCTTCTCTCCGACGGGTATTTGAAATCTTCGGGTAACATGAGAGCCCACATCATCCCCTGCTTTGTCTTGAACTTGTTTGAGGGGCTTATGTTATGGCCATCGGCTAATGAGCCGTTAAACTTAGAGGTGGCTGTTCCCGTAGGAAGATGCACCTCTCTCTCTCTGGATTTTGGAACAATAAAGAGGTTAAATCTATCCATAGCCAGTTCACTCTGATTAACAGGTGTATTGAAAGAGATTATCAGGTGATTGTTAGGGGTAACTTTGTGGTCTCCGTTTATAGTGTTGAGAAAGTACGGAAAGGAGATGAAATCTCGCTGATTGTTGAAAAGGGGTATTACAGCCGGAGTAACACCTGTCTCTGCTCCGTTGGCTTCTACTGCAAAGGGGCTATTTCCGTTGAGCAATCTTCCCGTTACCGATTTTATGTTGGCGGGCGATACATTTGTAAGCTGAAAGGCAGCGGCGTTGTTATATGTGCTTCCGGCCCCTCTAAGGTTGTAGTCTACGCGCAATCTTGTTACCAGATTTGATGCGTTTGTGAGGTAGGTTACCCTAAGTGCAATTACAATATCATTCAAGTCGTAATCGCCCTGCTCCGGCCACATATCCTCAAATATAAAGGTGCTCCAACCCATTGCGCTTGGAAAGAACGAAGCAAATGCCACTTCGGGGTCGTTATCATCTATATCTACACCAATAGGAATTCCGTCGCCGTCTGCATCAATACCCAATGCCATTGAGGCATAGGGGGCTGTATTCAAGGCAAAACCTCCTGTAAAATTTGGGCTTGCCGGCTTTAGAGATTCCGAAGAGATTGAGTTTGAAAATGCAACAGAGATACTATTACCGGTTACATTTACAGTTTTTATGTTTCTGCCTCCATCTGGGAGTATCTCCATAATGTAAAGTTGGGGCAGAGAGAGCGAAAGTGAGAGTGTTGCTTTAAAGGGGGAACCCGGAGAGGCAGACCCCGAGGCAATAAGTTCGGAATCTTTAAGGGTACCGTTTTTAAAAACCTTAATAATTCTTGGGGAGTTATCGTTAATTGCGTTGATTGAGATTACACTCACATTTAGGTTAATCTCTTTAACACTTCTCCAATCAAAGCCGGCAGGAATAATAAGCTCTTCTGCTTCTGACTTTGGATTAAACTGCGGCTGCTTTACACAAGATGTGATAATAATAAGAAGCAAAGAGGGTAATATATTAATTACCAGTCTTTTTAAAGAATTTATAGCTCTCATCGGCCAATGTTTTCCAAATATAATTTTTTTTTTGATTTCTGCAAAAAATATTTGATTATTAGTAAATTGAAACTTTATTT
>CAYYAM010000040.1:0-11445 GCA_964469965.1 uncultured Muribaculaceae bacterium | reverse complement strand
GTAGCCGTACCGGAAGGTGTGGCTGGAACACCTCCTTTTTGGAGCTTAACTGACCTGAGGAGTTTCCTCTTCTGTTACTCTTTATGCTATCATAACTTTATATATTTTCAGTCCCGTAGCTCAGTTGGTTAGAGCGCTACACTGATAATGTAGAGGTCAGCGGTTCAACTCCGCTCGGGACTACAAAAAGTTCTTTGATTGGGATATCGGAATAAATGCTTAGCTATGCTCGCATTGTTTCTACTCCCGCTCGGCAAAGTTGCACTGTGTGCAAAAGAGAAAGAGAGTGCCTTGCACTATTCAAATTTTATAAGTTTCCAAAGTATAAACAAGGTTAACTTTGTAATCACTCTAAAATTTAGCTTCCCTCTTTTACTTTTGAAAAATAGTGTTACCTTTGCGCTCTATTACCCGGGGAATTAGCTCAGTTGGCTAGAGCACTTGCTTTGCAAGCAAGGGGTCATCGGTTCGACTCCGATATTCTCCACAACAAAAAGGCCTGACACTTAGTGTCGGGCTTTATTTTTTTACAAGAGAGCCCCCCGTCTTCACATTTGAAAAGAGCCCTTTCTCCCGGGAAATACTATTATCGGGTTTGATTGCTGAATTTATGTAGGTGTTTAGTGATTGAATGTTGTTAAACTGGCTTGACCACTGTTGATTAAATCTGTTTTCATAATCAAATGCTGAGGAGATAATGGACCCGTTTTGTTGATTTGAAACCTGCTCCCCCCTCTTTACTGCTTTTTTGGCAACAGCTGTCTCAACATCTACAGCCCCATCGTATAGATAGAGTTCGGTTCTGCCAGATTTGTCTACAACTATCTCTAAACAGGTACCTTTTACTATAACCTTCATATTGGGAGTAACCACATTGTAAACTCCATTCTCCATCTTTAAATTGGTTATCATCCTCCCTTCGCTAATCACTATCTCCGAGAAGTTAGGGTTGTAGTTTATCTTGCTCCCTGCCTTTATAAGCATAGTTTTGCCATTTGGAAAAACTATCTGGGCCCTACAGGAGGGATCGGTCTCTATCCATCGAGTATGTTTATTATAGCTTAGAGAACCGCTTATCACGTTAATCATATGCCCGCTCTCAGTTAATTTTCCACTCTGTCCAAATGAGAGTGTCTCAGAAAGGTGTCCAATATTTAATCTTTCAATCCCTGGGGGGATAGGGTAGATAAGCCAGGTAAGGATTTTATCGAACACTGCATGACTTGTGGTGATAGATTGTGTAGCTCCCGTAACCCTGTCGGGGACAGCAGGGGAGTGTTTCATATTTGAGAGAATAGTCTCTTCAACTCGGCTTAATCTTGCAGATTGCCCGTCAACTACTCCGTCTGTTCCGTTTACAAAGATGTTTCCATGTTGAACCATTTTGTTGATATGCAACCCATCTACCTCTCCTCTATTTAACTCTTCCATAAAATCGGAGTCCGATTTAACATCTTCGGCCATTCCCCCGTGAACACTCAAAATGCTGGAGACAAATGAACCTATTAGTCGGTCGGTAGTGGAAGAGACACCATGGTTTGGCGTTCCAACCATTATCAGTTTTCGTATATCGGTTTTGCCCGAAGGGTCTCTTTTAGTGTAATATCTTGCAATAAGTCCTCCCATACTGTGACATACAACATCTACCCCGTTAAGCATAACGTTGTATTTTTTGTATCGGTTTTTCTCAAGATTTATAACAGAGCCCAAAAGAGTTGCCTGGGCTTTAACATTCATGGAGCCCGATTGAGAGTCGGTGAGATAGTAGTTCTCGCGATTGGAGCGAAATCCCCTTTGAGAGAGAAAGCTATCGAGCTCTTCCCAAGTGCTTTTATCGCCAGTAAAACCGTGAACCAGAACAATAGGAGCTCTGCAGTAGTTTACCGTTAAGACTCCCTCCCTCTTTGGCCCTCCGCTGTTAGATAGGGTGAAATCTATACGGGTGCTGTACATTTTAATGAAAATATCCTCCCCTATATTTTTTATTATGCCGCTCTCTCCCTCTGTTATTATATTCGGAGGAAAGTAATAGAGAACAACCAATCCCTCTTTTGTGTCTATACTTCCACCCTCAGTTGCTCTGTTATCATAAACAGCATACTGCGATATGTATCCTCTTCCGGTTGGTACCAAATAAGTGAGAGTAGATCTTGGAGTTGCCGTAATGGAAATCTTTAAACAGCTGATTCCATCCGATGCAATGATATCCCATTCGCTTCCTGTAGCAGGGTTCTTATCCTTTACAATTTTTAAATCTAAATTTTGTGAAGTAACCTCTTTTGAGGTAAGATCGGGTTTTCCAATCCAAAAAGGAGCACTTACTGGATTGCATACCAGCTTCTGATCGGGCAGCTTAGATGATTGATCTACACCCATTCTTATCGTAAGCGTGTGTTTCCCGGTAGGGAGATCTTTTGGTACTACAATGTGTTTTGTAAATGTGCTTTTGAACTGGTATAGATTATCGTAAAAGCTGTGTTTTTCGTCTAATACAACTCTGTTGTCAATTAAAATCTCTAGCCGTGTATATGCCATACTAGTGTTACCTTCCCACTTTGCAGAAAAGATAACTCTCATCATGTAACCGGGTGTTATATAATCAACTACAGGAGATGATTGATTGTCTATTTGGCCTATTGCAAGTGTAAGTTTGTACTCTGTAGAAGAGGTGGAGCAAGGGAGAGCGGTTAGTGGTAATAGCAGCAGTGTAAAGGCCACAATCCATTTAATCTGTCTCATCACTATTGAATACTAAATTGTTTTACAAGGGGCTCTTTATTAACATCTTCTATCTCTATTCTAACTTCGTATACCCCTTTTGGCCATCCGTTTAAAGGTTGTGAAAGGGTTGAGTGAAGCTCTATGTTGCCAATTTTATCCTGAGTTGAGAGTACCACGTGATCTATCTCGAATTTAGTATCTCCATAGTAAAACCATGTAAATTTAACACGGGTGTTTTCCGGTGCCCCTTTTAAGATGCAACTTGCATATATAACATCACTGCTACTATCAATAATTGTATTATCTTGTGCACAAAGATTGGTCTCTAGTTGGGTACAAACTTTAGCATCGCTAAGTTTTGCAGTGGTTACAGAGCATTCGCAACCGTGAATAAAAAGTGTTATCAGTATAGTTGCCCAGATTTTTATTATATTTTTTTTCATAGTTTAAAATTTTAGGATTTATTTAAAATGCCGGATATTGAACCAAACAGGTAACTCTATGCTCGCAACCCGATGCGTTTTGAGTTTTTTCATCTTTGATTATCATTAGTTTGGCATATTTCCCATTTGTCAGTTTAAACACCAAAACCTCGTTCAATGGGGCCTCTGCGCAATCTATGAAATCTTTCCCGTCGCTTAGGTATCCCGTAGTTGGAGGAGTTGTTACCTTGTTAAAATCTTTAATGCCGGTTTTTGCCCAGTTGCCCGTTAGGGCAGGAAGTGGTGTGCACCAAGGGCGATTCATAACATCCGGTTCGGGAGAGTGGTTGTCTCTAAGTTTACCGGTTTCAAAATCGTATGCATACCATCTGTTATCCATTACAATCTGCTTTATAGACCCTACATTGGAAGACCCAACATTAGCAGAGGAGGTACTTGCAGAGGCGGTATTGGCGGAGAGGGTAGAGGAGATAGAGAAGCCCTTTTGTACCAACAAATTACCGCCGTGCCAAATCTCTGCTCTGTATTTGCCTTGCGGCCACTCTTGACGATTATTCTCTATAAATGCATGAATCTTTTTCGATCCGTTTATAGTAGGAAGGTAATAGTCTTCAATAACAAGAGTATTGTGAGTTATACTTATCCATTTAACCAGGAAGTTTTCTGTTCCGGCATCTCCCGAGTACTCTGCAATAAGGTGTATTTTTTCAGCCGATTTTGCAATTGCATCGCTCGGGTTTACAATGCTAAGACCTTGGGTAATTTCACTGCCAATATTTAAGTTGTTTATCTTTAGAGATGAAATCTGATTGCCGGCCGCTTTCTGTTTAAATGATTTTAATACACTACTCTGGATTTGACTTAACTCCCCCTTTTTGTTTGAGCTTCCAACAAAGCCAACAAGATAATAGCTAGAAGGGGCATCTGTTGCAGTGTAATAAAATGAGTTACCTTGGTAATCGTAATTGTAGATAAAGGTCTCCAATCCGTTTATCTTCTCATAACTCATACCTCCAATAGCTGCTCCTCTATCTCTTAAGAACTTTATCTGGTTATTAGTAAAGGTTTTAAAATCTGACTCTTTGATAATATTCTGAATTACCATTGTTGCTTTGCTACCGTTTGGTGTTACTATATCCCAAATAGATGTCCCGGCTTCTGAGGAGGTTATTTTTGAGGATTCAGGGATAAGATGTTCAATTAATGCATCTTCAGATACAATCGGTTTAAAGCTGTACGGAGGAGACTTGATTGACTCCTGAGGTTTATTGTTGATACGGGTTAAAATGTTGAATGTGTTTGTAATGGCGTCTGCTTCTGCAACTCGGGCACTGTATAGATGCTCCGGAAGCATTGCCCAGACAACATATCCTATGCTCTCTTGTATAGTAAAAAAAGCTGCAATGATCACATTAATGTTGTTATACCTCCATCTGTAACCTGCAAGTTTACCATTTAGTCCGTTGAGAGTATAGTCTTGATTAATCAGTACAGAGGAACCTGAGATAATGCTCTGCCCAAAAAGTTGCATTATGGTCTCAACAGAAACGCTCTCTTGTACTTTAAACGATCGTACCCTTACCGATACGTTCTGATCGGGGCTGAGAAATGCGTGAATCTTGTCGGTTCCTTCTAAAAATTGGTTAGTTCTGTAATTTGAAGGTACTTGAATTTTAAAATTCATCTGAGTATCTTCAATCCACCGGGTTTGAGCTATTGTCTCAAATGAGAGGAGAACACCCAGGGTAATCAATAGGGTAGAGATTATTTTCATTGTTTTTGGATTATATGTTGTGAAGTAGTTTACAACCCCAAAGACTAAATCTCACTCTAAGTTAGAATTTATTATTATAACATGCAACCTCTATCTTGAGCTATAAGGAGCAAGCTTTACTCTGTTTGTCTCCTCAAAGTATTTAAAGAACATAAATAGTTTATAGTTGAACTCAAAGCCATAATTTGTAAGGGGATTATAGTCTATGTAACTCTCTATTCTTCTGTCGCCTGTTGTGTATCTTCTGTTCCACTCTTGTGCATACAGATTGTTCATGGTTTGGAGATACTCATTAGTGTACATTCCCTTATTTATACTTCTGCTGTTGAGCCAAAAATCGAACCCCTGGTCAAAAACAACCAGATCATACTCCGTGGAGTCACTGCTCTCCTTTTGCTCTTTAAGCTCAAGACGCCCCTTGGCAATCTGTGCTCTATCTCTTTGTATAGCGCATGAGAACGCAACAAAAAAGATAATGGCAATTAGTAGGATGTTTTGATAACTCTTCATATAACGCCTCCTTTTTTTATATTTTAGACACTCTTCTAAATGGAATATTATTCTAAAATCGTACCGTTTAAGAGATCTCTCAGATAAACCAGTTATTTTGTAGAGCCGCAAAGAGTTATGATACTTTTTGAAAATTGTCTGCTTGTAGAGGAGTTGATATACTTTTTATATCCTGCATAATTTACGGCAGATGTTACCTCAACATTGAACCCTTTTCTTGAAAGGGTGTTGTGTGCCTTTAAAATCTCATCTTCCGTAACAGATATAATATCTCCGTTCAACTCTTCAAGTAAACCGATTATCTCCGGGCCTCTTGCCGGATTAACTATAGCAATACCATCGGCTGCAGTTCCATGGTTGTAAGATGCAGTTAGCTCTACACCTTTTCTTACGGCATTATAAATTGGAGCACAATTATCAGCTTGGATTGCAACTATTTGCGGAATTCTCCTTAAAAGACCCATTACCATCAACTCTTTTATAGCCAGACATGTTCCAATAACTATTGTGCCGTTGCCCAAAGGGAGAAAAATATTTATATTCAAAACTCCATTCAACTGCTCGAATATTTCGTAAAGATACGACTTCATCCCCTGAGCAAAAAGAGGATTATACACATGGCTGGCATAGAACTCCTCGTTTTTAGCGGCTCTAGTAAATGCTGCTGCGGCAACATCCTCACGACTCCCTTCAATGGCCTCTACTTTTGCACCATAGCGGGTTATTATATCTATCTTTTTTTTAGGGGTTGAACTGCCAAGAATAATTCTTGCATCAATTCCGGCTCTAGCAGAGTAAGCAGCAACAGAGCACCCGGCGTTACCGCTGCTGTCTTGAATTATCTGCTTAATATTGTACTCTTTAGCGTAGGAGATAAGAACGGCTGCCCCTCTATCTTTGAATGATAGCGTTGGCATCATATAGTCCAGTTTTGCCATCAACCCTCTTTCAACCTCAATCAGCGGAGTGTCGCCCTCTCCCATTGTGATTGACGAGAAGGGTGCTTCGGAAATAGGTAGTAGGGGCAGATATCTTCCAACTCCTCTGAATCTTTTGTCTACCGGTAGTGTATTATTGGAAACTGAGGGAAGAGAGAGGTTTGTTATCCCCAAAAGCCCTCCGCATTTACATACAAACCCCGGAAATCCGGGGTTGTAGAGATGGCCACAACTATTGCAAATGAAGTTGAATCTCATCTGAAAATTGATTAACATCTGGTTGTCGACAGCACTAAATTACATCAATTTCAAAAGATCTGCAATAGAATATCACTAATTAAACTTTCCGGCCCTCGATCCTCCCGATAGTTTTGTAGCAACTTTGGGATCACCGATATATCTGATATCGCTTCCACCCGAAGCATTTATTTCCAGTGTGTCAGACACGTTGAGCTCTGCTCTCGCTCCTCCCGATAATGCAACTTCGCCTCTCTCAGTTTGCAAATCAAAGTGTCTGTGTCTGCTGCCTCCCGAAGATGACAGTACAAAGTGTGCTGCAAAACCAGAGAGTTCAGATTCCGATCCTCCCGACATATTTATGTCGAGACTATTTACATTGATTGTTCCATACAGCTTTCCGCCTCCGCTTAATGTAACCTTTAACTCATCTGCCTCCCATCCCGAGTTGAGGTTTATTTTACCTCCTCCGCTAGAAGAAATTCTCTCTATATGGTTGGCCGAAAGGTAGATCTTTACTTTAGGATTTCCTGAGAATGATACCCCTTCTCTTCTTCTTATTCTAAGTTGGTCTCCCGATATCTCTGTAATAATGTAATCGTGTATATTTTCATAGGTCTCAATAGAGAGCTCTTTTACGTCACTTTGAGTCAACACTAACTCAAAGCCGCTTGAGACAGAAACTTTTGTGAACTCTCCAGCATCTCGTTCGTGTAAAACAATCTCTCCCGAGGGTTTAATCATCTCAAAGGCAATACAAGATTCAAGATAGAGTGGGGCGCTAAGAAGCATAGCGGCTGCAATTGCTCTGGTAAAAAATTGGTTGAATTTGATTCTCTTCATAGCTTTTGTATATTATTTAATGTTAGACGTAATAAATGGGTAAAAAGTTGCACTATTTAGTAAAAGCTTTTACTTTTGTGTAAAACCAAACTTAAATCTTCTGCTATGAAAAAAGTATTGATTCTAATCATTCTCTTTGCAATTTGCACAGGGCTTGCGGCTCAGAGCACATCTTCAAAAAGCAGCACCAACACATCGCCTTTTCTATTTGAGAAAGGTAACACTTCTGTAAAGTTCGGAGGTTTTGTGAGATTTGTCACATTAGCCGATTTTGGAGGAGTTGTTCCAAATTTCGACTTTGTAAGTTCTACAATGCCTGCTCCGGGGGAGTGGGATAAGGAGCACAGGTTAAGCATGGACGCTTCGGCAACCAGATTAAATCTTAAAGTTGTGCAGAAAACAGAGAGTCTTGGCGATGTTGAGTTTTATATTGAGACAGACTTTAGAGGAGCAGCCGATGTTTTAAGATTAAGGCAGGCGTATATCTCTTTTAAAGGGTTTACATTTGGTCAGGCATGGAGTCTTATGACCGATTTTGCTGCAAATACTACATTAATAGATATTCAGGGGGTAAACTCAAGAACATTCTTTAGAACACCTCTGATAAGTTACAAAGCTAATTTAGATGAGAACCTAAGTTTTGGGGCTTCGCTGGAGTTTCCGAGAGTAAAGGCAACAATTCAGGCAAACTCCGGTATTAGGGCTGTTAATCAAACTTTTCCCGATATTCCACTCTATCTTCAATACAAAGGAAAGAGAGGTCATATTAAGTTGGCGGGTCTGTTAAGGGCTATGGACTATGGTATAAACAGCACCGAAAAGATTAAAACTGAGCTGGGAGCGGGAGCACAACTGAGTTGGTCTCTTAAACTCGATGAGAAGTTTACTCTTGTTTCACAGTCAATTTATGGAAAAGGTGTTGCACGCTATATAAACGATTTGGCTGCATTAAATCTCGATCTTGCACCTGCTCAGGGCTCTAAGCTGCAATCGCTGCCTATGTATGGTCTATCTTTGGGTATGAGAGCAGATTTTAGTAAGAAGTTGTTTGCAACATCTAACTACTCAATAGCAGGCCTGACAAATAAAGATGACTATTACTCTGCCGGAGAATATTTTAAGGGGAACTACTTTTCTGCCTCTCTATTCTATGCAGGCATAAAGAATATGACAATTGCAGGGGAGTACATTCATGGATA
Organism: uncultured Muribaculaceae bacterium; assembly: GCA_964469965.1. Lineage (GTDB taxonomy): Bacteria > Bacteroidota > Bacteroidia > Bacteroidales > UBA932 > Bact-08. The sequence goes on along the minus strand of CAYYAM010000040.1, from coordinate 2,780 downwards.
TAGAAAAAACATGAACAGTACATGGGGAAGCGCAAACAGACTTCAGGTAATGTTTATGTATAGCTGGTAAAACCAGAGATGTTGCTATATTTGCGGGCTAATTAAATTGATAAAAACTCGCAATGAAAGGAAAATTATTGTCTCTGGTTGTTTTGCTGTTTGTAACAGTGGCTCTGTTTGGTGAGAAACCAAAATTGATGTGGATAGATTGCTCTGCCAACTGGGAGAGGTTTAGTTATCCCGACTCTATAAAGCACTATGTAAAGAGATGCAAAGATGCCGGGATAACAGCTTTGGTACTGGATATAAAAGGAACTTCCAGCGAGCTCAATTATAAAAGCCGATATGCTCCGCATAAGACTGAGTGGAAGGGATTTAAAAGGGCAGACTTCGACTACGTAGAGGCATTTTTAGTTGCAGCAAGAGAAAACGGTCTAAAAATTTATGGGTCGTTTAATATATTTGCAGAGGGGCACGGGCTGTTTAAAAAGGGTTTAGTCTATACAACAAAACAACATTGGCAATCAATGAACTATCTACCCGAAAAGGGTGTGGTTCCATCTTCGCAAATTGAGGGGAAAGCGGTAATCTTCTCAAATCCTGCTCTCCCCGAGGTGCAAGAGCACATTTTGAATATTCTTAAAGAGACTCTTACCTTGTACCCTTTAGATGGAATTATTCTGGACAGAACCCGCTACGACAACATTACTGCCGATTTCTCTGAATTTTCCAAAAACGAGTTTGAAAAGTACATAGGAGAGAAGGTTAACAGGTTTCCCCAGGATATTTTTGAGTGGGTTAAAGGCCAAGATGGTAACTATATAAGAGAGGAGGGAGTTCATTTCAAAAAGTGGATTGAATGGAGAGCGTCTGTTATTTACAACTTTTTTGTTAAGGCCAGAATGGCTGTTAAAGAGGTTGATAGCAGTGCTGTTTTTGGTGCATATACGGGAGCTTGGTACCCCACATATTACGAAGTAGGAGTCAATTGGGCAAGCAAAGATTACGATGCCTCTAAAGATTTTAAATGGGCTACACCCGAATACAAAAATTATGGCTATGCACATCTTTTAGACCTATATACAAATGGGAACTATTACTATAATGTAACTCTTGAAGAGTACAGAAAATCAGAAGGATATCATAAGAATGAGACAGATAGTGAGCTATCGTCGGGAGAGCATCTCTGTGTTGAGGGAGCATGTATCTACTCCAGAAAACTACTGGGCAATAATCCATTTCTGGGAGGCATTTATGTTGAGGATTATAAAAAAGATTCACACCAGTTTATGAGAGCAGTAGAGATGAATCTCAAAAAATCGGATGGATTGATGATATTTGATATTGTTCACATCATTAGAAACGGATGGTGGGAAGAGCTTACAGAGGCGATTGCAAAGAGTTGTGAATAATTAAAACCTCTTGGATTGAGTCGTTGTAGAGACCCTCTATATAGAAGAGGGTCTCTCCTTTTATTCCGGCTTCTCTGTTTATCTTTAGCTGCTCTTCAAATACTCTCCATGAAATATTAATCCCCGGGGCCTTCAAAAGCATTCCCGGATTCAGGATCTCTTTTTTTCCATATCTATTTACCAGAGTTAATGTCTCATCTAATGTATGCTTATATGACTCACCGCTCAATCTGTACATCTGTACCGTTAGTAGGTCGGTAATACCACTCTTTAACCAGTAATCGGTATCCTGCATAAGGTTCTCTTTGCACCACGGATAGGGATTTGGGGAGTGACAAACCATATAGTTCTTTCCCAAAGACTTAACTCTTTTATACATTCTCTCTGCAAAACGGTTTAAAATATTTACTCTCCACTCATACCACTCTGTCTCCCTATAGTTATCGGGAGGCAGTGATCCATTATGCGAAAGCGAGAACTCTTTGATTGTGCCTATATCGTATCCGCTGTTTGCAGGCATAGCAGGTAAACGATCATCTCCTTGTATCCCTGCAGCATCTTTGTATATTAGAAGTGATTCACATATCAAATCCAATAAAAAATCCTGAACCTGTGGGTTAAATCCATTGATATAAAAATCGGTACCATTATAGTTGGCTTGTATTTGATTGTTTCCGTATGTTATCCAATCGGGATTATTTCTTACCAGATTATGAGACGCAGGTGTCTCACCTCCGATTGTTGCCATAAAACCAAATTCAAACCAAAAGACAACTTTTATGTTGCTTTGCAGAGAGATGTTAATTAAATCCATCATAGGATCTCCGCTTGATGCTTTTGATGCTTGTTCAGATGACCTATCATATTTACTAAACATATAGTAATTATTGTAAGGAGACCCTGTTACTCTCTCATACACTTTACTTTTGAATCCTACTTTATCTCCGGTATATACACACAGAAACAGAGTATTTATGCCACTCTCTTTGAGAAATTTTACTCCGTTAACAATATTATCATATGAGTGCAGGAGAGAAGTATGAGACGGATCGGGTATCCAAACTCCTTTAATTACTTGCTCTTGTCTCTCTTTTGAGCATCCCACAGAGAGGGCAAGTAACAAAAAAATACAAACAACACTAATGATTATGCCTCTAATCATGTTCTCCAAAATATTTTAAATTTCGATGATAGAAAAGCTAGGCACATAGCCATTGATGTGATTATAAGCCCCTTAAGTATACCGCCAGGTACAGATCTACCTATTTGATCTAGAAGTGGATAGAGCTGAGAAAGCTTCAACAAAGGTATTATAACCATAGACGATGCTACGTAAGCAACCATTGGATTACGACCCACCATAGTAAG
>CAYYAM010000039.1:9312-13542 GCA_964469965.1 uncultured Muribaculaceae bacterium | reverse complement strand
CCGGGGGTTGAGATTTCCTAGGATTAAAATCCTTTGATAGAATTCCAAGATTTGATAATACCTGGATTAGAACCCTGTGATGGAGTGCTGAGATAGTGCTGAGATAGTGCTGAGATAGTGCTGAGATAGAATTCGTGGGGTTGTCTATTTACAACTCAAAATAGACTGTGCGCAACCAAGTTTTGAAGAGTGGGTCTAGAAACTCCCATTTACCATCTTCCTCTGTGAGAATCTCTTTGCGCTTAACTGCCTCTTTGAGCCGTTTTACATTTGCCGAAGAGTTGAATCCGTAGTAGTTCATTGTCTCCAAAGAGCTCAATTGCTCTACGTTGTCCATGATTGCCTTAAGGAAGTTGATTTGAAATCTGCTTAAACGGCTAGTGATGAGCTGAAATCTGTAGGAGTGAAGCTCTATGAGAGAGTGGAAAGATTGTTTTACAACTTGTTCGGTGAGGTATCCTCGGGTTAGTGAGTAAGAGATATCGCCCAGCTGTTGTGCGTACCAGGGGTGTCCGTCGGTTAGATGGTACATCATGTTGGCCAGCTCTTTTGATACTACTCTTCCGGTTTTAAGGAAGCTTCGGATATAGAAGTCGGAGAGGTTTTTTTGGTCTAGGGGATTAAGTTTAATCCTCTCGGCAAAATTGTAAAAATACCTCTTCTCTTCGAAGATCTCCTTCATTGAGTTTACCAGAGCACCTGTTATTATATAAGTAGTGTGCTCGTGTGATCTCCACACTCTCTCTATGAGCTTGATTGTATCGTATGCGTCGTCGTGTAAAAGCAGCTCTTGAAACTCCTCTATGTATATAATTGGGTTGACGCTCTTTTCTATTGCCAGTTTTTCGGGAAGATTCAGAATCTTTTGGGCTATATGTTCTTCTACCGGGCTGATGTCAATTTCGGGATCGGATTGGTATGCCGAGTTCTTTAGCATCTCTACCATCTCGGGACAAATTTCGTTCATCATCTCCTCTCGTTCGAACGGAGAATTTGTGAAAGCATCAAGGATTGAACTGCAAAGTTTGTACAGAAGATGCCTTTTTGTACGAACATTAAAGAGGTTGATGCTGCAGACAGTAAAATTATACCCCTCTTTTCTTAAGTTAATGAGCCCCTGTTGAACGAGTGATTTTTTCCCGCTTTTAGGTGGTTCGTACAGAAGAATATGTTGCCTCTGCCTTACAAGATTTGCAAGCAGTACCAGCTCTTTTTGCCTAGCAATGAACTCAGAACCTGTTACGTATTTGTTGTAAACGAAGGGAGTATCCATACCATTACAAATATAATAAAATTGTTACTTCAAATACAACTAATTTTCAACAATTTTAGAAGTTCATCTCATAATTTTATTCTCATTTTAAAGATTTACTCTACATTTCTGAATAATACCTATTTATGAAGATATAATTCTGGTTTAATTTGCTTTTTATGTTTTAAATATTTCATATTTAATTATATTTCAATAGATTAATATTAACTCAAATTGATGAAAATACTACAACTGAACTTACAAATCGTAATATAAAACAAATAATATATAAGTATAAGTACTGAAATAATGAAAATATGAAAGCATCCCACATAGTGAAATGCAAGCTGTAATTCAAAAACTCTCTACTTAAGATTTTTTATCCTCCAGCCGGTAGGGTAGAGGTTGTTTGCCCTTGTCCCTATGTTTTTGGCTAAACCCAAAGGGAGTCCTCCGTATGTAACTACAATAAGGCCGATAGGTGCGTCGGGAATTTTTATTGCTTGACGGTTGAGGTATTGCAGGGCACACTCCTTTGTAAGCTCGTATGTTGGGTATTGAAACGAGGAGTTTGCCGCAAAAACACTGTATTCGGGATCGCCGCCGGAGGGTTTTCCCGTTGAAAAGCTGCCGCCGGAGGGTTTTCCCGTTAAGAAGCTGCCGCCGGAGGGTTTTCTGAACAGAGCCAGGAATAGCCCCTCTCCCTTAACCACTCCCGGCATAAACCGGTATCCTCCTGCCGGGGCTTCAATTACACCCCATTGTGGTGAGATAGACTCCAGAGGTATGTACTCTGCACCCAGACTATCTTTTATCCACTCTACGTTCAGGTCGTTCTCGTATCGGTTAAAGGTGCAGGTTGTGTATGCCAGATACCCTTCGGGTTCCAGTGCACTCCATATATCGGATAGAATCCTTCTCTGTCTTGCGGCACACATATGTACCCCCTCTTCGCTCCACTCTTTGATGGCCCCCCTCTCTTTTCTGAACATCCCCTCGCCGGAGCAGGGTGCATCTACCAGAATAAAATCGAACATCGCCCCGCTCTCTGCTATCTCGCGCGCGTCTCTGCTCAATATTTTTACCGAGTGGTCTCCCCATTTGAGTATATTCTCTCTGAGTGCAGATAATCTGCTTTTAATAACCTCGTTAACTGTTAGTTGCGATTTTTGATTGAGCAAAGTTACCAGGTGGGTACTCTTTCCCCCGGGAGCGGCGCAGAGGTCCAGTACCCTCATTTTATCCTCTAAAAAGGGTTTAAGAAGATGCAGGGCCATAGAGCTTGCCTCCTGCACATAGTAGGCGCCTGCGTGCAGCGATGGGTCCATGGTAAAGGAGGGGCGTTCGTTGAGGTAGTATCCCAGCGTACACCACGGTACCGATTGGTTCTGCTCCAGGGCTATGTTTACAACCGATGATACGTTTTCACTTACTCTCTTTAGAGGGTTAAGGCGGATAGAGGTGACAGGAGGGGTGTTGAGGATTGCCTCTGCAACTTTTGCAGCGGTCTCGGCAGGTACAACCTCTGCCAGCATCTCCAGAAATCTATCGGGTAAAGCGGTCATCTGCAAAAGATAAAGCGGTAATATGTGCTCTTTAATCTCTCCTTAAGCCACCTGAGCTAAAGATCTCTGTTGAGTAGTTTGCCCCCCAGAGGTCGTATCGGTTGAACTGGTCTACGAGTTTAAGTTGGAATTTTGGCCAGTTTTTGTTTTTTGGCTCTGTCCAGTACACCTCGGCCAATGCAGAGAGTCTTGGGAATATTCCATACTCGAGACGCTGTTTGTGCGGGAAGTACTCTGTCCACATACAACCTTGACCGCCAAGAATATTGGCTGCAACATGCTCCGGGGTTCCCTCCGGAACCGGCTCAAAGAGGTAAACCGAATCTACCGGGGCGTACCATGAGTTGTGACACAGTGTGTCTTCGTTTCTCTTCTGTGCAACATTAAAGTAGCTGAACTTTATAGGTGTCATGATTGCTTTATGACCCAACTTTGCCGCCTTAAGGCCGTTTTTGGCATTTCTCCAACTCATAACAATCGCACCCTCTACTAAACCATCGTCAAGCATCTCATCCCATCCTATAAACTCTCTTCCGCGTGCATGTACAATCTCTGCTATGCGTTGTGCAAAGTACTTCTGAAGGCCGTTTTCGTCTTTTAGTCCATGCTTTTTAATAAACTCCTGAGTTTCGGGAGACTCCTCCCACCATTTTTTTGCGCATTCGTCTGCCCCAATGTGAATATATTTTCCCGGAAATACATCCATCAACTCGTTGAACACATCGGCAAGAAACTCAAACACCTCCTCAGAAGGTGCCAGCACATTGTTCTGCCTGTTGTATATTCCCCAGGTTATTGCGGTCTCTTTTGGAATGTGCGGTGTGGTGCTGAAGTGCGGATAGGTTGCTAGGATTGCCATGGAGTGACCCGGTACATCTATCTCTGGCACAACAGTTATGTATCTGCGGGCAGCATACTCTACTATCTCCTTCATCTGCTCAATGGTGTAGTATCCGCCGTAACGTGTGCTGTCTACCCCTGTGCCCGGAAAAATGCCGATAATTGTGCCGGCTCTCCAGGAGCCGATCTCATTGAGTTTAGGGTGGCTCTTGCTCTCCATCCTCCAACCTTGGTCGTCTGTTAGGTGCCAGTGGAAGTAGTTCATCTTGTGCAGTGCAAGGTAATCTATGTACTGTTTAATGTACTCCACAGAGTAGATGTGCCTTACAACATCTAGGTGCATTCCTCTGTACTCAAAACGGGGATAGTCTTCAACCTCTATCTGCCCTATGGCTAGAGCGGAGGCAGCTGCAACAGGTTTAGGGGGAAGTAGTTGGATGAGGGTCTGCATTGCGTAGAAGAGTCCGGGGGCGTCGTGCCCACTTAAAACAATAGATCTCCCCATCACCTTTAGTGAGTAGGCACCCTCTATACCCTCTTTTGGGGTGACCCTCTTTAGCCCGGTGCCGCTCT
>CAYYAM010000039.1:4866-9212 GCA_964469965.1 uncultured Muribaculaceae bacterium | reverse complement strand
TAGCCCGGTGCCGCTCTCTATCTTGAATTCGATACGGTTAGTAAAACTTTTAAGGTCTCTCTCTCTGGTTTTTACCGAGGTTATGATTTGCAGTTTTATGCCGTAATACCTCTCTACATACTCTGCAAAGAGAGTTGCCGAGTTTACCTCTTCGCATCCGGTTGCAAGGAGTGCCGTGGCCGATGAGAGTAAAAAGTTTTCTCCATCTATAGTTGTAGCAAATTGGGGTTCGGGAATTATGGAGTGTTTAAGGTGTCTGCTTCCCTGATTAGTAGATGAGCTCATAACTGTTGTTGTAAGAATTGCCGTTGCTAGCACTATTGCTCGGGATAGATTTTTTTTCCAAGGTAAAAAGTTTGCCATTTTGTTGCCTATTACATGTTCATTGCGCTCTCAATCTGATCTGTAACTTTATCTACAACCTCCTGAAGTTTGCCCCCTACCATCATCTTGAGCATGCCCGAGAGCTCGGAGTCCATAATAAGTTGAAAGTCGGTGACACCCGTGGCAATATTGTCTAGCTTGATAGTAAAGCTAAAGGGTAGGGGCGATGTCTCCAGACTGCTGTATCTGATTGTGCTGAAGGGGGTTCGCTCCGACACCTTCATGCCTATTTCAAACCCTTGAACCTTAGCTATAAGGGTGTCGGGGGTTGAGCTAATATCGGCTTTTGAAGCAATGTCGGGTGGAAGGTTTTTTGTAAAGTTGCTCAGATCTGTGAAGATATGATAAAGAAAATCACAAGGACGTGAGATCCTTACAACCCGTCCCTCTATGTGAGTATTTGCCATTGGTAGTTATGCTTGTTGTGTGTTTGGGTTATCTGCCCCATGCATCGGGACGGTATCTCCAGTCTTGAAGAGTCTCCAGATCTTTGTCTTTGATGTAGTTACAAGCTACCGCCTCGTTAATAAGGGTGTTGTAGTTGGTGAGAGTACGCAGCTCAAGGTTGCTGTATTCGAATGAGCGGCGGGCTTTGTCGAAGTTGTAGGAGAATATGGCAACCATACCCATAACGTTGGCACCCTCTTTGGTGAGGCACTCAACCGCCGACATAGAGCTGGCCCCGGTAGAGATAAGGTCTTCTACCACAACTACATTTGCGTTTTCTGGTAGAGATCCCTCTATCTGTGCTCCGGTGCCGTGGTCTTTGGGTGTTGGGCGAACATATACAAAAGGTTTTCCAAGTTCCTCTGCTACAAGCATTCCCCACGCTATGGCGCCTGTAGCCACCCCTGCAATTACATCTACATTACTGTAGTTCTGCTCCACGATTCTCGCTAGACTTTTATATACAAGTGTCCTGGCCTGAGGATAGGACAAAATTTTTCTGTTATCGCAATATATAGGTGATTTCCAGCCCGATGCCCAAGTAAAAGGTTTCTCTACATTCAACATTACCGCTTTTATCTCTAAAAGCTGTTTAGCAATTATTTTTTCAATAGACTCCATAAAAAAAGTATCTTTGTGCAAAGATAGTAAAAACAATCTTTTTAATGTATAACATATATTTCGAGAATCGCCGCGTGTCTGTATGCAGCTATCCCGAGCAGCCGGTTAACGATCCGGAGGCGGTTCTGTACAGCCCGGGCTCTTACCCCGATCTTGCAAATATTCCGGAACTGTTCCACTCCACACCAAATATCCACAAACTGTTTATTCCAAGCACACATGAGGAGGCAACCTTTAAACAGCTATGCACCGGATTGTGGAAGATTACTGCAGGGGGCGGGCTGGTCTCTAATACAAAGGGGGAGGTTCTTATGATATTCCGTTATGGGAGATGGGATCTGCCTAAGGGTACTCAGGAGCCCAACGAAGATATCAGAGCTGCTGCGCTGAGAGAGGTTGAGGAGGAGTGTGGAATTGGTGAGTTGGAGATTATGGAGCATATATGCGATACATATCACACTTTTTACAGAAATAACAGGTTTAATCTCAAGTTTACCAAGTGGTACCGAATGGAGTATAAGGGTAATGGCTTTGAGACCAGGCCGCAAACAGAAGAGAGCATAGAGAAGGCCGTTTGGGTTCCTAAGGAGGAGCTGCGAAGCTATCTGAGCAATACCTACCCCTCAATTCTTGAGGTGTTTGAAAAATCGGGTGTGTTTACTAGATAGTTGGTTAGCGAAGATCTGTAACGGTAAGTCCCCTAAGTCTAGACGATGGAAATTCAAAGAAGTCGGCCGGTTTTGCTCCGATTGGCTTAGCCGATGTTATATCTATTGTGTAGCTGCTTCCGTCTTTAGAGCTGTAGGTGAGGCGGAGCGGCAGTTTGGTGAGGTTATCTACAGACACCTTCAAGCTTTTATATGGTGCCCTCTTAGATGTTGGTGTGAGCTCAACTGTAGTGGCCTCTTTGCCGCGGATAGTGCTTTTTGCAGTTTTTGGAGAGATGTTATAACCCGAGTTTCTCTTTTGAAGAGAGGTGAGGAACCCCGTAGGGTTCTCCAAAAGGTCGTTCACTGTTGTGTCGTGAGGAAAGATAACCAGCTCCGATGTTGAAGTTGTGAGCATCCACTTCCACTTGCCGTTGCAGTAGATCTCGGCCTCTCTGTTAACCATTTTAAAGAGCTCTCCCTGTGCAAAAACACTCCCTGTGGTATTGGCTATCTCACTGCCGGAGGCATCTTTGGCATTAAGTGTAAACTCTATCTCTATGGCCTCGCGCTGTTTGATAGCGCTGCTCATGGCAGAAATTATCTCCTGCGACTCTGCCAGGCCCGCTGTTGTTATTAGCATTAGTGCTAAATATAAAAGACTCTTTTTCATGGTTTTGTCTAATCAAGGGATGCAAGAATTCTGTCTAAGGATTGAAAATCTGTAATGAGCACCTGTCTTGCCTTGCTCCCCTCCGACGGGCCCACTATTCCAGCCGCCTCCAGCTGATCCATTATTCGGCCTGCGCGGTTGTATCCTAGGTTCATTCGCCTTTGAATCAGCGATGTAGAGCCAGACTGATACTGTACCACCAACTTTGCAGCTTCGTCGAAGAGCTTGTCGCGTTTTCCCAGATCTACCTCTCCAATCAGATTTGCATCGCCATCCTCTCCTGTATATTCAGGCAAATAGTGTGCCGAAGGGTACCCTTGCTGCGACCCTATATACTCTGTTATCCTCTCTACCTCTGCTGTGTCTACCAGTGCGCACTGAACCCTTGTTATCTCCCCTCCAACAGAGATTAGCATATCTCCTCTTCCAACCAGCTGGTTTGCTCCGGTTGTCTCCAAAATGGTGCGGGAGTCTATGTTGGAGATAACTCTGAATGCAATTCGTGCCGGGAAGTTTGCCTTTATAAGACCCGTAATTACATTGGTGGTTGGGCGTTGTGTTGCAATTACAAGGTGAATTCCTATTGCTCTGGCAAGCTGGGCAAGACGAACAATCGGCTCCTCAATCTCTCGGCCGGCTGTCATTAGAAGATCGGCAAACTCGTCTATTACCACCACTATGTAGTGCATATATCTGTGCCCCTTTAACGGGTTGAGTCTTCGAGACAAGAACTTCTCGTTGTACTCCTTTACTGTTCTTACGTGTGCCATCTTTAGCAGGTCGTATCGGCTGTCCATCTCTATGGTAAGTGACTTAAGCGTGTAGACAACCTTCTGAGTGTCTGTGATAATGGCATCTTCGCTATCGGGGAGTTTGGCAAGGAAGTGTCTCTCTATTTTTGAGTATAGAGATAGCTCCACCTTTTTTGGATCTATAAGCACCATCTTCATCTCGGATGGGTGCTTTGTGTATAGGAGCGATGTTATGATTGCGTTGAGACCAACCGATTTTCCCTGCCCGGTAGCACCCGCAACCAGCAGATGGGGCATCTTTGCAAGGTCGAATGTCATGGCCTCGTTGGAGATGGTTCTTCCTATTACGATAGGGAGGTCGTAGTTGGCGTTTCTGAATTTGGGATCTTCCAACAGCGACTTCATTGGTACTATGCTTGGCTTGTCGTTTGCAACCTCGATTCCTACTGCGTTGGTTCCAGGTATGGGGGCTATAATCCTCACACCTCTTGCCGCCAGTGAGAGTGCAATATCGTCTTCCAGGCGTTTAATCTGTGAGATGCGGACTCCCGCGCTTGGCACAATTTCGTATAGAGTTACAGTGGGTCCTGTTCTGGCAAAGATCCTCTCTACAGATATCTTATAGTCGCTGAGTGTCTTTACAATTTTGCGGTTGTTCTTCTCCAACTCATCTTGGGGTACTTTGTAGATCTTGTCTCTGTAGTCGTCCAGAAGATTTATCCCAGGAGCTTTATAGCCCGAAAGGTCGAGACGGGGGTCGAACAGGGTATCCAGCGAACCTACCGGCAGATCTTTCATAAAATCCTCCTCCTCTTGCTCTGC
>CAYYAM010000039.1:3321-4766 GCA_964469965.1 uncultured Muribaculaceae bacterium | reverse complement strand
ACTGTCAAAATCCTCCTGCGGCTCAATTTCAAAAATTATCTCCTCTCTGTTCGCTTCCGGCTCTTTATCTGTAACATACATCTCTGCCGTTGCCGTTGCATCGGCCTCACTCTCTGTTGAGGTGTGCTCTGCAGCTTTGGTGTCACGCTTTTTACGGTGGAAGATTGAGCTGATTGCGCTGTTTATCCACAGTACAAATTTGTAGTTGAGCAGAATGAGCCATGTAACAAATGCAACACCTATAAGCGATCCCGCACCTGCAGGGCCAAGCATGGCAATCAGCCATCTGTTCACAAAGTATCCGTACGAGCCCCCTACGCCGTTTCCAAACCAGTCGTCGAATTTTGTGAATCCAAACACAAAGGAGAAGAGCAGCGAGAGTATGATTGCTCCGTAAGCGGTGAGGTAAAAAACTCTCAGTAGTCTTACTTTCTTGATTTTAAGCGAGTAAATGGCAACTGCTGCAAAGAAGAATGGGATTACAAATGCTCCCAGCCCAAAGAGGTTGGAGAGTAGTAGGTTTGCCCAGAAGAATCCAAGTTTGCCGGCTCCGTTCTCTACGGGAACAATTGCGCTCCAAACGTCGGGTCTGGAGAGTAGCGATTGATCTTCTGCCCAGGTAAAGAGGTAGGAGAGTAGTGCGATTAGTGTGTAAACCGATAGCGCGGCAAAGAAAAGCCCCAGTATAAGTTTAAACGCCTCTGTGCCTTTTGGTGCCGCTGTCTCTGCTGTTGAACTCTTTTTCTTTGCCATCTTAGCTTGACTGTTTTCTGCTTTCTGAATTTATGGTTTGGCTATTCTCTCTATTTTTGCGCCCAGTGCATTCAGGCGAAGGTCTATGCTCTGATATCCTCTGTCTATCTGCTCTATATTCTCTATTACACTTGTGCCCTTTGCGCTCATTGCTGCAATTAGAAGTGCAATTCCGGCTCTTATGTCTGGAGAGACCATTCTGGTTCCTCTAAGGCAGAACTCTCTGTTGTGGCCTATGATGGTTGCTCTGTGAGGGTCGCAAAGAATAATCTGGGCACCCATATCTATTAGCTTATCAACAAAAAAGAGTCGGCTCTCAAACATCTTCTGGTGAATCAGCACAGATCCCTTTGCCTGTGTGGCAACTACCAGAAATACCGAGAGGAGGTCGGGGGTGAGCCCCGGCCATGGAGCGTCGGCAATGGTCATTATTGAGCCGTCTAGAAAGCTCTCTATCTCGTAGTTTTCGTGTGTTGGGATGTAAATATCGTCTCCTCTGCGCTCTATGGTAATCCCAAGGCGCCGGAACTGATCTGGGATGATTCCGAGCTGGTCGTACGCTACGTTTTTGATTGTGAGCTCGCTGGCCGTCATTGCTGCCAGACCTATAAAGCTGCCTACCTCAATCATATCTGGTAAGATGGTGTGAGAGGTTCCTCCCAGTGCGTCTACACCCTCTATTGTGAGGAGGT
>CAYYAM010000039.1:1650-3221 GCA_964469965.1 uncultured Muribaculaceae bacterium | reverse complement strand
AAGATGGTGTGAGAGGTTCCTCCCAGTGCGTCTACACCCTCTATTGTGAGGAGGTTAGATCCTATCCCCGATATTTTTGCTCCCATGCGGTTAAGCATCTTGCAGAGCTGTTGAAGGTATGGTTCGCAAGCGGCGTTGTAGATTGTGGTTACACCTTTTGCCATTGAGGCGGCCATCACAATATTGGCGGTTCCTGTAACAGAGGCCTCGTCGAGCAGCATATAGCACCCTTTGAGTCGCTCAGTTGTGAGTTCGAAGTAGGAGTTTCCCTCTTTATAGTTAAGGGAGGAGCCCAGTTTTTCAAACCCTATGAGGTGTGTGTCAAGACGTCTTCTGCCTATTTTGTCTCCTCCGGGCTTGGGCATACTGGCGTACCCGAATCTGGTGAGAAGAGGCCCGGCAAGCATTACAGATCCCCTGAGAGATGCCGACATTTTGCAGAACTCGTCGCTCTTTACAAAGTCGAGGTCTATGTTGGCCGCTTTAAAGGAGTAGCTGTGGGAGATGCATCCGCTATCTGCTCCGCAAATACCTAAGTGTTGGGTCTCTACGCCCAGACGTTCAAGTAGTTCAATTAATTTTCTTACATCAAGAATATCGGGTACGTTATGTATCTCAACCCTCTCCGGAGTGAGTAGTACTGCCGAGAGTATTTGGAGGGCCTCGTTTTTGGCCCCCTGCGGAGTGAGATCGCCCTTCAAGCGATATCCACCCTCAACTCTGAATATTGCCATTATTTCCTCTTGTTAATTTTCTTTTTATTGCCTCTGTATCCTCCTGGTCTGTGGCTCTCTTGCTGTCTGTGGCCATCTTGTTGCCTGTGGCCGTCTGCTCTGGATCCCTCTTGGCGGTGTTGAGAGCTGTGCCCCGAATGGTGCGACTGTTGAGAGCCAGGGCCGTGGTGGTGTGTGACGGTGAGGTGGAAATCTTCGGGGACTGATAATCTTCCGCCCGATAGCTCCTTAATATCTTTGAATATTGTCTCTTCTGTTACGGTGTCTTTGTTCCAGATAAGGTACTGTTGCCTCATGTAGTTTGCAAGCACCATCACCATGTTTTTACGAGTTTCGTCTTCTGGCTTAGATGCAATCATCTCAATCATGTTCTGAATGTTGCGCCCGTAATGAGCTGCTTTTAAAGGACTTTTGTCCAGGGGAACAGGATTTGGCTTTGTAGAGAAGGTCTCTTTGGTTGGTGTAGGGTAGGGCGACTCAATGTCTATCTCAAAGTCGGATATGATATGCACGTGGTCCCATAACTTGTGTTTGAAGTCGTTCAGATCTCTCAGTTGGGGATTGAGTATGCCCATAACCCCTACTACCGACCGTATCTGTTCGTTGCGCTTCTCCTTATCGGGGATGCTTACAACGTATTCAATCATCTTCTGAACATGCCTTCCGTACTCGGGCATAATCAGTTTCTTTCTCTGAGTATTGTAATCCATATATTTATCAGGCCTCTCTCTTTTTATTAATCTCCAACAAAGATACACAAATTTTTGCTCCTATCTCTTCCAGGTAAAGCTTTGCATACCTATCTCCAACCTCCATCACCTTACCGCTCCTCTTTTC
>CAYYAM010000039.1:0-1550 GCA_964469965.1 uncultured Muribaculaceae bacterium | reverse complement strand
AGGTAGCACTCTATACCTATTTGGTTGAGTCTCTCTTCAACCCGCTTTTCGGCTCGTGCAGATGTGTAAAGTACATACCAGTCCATGGTTTTAGTTTTATAGAATGTCACAAATATAAGGAAAAATAAAGTTAAATCTATTATCTTTGCCGTGACTCCTAATTGTTTAGAATATGTATAACAAACTAATCTCCAAGAAAATCAAAATGGCCGTTGTGGGGCTGGGCTATGTGGGTCTTCCTCTTGCGCTTGAATTTGCAAAGCACTTCTCTGTAATAGGGTACGATATTAAGCAGAGAAATCTGAAACTTCTACAGAGCAATATAGATCCCAGCGGTGAGCTTGGTGAGGAGTCTTTTAAAAACAGAGATATTGTTTTCACCTCTAACTCCGAGGAGCTAAGGGATGCTAACTTTTTTATTATTGCCGTTCCAACTCCCATAGACAAGTACAATAAGCCCGATCTTCGCCCTCTTTTATCGGCAACTTTAGCTGTTGCAAATGTGCTTCAGCCGGGAGACTATGTTGTTTATGAGTCTACTGTCTATCCTGGATGTACCTATGAGGAGTGTGTGCCTCTTTTGGAGAGGGTCTCGGGTTTGAGGTTCAGGAAGGATTTCAAGGTTGGATACTCGCCTGAAAGGATTAATCCGGGCGATGCCGAGCACTCTCTGCAAAATACTATAAAGATTGTATCTGCCTGCGATGGGGAGTCTCTGGATGAGATAGCTAAGATTTATGAGTCGGTGGTTACGGCGGGTGTGCATAGGGCTCCCGATATTAGGGTTGCCGAGGCGGCCAAGATTATTGAGAACACTCAGAGAGATGTGAATATTGCCCTTATGAATGAGTTGTCTATTTTGTTCAATAGAATGGGAATCAATACTTTCGATGTGATTAAAGCGGCTGCAACCAAGTGGAACTTTGTCCCTTATACTCCCGGATTGGTTGGCGGGCACTGTATTGGTGTAGACCCTTACTATATGGTGCATAAGGCATCGGAACTTAAGTATCACCCTCAGATGATTGCGTCAGGAAGATTTGTGAATGACTCTATGGGTGGATATATTGCAAAACAGACAGTAAAAAAACTTCTAGCTAACGATCTTCCGCTTCTTAGAGCAAGGGTTCTTATAATGGGGATAACTTACAAAGAGAATGTCTCCGATATTAGAAACTCAAAGGTTGTTGATATTGTAAAAGAGCTTCAGAGTTACCGTGTTGCGGTTGATGTTGTAGATCCTAATGCCGACCCTCATGCGGTTGACGAGGAGTACAATGTTAAACTTCTTCCTCAACCGGCAGGAAAGTACCATGCCGTTATTATGGCTGTTCCGCACAGAGAGTATCTGAATATGACCGAGAGTGATTTTAAATTTCTGTTAGATCCTAAGGGGCTTGTAGTTGACATAAGAGGGGTCTTCAAAGATATTGTAAAAGATCTGCGCTACTGGTCGTTGTAAATTTCCAAACCTGCCAATTACTATTATTATTATTATTATTATTCCTTGTTTTTAAGGGAATTAATACATATGTTTACACTTTATGCAA
>CAYYAM010000038.1:10749-15711 GCA_964469965.1 uncultured Muribaculaceae bacterium | reverse complement strand
CGGCCACTGGTGTTTGAGACCAGCGCGTCTACCGATTCCGCCATCCGGGCAAACTACTCGGTAAACAAGGAGTGCAAAAGTAACAATTTTTTTTGGTTTACCAACTTGTTCCTCCGGTTTTACATTTTAACTAACACCGGTTTTCCCAAACCTACACTTTCTAAAGGTTTTAGCTGAGTGCGGGCATCGCCTACAACAACAAATACCATATCAGAAATATTAAAGTTTCTTGCTATAACCTCTTTCGCCTGTTCAAGAGTCATGTTGTTAAGTTGCTCCTGCTGTTGGGTTACATAGTTAAGTGGCAGGCCGTAGTAAGATATATTAGAAAGAACTCTAACAAGAGAACCTAAAGTTTCAAACGACGATGCCATAGACCGTATAAGTGAGTTTCTGGTCTCCTCCAACATCTCTGCGTTAAATTGTGTGTGATAGTTGCCTATAAGGTCGCGGAAGATGGTTACCGCCTCTGGTGTGGTGCTGGCTTGAACGCTGGACGATGCTGTAAAGTTGTTGTAATGCTCTCCTGCTTCTAACCCCGACGAGGCGCCGTAGGTGAAACCTCTCTGCAGGCGTAGAACATCAAAGAGCAGACCCTGAGATCCGCTGCCAAGTCTGTAGTTTACTACTGTGGCCGGATAGAAATCGGGGTGACTCATGCTCATTCCTCTCTTGCTTACAAAGATCATAGATTGAGGCGAGCCGGGGTTATCTACAAAGTAGATTGTTGCCCCTTTGGCAGGGATGCCCCATACAGGTTGTGGGATGTTTAATTCAGAAGCAGCCCAGTTTGTAACCAGAGATGCCGTGATCTCCTTAGCCGCAGCTGCATCTATTTTACCTGCAACGTTTAAAGAGGCGTGATTAGGAACCATGTTTGCTTTGTAAAACGCCTTAATATCTTCTATAGTAATAGCATCTATACTCTCGGGTGTTCCCAAATAGCTTTTTGCAAATGTGCCATCCTCTCCGTAGAGCAGACGGTTTCGGGTTTTTACAGCTATGCTGCGAGGGTCCGATGTAGATTGCCTTATAGAGGCCTTTGTCTCTTGTTTTATTCTTGCCAGAGCCGCTTCGTCGAATCTTGGCTTAAGAATCATCTCCTCTGTGAGTGCCAATACCTCTTTGAAGTTTCTGGACAGAGCAGTTACATTTATGTTGGTACTCTCATTGTCAGATGAGATGTTGATTCTTGCTCCCAGCAGACCCATGGCGCTCTCCAGCTCCTCTGCGCTTTTTAGCTCGGTGCCCTCGTTCATCAATCTGGCATTGAGGTATGAAAGGCCCTCTTTACCTGCAGGGTCGAGCAGCATTCCCCCTTTTATTGTAATTGTAAACTGAACAAGCGGAAGCTCATTGTTTGTGATACCGTACATCTCCATTCCGTTAGCAAGGGCCATCTTCCAAATTTCGGGCAGTTTTACCTCAGGAGTGTTGGGCAGGAACTCCGGCTCAACCGAACGATCGAAAGAGGATGGTGTTCTCTCATACTCATCATCTACAATCTTTCCTCCCTGAGACTTCATCTGTTGATCCTCTACCTTCTCTATTGTTACCTCTGCCATTCTGGAGTCGGCAACGGCAAGGTTGCCCTTCCCTGCAGGAACCATACTTAATACAAGGTGAGGCCTCCCTTTGAAGTATTTGTCATATACCCTCATAACATCTTTAGCAGAGAGCTTCATAATCATCTGCAGGTCTGTAAGCGATCTGTCGGGTGAGCCGCCAAACTCATTATCTCTGGCCATCATAATGGCTTTACCCATGATTCCGCTCATTCTGCTGTACATACTCACCTCTTGAATCACTTTGAACTTCTCAAGTTCACTCTCGTTAACTCCCTCGCTCTCAAATCTTGCAAACGCCTCTTCAATTGCAGAGTAAACCTCGTTAAGATCTACCCCTTCAAATGTGCGAACAGAAATCTGTGTGTGCCCTGCAATCTCTCTTGAGATGTTAAATGCGTTAACGGCCGGAGCCAGCTTCTTCTCCTCTACCAGCACTTTATATAGCGGAGAGCTCTTACCGGCTGCGAACAGCGAAGTAAAGGCCGAAAGGGCGTATGAGTCTTTATTGTATTGCTCAACAGTAGGGTAGGAGATATTAATCATTGGAAGTTTTGCATAGGCATCTTCCCACATCACCTTTTTGGTCTCCTGCAGCTCTACGGGAGTAATGGCCGGCCTCTCTACCTGATGGTTATTCACAATCTCGCCAAAATACTTCTCTATAAGCTCTTTTGCCTGAGTTTTGTCAAAATCACCCGCCAGTACAAGAGTGGCGTTACTTGGAACGTAGTACTTGTGGTAGAACTCTTTAACATCTTCCAGTGTTGCGTTTCTAAGATCCTCAATCTCACCTATGGTTGTCCAGCTGTATGGATGCCCTTGCGGGTAAAGCTCCTTAGCTATTATTATACTCGATTGTCCGTATGGCTGGCTGTCGTAGTTTTGTCTCTTCTCGTTAGACACTATATCTATCTCTCTCTCCAGTCCGCTCTGGGTAACAGTGTTAATAAAGAAGCCCATCCTGTCTGACTCCATCCATAAAATCTTCTCCAGGGCATCTCTGGGAACGGCTTCGTAATAGTTTGTGCCGTCGGTGTTGGTAGAGCCGTTAAAAGTTCCCCCCATTCTGGCAATCTTTTGGAAAAATGCGTTTCTTGGAAGGTTTTCCGATCTTTGGAATAGCATATGTTCAAAGAAGTGTGCAAATCCGGTTCTGCCCGGCTTCTCTCTTCCCGAACCAACGTGGTACTGTATTGCCAGAGAGACAATAGGGTCGGAGTGATCTTGGTGCAGCACCACCTTGAGTCCGTTGCTCAGGGTGTACTGTTCAAAGTTAAGCTCAACTCCTGTCTGCTTTGTTGTACAGCTTAGTACAAACAGCAGAGTTATAAGCAGTGAGAACGATTTTAGAAATTTTGACATACTTGGTTTTATTTGTGTTTCTAGCAAAGTTATTAAAAGTTATTTTTTATTTACGAATTTAAATTACCTTTGTGCCGTTCTACAGTTAAGGGAACTCCGTGAGAACCGGAGACAGTACCCGCTGCTGTGATGCTTTCCAAAATGGTTATCCTCTTTCTCACCACTGCCTTATATTGGCGGGAAGGTTGCAGGATGTAAAAGCTAAGTCAGAAGACCTGCTGCAGAGCTTAACATAAAATCGAACTTTCGGGAGATAGGGAGCGATGTATAACAGAGGTTACACAGTCATACTTTTATTACTATTATTCGCGTTGCCGTTTACGGCTTCGGGGAGCTCTTTTTTACAAGATACCACTAAGGTTAAAAGGGGGAGTCTAGACTCTGTGGTTGTAAAAGCAGGAGTGTTGGGGAGGCCCACAAACAGAGCTTTTGCTGTTGGAACAAAGATACAAAGCGCATCTGTTCAAGCTCTTGAGAGCATGAAGAGCAACACTCTCTCAGACTACATAAGAGAGCAGAGCTCCATCTATATAAAAGAGTATGGTAAGGGGATGAGGTCTTATATCTCTATACGGGGCACCTCCTCTTCGCATACATCGGTTGCATGGAACGGAATGAGCTTAGCTGTTCCAACTTTGGGCCAGACCGACCTCTCTCATATACCCCTCTACTTTTTTGACAAATTAGACGTTCACACGGGAGGGAGCTCTCTACTCTATGGCGATGGCAGTATTGGAGGGAGTTTGCAGCTATCTACAAATCCAAAATGGATAAAGGGGGTTACGGGAGATGTTACACTGTTGGGGGGCGGATTTGCTACGCTCTTTACCGGAGCAACCGTTAGGTACTCCAATGGAAGCTTAG
Organism: uncultured Muribaculaceae bacterium; assembly: GCA_964469965.1. Taxonomy (GTDB): domain Bacteria; phylum Bacteroidota; class Bacteroidia; order Bacteroidales; family UBA932; genus Bact-08. Next base: position 11,917 of record CAYYAM010000038.1, on the reverse strand, counting down.
AGAGCAGGAGCGGGGTTTTTAGATCATCGGCAGAGAACAACTACAGTTTTCTCAACAACACAAAACCGGGAACTCCAAAGGAGTATCTGAACAATTCGGCCTACAGCAATTACGGAGCTCTTCAGGAGGTGTTTAAAAAGTTAAAAGACTCATCTCTAATAAGTTTTAATATTATGTATCTCAACTTTTTCAGAGAGATTCAACCATCGGTATCGCTAAACGACAGGCCCGAGAGCTACGCCTCTATAGCAGACAGGAACCTTAGAAGCTCATTGGCATACAACTCTCCTGCAAAAGGGTGGTTCTCGTATAGCGGCTCTGTGGCCTTTTCGAACGATTATGAAAAATATAAAGACGATATTATAGCCGCATCCCGAGTAAAGGTTGTGGCCGAGGGGCAGCTGTTAAATGATGATCTGCTTATAAAGGCAGGGGTGAGCGGGGAGTTTACCTCTCCCAGTGTAGACTCCTACCGGGGGGCGGCAGATGAGCAGCGTTATTACGCTTTTGCTATGGCAAGAGTTAAGCCCGTAAGGGTTGTTACACTCTCTCTAGGTGTGAGGGCTGGTAAGGTAACAGGTAGCGATGTGCCGTTAATGCCCTCTGCCGGTTTTAACATCTCTCTTATAAACAGAGGTTCGCACTATCTCTTTTTGAGAGGATCTATCTCCCGGAACAGCAAGGTTCCCAGTCTTAACGACCGCTACTGGGGAGGGGTGCACAGCTACCTCAAAAGCGAAAAATCTTTGAACCGAGAGGTAGGGGCCGACTATCAGATGAGCTTGGGGCTGTTAACAGTTACCTCTTTTGTAACGCTCTACCGGAGCGATGTAGATAACTGGATAAGGTGGTTACCGGCCGGTCAGGTTTGGCGGCCGCAGAATATTCCCGAGGTAGATTCCAAAGGTGTAGAGGGGGGTGCGACGGCGTGGGTGAAGCTTGCGGAGACATCTTTAAACCTTACGGTTAACTATAGCTATACAGATATTAAGATGGTTAAAGGGCTATGGTTAGAAGATCCCTCAACGGGGAGGCAGCTGGCATATCAGCCAAAACACTCTTTGAGAGCTACTTTTAAGGCAAAACATAAACATAACGAGCTCTTTACCTCTATATCTTACACCGGGGAGAGAACAACTCTAGACATATTCGATATTCTCCCTTGGTA
>CAYYAM010000038.1:3462-10649 GCA_964469965.1 uncultured Muribaculaceae bacterium | reverse complement strand
GTAATCAACCAAGGTAATTTTACAGAGCACTCTGCCAGTATATCTATCTACGACGAGCAGAGAAACGATATTCAGAATAGGGTTTTTGAGAGTGCAAACGGAGTATCTATAGGCGCAACAATAATCTCGGGAGTGGTATCACCATCGAAGCACGCCTATCTTGTGTGTAACAACCCCGATAAGATTGAGATAATAGACTCAAGAACAGCTAAACAGGCCTCGGAACCAATGACCCAAGGCCTTGCAAGCCCAAGAGCAGTAGCTATCTCCGGCAACAGAATCTATGTGAGTAACTGGGACTATAGCTATGTTGTTACTCCAAGCGGTTTTTGGGAGTTCAACAAATCTTATGTGGCCGTTTACGATCTCTCTACAAAAGCTCTTATTAAGAAAGTTTTGGTAGGGACCGATGCCGAGGGGCTGTTGATTGTAGGGTCTAAGCTTTTTGTTGCCGTAAAAGAGGGGGTAAGGGTTTTGGATTTAACCGGAGACAACCTTAACTCAACTGCACTAATCAGAGCGGCAGGGGTTACCGGCGGTGCCAAGAATCTTGTATCAGACAAGAATGGAAAAGTGTGGGCATCTTTCCCCGACAAAGGTTTGGTGCAGATAGATCCTGTAACACAAACGGCTGTAAAGAGTGTTGAGGTTCCTGTAGATTTTATGGATGGCTATATAGTGTCTGATGGGAATAAAGTATACACCTATAACACTGTGTTTAATGCAAGCTACATGCCTATAGAGGCAGGTATATATGCTGTAGATGTTGCTACGGGCGGGGTAAACAAAATCTTTAGCGGCACCTATTTCTACGGTGTTGGGGTGAGCCCTAAAACCGGAAACATCATTACGGCAGAGGTTAGCTTCACATCTAACTCTGTAATGAAGATTGTAGGTACCGACGGCCAACTGAAGGGCTCTGCCACAGCCGGAATCGGTACCTGCAGATACCTATTCTTCTAGTCTAGGTTCTTCTCCGGTAGGTGATAGGTGATTGTCTTAATTATGTCCGGGTGCAGACTGTTTGCAACCGGACATGTTTTTACCGACGTCTCAATAAACCTCATCTCCTTTGGGGAGTAGTCATTTCTCGGAAGGTAGATATCCAGTTTAAGCTCGGCAACACGTCTTGGGTTAGATGCCATCACCTTCTCGGTCTCAATCCTTGTTCCATCTATAGAAAATCCGTGTGCCTGTGCAGAGATACCCATTATGGTGAGCATGCACGAGCTTAGAGATACCGCAAACATATCTGTTGGAGAGAACATAGATCCCTTACCATTGTTATCTTCCGGCGCCTCTGTCATTATTTTACTTCCAGATTTCAAGTGTTCTGCTTCGGTCATTAGATTGCCGATGTAGATTGTACGCATCTTTGTCATTTTCTTCTCTCTATTTAAGTTTTTATTGAACTATTTTTAATCTTCGGTTGCCCCTTTAAGGGTTGCCGATGTACACGAGGTTACCCTTACTTTAACATACTCTCCAACTTTATGTTCACCGGCAGGGAATACACACACCTTGTTTTGCGATGTTCTGCCAAAGAGCTCCCGCGACGATCTCTTAGAAAAACCCTCTGTCAAAACCTCAAATACCTTTCCGGTATCCTCTGTATTGCTCTTTAAAGAGAGTTGGTTCTGTAAAGAGATTATGCGGTTGAGTCTTATGTTCTTAACCTCTTCGGGGATATCGTCTTGGAATTGCTCTGCCGCCTTGGTATCGGGCCTTTGTGAGTATTGGAACATAAAGGAGGTGTAGTAACCAACCTCGCTCATTACAGACAGTGTGTCTAAATGGTCCTGCTCACTCTCTCCGCAGAATCCGGCAATTATATCTGTGCTGAGCGAGCACTCGGGCAGCAGCTCCTTTATTAACGACACCTTTTGCAGATACTCCTCTCTTGTATACTTGCGGTTCATTCGCTTAAGAACACTATTACTCCCCGATTGTATAGGCAGGTGAATATGACGGCATATGTTAGGGTACTTCACCATGGCCTCAATTACATCACGTCCTAAATCTTTTGGATGTGAGGTAGAGAATCTTACTCTTAAAAGCGGGTCTATCTGTGCAACCCTCTCAAGAAGAGCTGCAAATGTAAGGTCGCCCTCTTTCCAAAAATATGAATTAACATTCTGACCCAGCAGGGTTACCTCTCTATACCCGTTTTGGAAAAGCTCTCTGGCTTCATTAATAATGCTTTGGGGGTTACGGCTCCTCTCTCTGCCTCTAACATAGGGAACAACACAGTACGAGCAGTAGTTGTTGCACCCTCTCATGATTGAAATGAATGCCGACACTCCGTTTTTGTCCATTCTCACAGGGGCAATATCGGCATAGGTCTCCTCTTGCGATAGTATGGTGTTTATCTGCTTCTCTCCCAAAGAGAGCCCCTCAAGAAGAAGTGGTAGTTCACGATATGAGTCGGGGCCGGCAACCAAATCGGCAACACCGTGTTCTAAGAGCTTCTCTTTCAAACGCTCTGCCATGCAGCCCAGAATGCCTACTACCAGTTTGCGATTCCTCTTTTTTAACGATTTTAGATAATCCAGTCTCGACCATATCTTTTGTTCGGCGTTATCTCTTATAGAACAGGTGTTTACAAGAACCAATGAGGCATCGGCTATTTTGTCGCACAAAGCATAACCGTTGTTCTGCAGCACAGAGAGAACCACCTCGCTGTCGTTAACATTCATTTGACAGCCATAGGTCTCTATATAAAGTTGTTTAAGTTTTGGGTTCTGAATAGGTTTTACGGAATGGTATTTGTTTATCATCTGTATGGAAAAATTATTCGGCAAATATATGCTTTTTTATACCTTTGCTATAATACAATAACACAAATATGAACAGATTGTTGGTTTCGCTCCTGGCTCTGGTTTTACTCTCAATGGGGTGCTCAAAACTCAGAGAAGCAGAGATTAAAGATGTTTCAATAAAGGGCTTTCAGCTGATTAACACTTCGAGTGCCAATATAGAGATTGAGTTTGTTATGGACAACCCTTCGGGTAAGATAATAGTACTGAGCGACGCAAACGGCCTTCTTAAAAGGGGGGAGTCAAATTTTGCAAATTTTACACTAGTTAAAGCAGATACAATAGCACCAAAAAGCGTCTCGGCATACAAGCTCACATTTAAGGTAGAGATTATGGATCCGCTCTCTCTTCTCTCTATGGGGCTCAATGTATCTAAATGGCAGTACTCCGACTTTAAAGTAGATGCAAGAGCGGTTGTTAAGTTATCGGGAGGGGGCAGAAAAGTGCTTAAGTTCAAAGATGTTCCCCTTGAAAATATTGTTAAAAGACTATAGTATATGAGAAAATCGATTTCTAAGTGCGCTCTGATTTTTGTGTTTCTATTTATCTGCCGTTTAGCAGCGGCTCAATCTATTCTCTCATCCGACTCAACTATCCTCAACAGAGATATTTTCCGAATTTTAGAGCAACAAGATGCCAACATGAGCAGGGTAACTATAAAACAGAGCCCGCATATTGTATCTGCCGTTAATAACCAAATCATAAACGCCTCTCAAAAGAGAATTCCAGGGTACAGAATAAGAATCTTTTTCGATAACAAACAAGATGCGAGGGTGAGGTCGGAAAATCTGGAGAGGAGCTTTCCCGAGCAGTTCCCGGGATTTAGAGTTTACAGAACATTCGATAATCCCTACTTTAAAGTTACCGTGGGAGACTTTAGAACACGCTCCGATGCCACCCGAGCATTCAGAATGCTGGAGGGCTCTTTCCCGGGAGCATTTATTGTAAGGGAAAATATTAACTTTCCGCCTCTTTAAATAATTTCCTTTTCACTATCTTCCTCTCCACCACTTTGGCTGGAATTTAATTGCCAATCTTCTTAGCGGAGTGAGGTAGCGCTCTATCTTCTCGGGATAGATTTCGGGGATGTTAATCATAATGCCAGTCTCCTCAACGCCTCCAAAGCCGTGGTTTATAGCTGTTCCAAACACCTTCATAGAGGGAGAGAGATTCATATATGAGTTGATTAGCGGTGGAATATTCTCCCCTAAACCTCTAATCTCTTTAGAGAGAGACTTATATGCCTCTTTGTAGTCTGAGCAGGTAAATAGCTCCTTAAAATATGGGTTGTTACTATCGTAGTCCAAAGGATTTATAGGGGTAACAAGAGCTTCGGGGTCTTTAAAATAGATATTCAAGAAGTTGAGAAGGGTATTTCTTGCCCTCATATTGTACGACGAGTACATTGTAACCTTCCCAAAGAAGTACTTGATGTGCGGATATCTTAGCATTAGAGCACCCAGGCCGTCCCATAGATTATCCAGAGCGTAAAGCCCCTTTCTTTTTATGTTTGTACTCTGGTAGTTTGGTTGAATGAAAGATCTTCCAAGCTCAATGGTAAATGGAAGGTACTCCTCTTTAAAGGTATCTGAAAAGTTAAATAGCTCACTGGTAGCAAGATGATGTACGTCTAAGCCCGAGCACTTGATGTATCTATACCCCCCAATTATCTCCATATCTTTTGGATCCCAAACTATAAGCTGTTTATACGGATTTTTTGAGTCGGTATCAAACTCATCCATATCCATAGATTTACCCGTACCTCCCCCGGCAAGCCGGAATGATATCTCTCTCAACCTTGCTATCTCCCTCATTGTATGAGGGGAGTCGTGGGCTGTTATCTCAAAGAGCTTATTGTCGCCCTTGCGGGTATTTCTTATAATTTTATCTGAATTAAGCTCGTCTATAATGAGCTTTCTATCTACTGGCTGAATTACCGGTTCCATTGTTTTTCTCTTTTAGCGAATATACACTATCCCTTATTATTCTATTCCACTCATTAGGTCTCTTGCCCGAAATTAATGACTCGTAGGTGATAGGTTCTCCTATGTAAACATTAAAAGAGGAGCTCTTTTGCCTGAACATCTCATGAGGTAATAGTAATGTCTCGTAGTTAAATTTTATCCCAAGCCACTTTCTAAGGTTTGCCAATCTGTAAAAAACAGATGAGTTCTTACCTTCGAAATAGACCGGAAGGATATCTCTTTTATATTTTATTGCTTGTGTTATATAGCTTTTTTTCCACTCAAGATCTTCTATCTTGCCCTTAACCAGTCTAGAGCAAAGCCCTGCCGGGAAGTAAAGAATTTGACAATCGGAGTTGTAGTACTCATTTACCATCTCTGCAACATCGTGACTCTGCTTCCCGTACTTGTTTACAGGAATAAAAACCGGTTTAAGGGGCTCTATGTGGTAGAGCAGATCGTTAACCACAAACCTCACATCTCCCATCAACTTGCCAAAGAGCTCTATTAGAACTATACCATCTAATCCACCTAACGGATGGTTAGACACTACAATATAACGGGCTCCGCTCTTGATATTCTCCTCTCCGTAAGCTGTATACTCTATGTTGAGCTTTTTGAGGGTGGCCCCGGCAAACTCTCTTCCGCTCAAATGGCCACACTCTTCCAACACCTCATTTATCTCATTCTGATGGATGAGTTTTTTTAGCCGGGTGATTAGAAATTTTGGTATAACCTTCAGTAGTTTAGGATTCTTGCCTCCTATAACCCTTTCGACTTCTATCTTCATTTTGGTGATTGACGCCTCTTTATTAGGGGCTGTTACAGAGTGCGAAGTTAAATAAAAAACATATCTTTGCATAAACGCTCCCTATTTATATGTTAAAACAAGGACTACACCAGAAATTACTACAAAAACTATCACCGCTTCAGATACAGACAATCAAACTCTTAGAGTTGCCAACCCTGGAGCTGGAGCAGAGAATCAAAAAGGAGCTGGAAGAGAATCCGGTACTGGACGAAGTATCTGATAGCGACGATGTAGAGGAGGGGCACAGAGGAACCATCTCATTGAGTGAGTACTCATCTGACGATCAAATACCATCCTATAAGCTATATGCCAACAATCAGGGCAAAGACCTTAAACCTCAATATAATATATTCTCTGTTAAAGAGAGTTTCCACGAATCTCTTCTCACTCAGCTGGGTTACAGCCAGCTTGACTCTAAAGAGAAGTCCCTTGCCAGATTTATAATTGGTAGTCTGGACGACGACGGCTACCTCAGGCGCGATTTGGATGCCCTTGCCGACGACATTGCATTTAGGCAGGGTATAGATACAAACGAGGAGGAGCTGGAGAGAGTGCTTATTAAAATTCAGGAGTTTGAGCCGGTTGGAATAGGTGCAAGGGATCTTCAGGAGTGTCTGTTGCTTCAAATCAAATCCAGAGACGAGAGTCCAAGCCAAAAGCTGGCAACTGCAATTTTAGAAGACCATTTCCATGAGTTTACTAAAAAGCACTACCAAAAGATTATGTCTCGCCTCTCAATCACAGAGGAGCAGCTAAAAAATGCTGTAGATGAGATAATTCGCCTTAATCCCCGTCCCGGAGGGCAGATAGATGATTCATATACCGAGCAGGCGCAGCAGGTTGTACCCGATTTTCTGTTGGAGTATAAAGATGGAGAGCTGATTATGACAATGCCCCGCTTCTCTGTACCCGAGCTTAAGGTTAACAAGAGATACGCCGATCTCTTAATTAAAAGCGCAAATACCGACAAAGCCGGTAAAGAGGCAGCAACCTTTGTGAAGCAGAAGCTAGACTCGGCAAAGTGGTTTATCGAGGCAATAAGGCAGAGGCACAACACTCTCAATAACACTATGAATGCCATAATTGATTTTCAACGTGAATTTTTCATAGATGGAGATGAGACCAAACTTAAGCCAATGGTGCTTAAAAACATCGCAGAGAAAACCGGTCTGGATATTTCAACTATCTCCAGGGTAGTGAATTGTAAGTATATTCAGACTCACTTTGGAATCTATCCACTTAAATACTTCTTCTCAGAGGGTTTAATGACAGAGTCGGGAGAGGAGGTCTCTACGCGTGAAATCAAGAATATACTGGCCGAGAGTATAGATGCAGAGGACAAAAAGAGGCCGCTCACAGACGAGGAGCTTGTTACTGTATTGAACGAAAAGGGCTACAAGGTGGCCAGGCGTACCGTAGCTAAATATAGGGAGCAGCTCAATATCCCTATTGCAAGACTTAGAAAAGAGCTATAAAACAAATAGATATGAACAATATTCTTAAGGGATTGTTATTGATAGTCCTAATAACCGGCTGTAAAATGAAAGAGAAGGCAGATCTTATTCTTATAAATGCAAAAGTTTACACTGTAGATAG
>CAYYAM010000038.1:0-3362 GCA_964469965.1 uncultured Muribaculaceae bacterium | reverse complement strand
GGCGACGGTTGGGATCAGAATCTGTGGAGCAATAAGGAGTTCCCCGATAACTCTAAGCTTAATGAGCTCTTCCCCAATATTCCGGTAGTTCTTTCGAGAATAGATTTTCATGCGGTGATTGTTAACGATGCGGCTATCAAGATTTTGGGTATCCGTCCCGGAGATGCTTCAATACCCCCGGGTGAAGCTATAGTTAAGGGAGGAAGGTTTACAGGGGTATTCCTTGAGAACACTGCCGACCGATTTAAAGATGTGCTCCCCGAACCCGACAGGGCAGAGTCTAACGCTATACTTATGGCGGCTCAACGCGAATGTTTCAAACATGGTCTTACCTCGATATCTCACGCAGGAGAGTCTCTGGAGATTATAGAGATAATGGAGGAGCTTTACAACAGCGACAGTCTAAAGATTAGAACAGATATTTGGCTCACACCAACAGATGAGAATCTCGACAGGTTTACCAAGCCGTTTAATAATGGTAAAATGAGAGTAGGCACAATCAAGCTTTATGTAGACGGAGCATTGGGCTCCAGGGGTGCACTCTTGTTGATGCCTTACTCCGATATGCCCGGTGTGAAGGGAATCAGAGTGATTAGTGACTCCGAGTTTGAAAGGTTATGCTCATGGGCTTACGATCATGGATTTCAAGTTGCCACTCACTGTATTGGCGATGGTGCCAACAGAGAGGCGCTAAAGATGTACTCAAAATTTCTTAAAGAGGGAGAAGACAGGAGATGGAGAATAGAACACTCACAGATTGTAGCTCCAGAAGATCTTCATATGTTTGGGAAATACTCAATAGTTCCATCTATTCAACCTACACATGCAACCTCAGATATGCTTTGGGCTACCGACCGTTTGGGAGACAGAATAGCAAATGCCTATATCTATAAGCAACTTCTGAACCAGAATGGATGGCTGCCGTCAGGTACCGATTTCCCAATAGAGGAGGTAAGCCCTGTATACACCTTTTTTGCTGCGGTATTCAGGAAAAACAGAGAGTTCATCCCTCAGGAGGGTTTCAATACAGAGAATGCTCTTTCACGTGAAGAGGCACTCAGATCAATGACAATCTGGGCAGCCAAGGCCTCTTTCGATGAAAAGAAAAAAGGGAGCATAGAGACGGGTAAATATGCCGATTTTGTAGTTTTGGATACAGACATAATGACCGCAGATGAGCGGGGAGTGTTAGGAGCTAAAGTGGTCTCTACATACCTGGGAGGAGAGAAGGTCTATAGTTTACTCCCATAAGCAAGATCGCCGGCGTCTCCAAGCCCTGGAACAATATACGATTTTATTGTAAGCTCTTCGTCTATTGCGCCTACCCAAAGAGTTGTCTTTTTGTGGGGCAGGTGCTTTGAGAGATACTCTATTCCGTCTACGCTGGCAATCGGACACACAAGATGCGTATGAGCCGGTTCGCTGTTTTCACACAATCTGTTGTAAGTAAGAACAAGTGATGAGCCCGTTGCAAGCATGGTGTCGGCAAGGATAAGTATCTTACCCTCTACTTGTGGGCTGCTTGCATACTCAATCTGGATTGTAAACTTGTTGTCTTTGCCATATTTACGATAGGCGGCAATAAAAGCGTTTTGAGCTTTGTCGAACACATTGAGCATTCCATTGTGCAGAGGCAAACCTGCTCTCATGATGCTGGCTATAACTATGTTGTTATTGCCAATATTGCAGTTGGCAATACCCAGAGGGGTAACCACCTCTCTTTTACTATAGTCCAGTACTTTGCTAATTTCATAAGCAAAAACAACGCCTATCCTCTCAAGGTTAAAGCGAAAACGCATGCTGTCTTTTTGAATTACAGAGTCTCTTATCTCTGCAATAAAGTTATTTAGTGCGGAGTTGTTTTCACCCAGATTTATAATTTTCATCTATTTTGTATGTGAGAATTCAACCCCAAATATACAAATAAATCATTTACCCCATCAACCCTTCGTCGGCAAAGCTGTAATAGCTGTCTCCCGCAATGATAATATGGTCTAATATGGCAATATCAAAAACCGATGCCGCCTCTTTAAGGACTCTTGTCTGATGCTTGTCGTGCTCACCGGGATTTGCACTCCCCGATGGGTGGTTGTGCACAAGAATAATTGAGCTGGCCAACTTCTCAAGTGCGCTCTTCATAACTATCTTAACATCCATAATAGTAGACGATACACCCCCTATACTCATCCTCTCTTTAGAGATTAATCTGTTGGCACGATTAAGATACATCACCCAACACTCTTCATGGCTAAGATCTCTCAAATATGGGCCAATAATTTTTGCGGCATTTGCCGAGCTTTTTATAAAGGGCATCTCTCTGGTCTCACTCACAAGAAGACGCTTTAAAAGCTCATTTAAGGCCAGAATAGTGACTGCCTTCACAGGCCCTACACCGCTGAATTTATTTAATTTGGCAAACGAAAATTTGGTGAGCTCCCTTAGGTTGCTGCCGGCTCCCTGCAGTAGATTTCTGGATATATCTAGTGCACTCTCCTTTTTGGTGCCCGAAGAGATGATGATTGCAAGAAGCTCGGCGTCGCTGAGTGCACCCGCCCCCTTCTCCAACAGCTTCTCTCTGGGCCTCTCGTCTTGACTCCAATTTTTAATAGAGACTCTCTTGCTCATGGTTGAAATAAAAAATGCTTCCCAAAATTGGGAAGCATTCTAATCTTTTCAGATACTGATTGTAAAAACTATGCCAGTTTGTTAACGTGTGCAGCAATACCGCTTTTTAGATTTGCAGCTTTGTTTTTATGAATAACGTTAGTTTTAGCAAGTTTATCCAACATAGACGATACCTTTGGTAACAAAGCCAATGCGGCAGCCTTATCTGTAGTGTTTCTCAAAGCTTTGATAGCATTACGTGTTGTGCGTGCATAGTACTTGTTATGAACTCTGCGCTTTGCGCTTTGACGCGCGCGCTTCTCTGCTGATGCGTGATTTGCCATTTTGAAATTTTTTTATTAAGTAGTCCGTAGGGGAATCGAACCCCTATTGCAAGAATGAAAATCTTGAGTCCTAACCGTTAGACGAACGGACCGTTTCAAAACCTGAAAGATCTTGCCTTTACGAGCAGTGATCGTTTTTGATCTTGGGAGTGCAAAGGTATATAAATTTTTTATTGTTCCAAAAAAATTGTGTTAAAAAAACTCAAAAGAGTAGATCAAGCTCTCTACTTGCCTTAAGTAATTCCTTTTATCATAGCGTGGTGCATATACAAAGGCCTCTACTGCAATGATCTTTCCGTTCTCTTTATCTAAGAAAAAATGGCTTACAAAAGGCCCCCCCATAAAGTCGTTCTGAACCTCCCAAAGCCCCTTCATCTCTATAAAGTCTCTCTTGTTGTACCTTACCCATCTCAT
>CAYYAM010000037.1:4375-15981 GCA_964469965.1 uncultured Muribaculaceae bacterium | reverse complement strand
TACGCCAGCAGATTTACAGTCTGCCCCAGTTGGCCACTTTGGTATCTCCCCATTTTATTACCTATTTTAAAGAACATATTCTGCTGAGCCGATGGAGGGATTCGAACCCCCGACCAGCTGATTACAAATCAGCTGCTCTGGCCAACTGAGCTACATCGGCATTATGTCAATTCCCCTAGCGATTTTGGGGACTGCAAAGATATAGGTTTTTGATTAAACTCCAAAAAAAAATCAAAAATTGTTTATTCAAAATTATAATTAGTGATTAAACAATTAAAATCAGGGCCATTCTGTAAGCTACAAACCCTGCTATCCAAGCAATTGCAATTGTGCTGAAAATAGATAGAAGTGCCCACTTCCAGGTACCTGTCTCTTTTTTTATGGTGAATGCGGTGGCCACACACGGCATGTATAGGAGTGCAAATATCATAAAAGAGAGAGCATTGGCCTTGTTGAACACCTGTTCGTCTTTAATACGAGACATAAGCGAAGTGTTAATTTCATCTCCGTTGTTTGCCTCTTCGTCTGCCTTGTATACAACTCCCAGTGTACTAATGATAAACTCTTTGGCTGTAATGCCGGTAATAAGACTAACACTCATTTTCCAATCAAATCCCAAAGGTTTGAGTGCCGGTTCTACAGCTCTTCCGAATCTCTCAAGATAGGAGATTCGCTGTGAATCGGGGCTCTCTTTACCTTTAAGCGGAAAATAGTCGAGTGCCCATACAATAATTACAGCAAGAAGAACAACGGTACCTATCTTTTTTACATATTGCCAAGCAGCGTCCCACATATTGTATACAGAGTATGCAAATGAGGGTCTTTTATACCGTGGCAGAGGGATAGCGTAATCGCGTATTCCAAAGTTAAAGAAGAGCTTTTTAAATAGCAGGGCCATTATTATTCCAATAAGTATACCTCCAAAATAGAGTAAACTCAAAACCATCACCTGATTGTGGGGGAAGAAGATTCCCGAAAATAGAAGAAAAGTTGGTATTCTGGCGCTACATGGTATGTACGGAATCATTAACATGGTTAAGATACGGTCCGACCTCCTCTTGATAGTTCTAGTAGCCATAATGGCCGGAACATTACAACCAAACCCCATCAACAGTGGAATGAAAGATGATCCGTGGAGCCCTATGCGGTGCATGTACCTATCCATTATTGTTGCTGCCCTTGAGATGTATTCAGTCTCTTGAAGCAGCGATAAGAAGAAGAAAAGTATTAAAATATTGGGAAGAAAAGCCAAAACACTACCTACTCCCATTATCACTCCTTGGCTAAGAAAATCGGAGAGCCACCCTTGAGTCATGTTGTCTCTTATTAGAACCGCACCTTTGTCCATAAGCCACTCAATCCCTGCCTGGGGATAGGCCCCGAGACTGAATGTTGAGTAGAAGATAAACCAGATAATAAAAATGAATGAGATAAGCCCCCAGATTGGGTGAGTGAGGTATGAGTCGGCCCTTTTTGTTTGAGATTCGCTGAATTCATAAAGATTTCTGAACCTCGTCATTCTCTCTTCTTTATGCTTGTTTCTCTCACGTTTGTGATGGTGTTGGCCATCGCCGGAATGGTGTCTTCTTCTGAACTTACCTTTTGTATAATTTCCGTGGTCGAATGCGACCGGCTTGTTAAATTTCTCTTGCGACATCGATTATAGTATTATAAATGCCGTCTGCATCGTAGCCACACTCTTGCATAAGCTCAGGAATGCTTCCCTGTTCCACAAAATTATCAGGGACACCCAATCCTTTAACTTTAATGCAGATACCTCGATTTGAAAGATATTCGCACACTGCTGAGTATAGACCGCCTTTTACAACCCCATCCTCTACGGTAATAATATGTTTACATTTAGAAACAGTATAAGAGAGAGCCGCCTCATCTATTGGTTTGATGAAGCGCATGTTGTAGTGAAGTATATTTAACCCTTGTGCTTCTGCTTTTTCTATCGCTTTTTTTGCAAGATTTCCAATTGGCCCTATTGTTAGTACGGCAATATCATTGCCTTCATGCAAAAGTTGTGCCTTCCCTCTCTCTATATAATTAAACTCACCTCTCCAGTCAAGCCCCTCACCATACCCGCGAGGGTATCTGATAATAGTGCTTCTATAATCTTCATTCTGAACTGAGTGCATAATATCTTTAAGCTCCGACTCGTTTAGTGGAGAGAAGATAGTAAGATTAGGCACAATTCTGAACGAGGCCATGTCGAACACTCCGTGATGTGTTGCGCCATCTTCACCAACCAATCCCCCTCTGTCTAAACACAAAATAACTTTGAGATCTTGAGTGGCAATATCGTGAATTACGCTGTCGTAAGCTCTCTGCATAAAGCTTGAGTAGATATTGCAATAGGGTAGGAGCCCTTGTGATGCCATTCCTGCAGAGAAGGTTACTGCGTGCTGTTCTGCTATACCTACATCAAATGCCCTCTCTGGTATCTCTTTCATAAGAATGTTCATAGAGCATCCCGAAGGCATGGCGGGTGTTACGCCAACAATCTTTTCGTTCTCTTTTGCCAACTTCAGCAGAGTCTCTCCAAACACATCTTGATAGCGACTTCTGGTTTCGCTGAGATTAACAATCCTCTCTCCGGTGTTTTTATCGAAAGTACCTGGAGCGTGCCATAAAACCTGATCTTTCTCTGCAGGTTGGTACCCTTTCCCCTTTTTTGTAATAATGTGAAGGAGTTTTGGTCCCGGAATATCTTTAATATCTTTGATTGTGTTGATTAACAGAGAGAGATTGTTACCGTCGATAACTCCAAAGTATCTGAAGCCGAGTGATTCAAAAATTGAACCTCTTCTGAAAAAGGCCATTTTTGTACTAAACATAAAAGTTTGAAGCAATCTTCTTATAGTTTTTGACCCCACCAGATTCCAAAGTCTCTTTTTGGTCTGATTGTATATTGCAGATGTTGTAATCTTGAGAAGGTTGTTGTGGAGAGCTCCCACATTTGGATCGATGGAGATTTGATTGTCATTTAAAATAACAAGAAAATCTGATTTTCTCGCCCCTGCATTATTTAGCCCCTCAAAGGCCATTCCGCCGGTTAGGGCTCCATCGCCAATTACAGCAACCACTTTTTCGTTAGTTTTGTTAAGTTCCGAGGCAACAACCATTCCCAATGCCGCAGAGATTGATGTTGATGAGTGACCCACACCAAAGCAGTCGTAACAGCTTTCACTCCTTTTGGGGAAACCGCTTATTCCTTTGTATTTTCTATTATTAATAAAAGAATCTCGCCTACCTGTAAGAATTTTATGGGCGTAGGCCTGGTGGCCTACGTCCCATACAATTTTATCTTTTGGAGTGTTGTAAAGATAGTGAAGAGCTACAGTAAGTTCAACAGTACCAAGGCTCGCCCCGATATGTCCGGGATTCTGAGCACAGCAAGATAGAATATGTTCTCTCAATTCCGTGCACAAAGTTTCGAGCTGCTCAATCTTAAGAGATTTGAGACTGTCTGGCGAGTCTATCTTACCGAGTATCTCCATGACGCTTCATCTATTTTTTAATGTTGGGTAACTGAAGTCCGTAACCCTTTTTCTTGTCTTCGAGTTTAACTAAAAATGCAAGAACAATTGCCATAGAGCACATTCCTGCAAAAATCATCATCGGTAGAGTGTAGTCGTACTTGTTTACCTCTATGCCGTTAATAACGTGTGTTCCTATGATACAGTACTTATCCAGTACCCAGCCGATAAGAACAGGCATTCCCCATAATCCTATGTTCTGAATATAAAATGTGAGTGCGTAGGTTGTTCCCAGTTGTCTCTCAGGCATAATCTTCGCAAGTGAAGGCCACATCGCAGATGGTACCATTGAGAATGCAACACCCAGCAGAATCATCAGAACCACCGCAGCCAACCAATGGTTTATGAAAGGCACGGCAAAAAGTGAGTGTATGATAACAATCATAAATGAACCTATAATCATGAGGTCGGCACCGTGGCCAATCTTGTCATAAATCCTTCCAAATAGAGGAGTTAAAATAATTGCTCCAAAAGGAAGCATACCGGGTATTGTTCCGGCAAGCTTTGGATCTACCGAGAATTTATTTACCATGAGATCTGTGGCGTATTTGATAAAAGGAAACGCTGCCGAGTAGAACACAACACATAGCAGAGCAATAAGCCAAAAACCTCTGTTGTTTATAATCGATTTAACATCATTCCAGCTGAATGACTCCTCCTCTTGAACAACCTCTGATTTGATCTGCTTGTCCAGTTTTTTATCGTAAAGTGAGTATACTATAAATGAGAGGGTTCCGGCTACCATAAGAGATAGGCCAAAAAGAACCGAAGGCGATACGCTTTGAGCTTTTGCAGCTATCATAGGTGAGAAGATTAGTGCTGCTGCCGATCCTATCCGGGCAATTGAGAGCTGCATACCCATTGCAAGTGCAAGCTCTTTCCCTTTAAACCATTTTACAATGGTTTTACTAACTGTTATCCCTGCAACTTCTGCCCCAACGCCAAATATTCCGAATCCTATAACCACCCATACAACCTGGGCTTTAAGACCAAAAATTGAGGTTTGTAAAATCATCTCGGGAGAGGTAATGGCCCAGTATTTGATGGTTAGACCTACAACCATAAACAGACAAGAGGTTACTCCGCTGAATCTGATTCCCATTTTGTCCAGCATTAGACCTCCCAGGATAAGCAGACCGAGGAAGACATTGAAAAGAGAGTAGGAGCTGCTGAACCACCCATATTCGGTACTTGTCCACTGATTATGCTGTTCAAGCATAGTTTTCAGAGGAGAGAAGATGTCTGATGCCAGGTATGCGGCGAACATTGTCAGCGATACCAATAGCAGCATAGACCAGCGGATAACTGCTGAATCTTTGAGTAGTGTGGTGTTTTTCATAAATGAAATAGTTAGTTTGTATTGTGATTTAGTCTTTTTACTCTTCTCCTCTAATAATTGTTTGACTTCTGTCTGGCCCAAGAGAGATAATCTTAACCGGAACACCAACCTCTTTCTCTATAAACCTAACATAGTTCATAAACTCGAAAGGGAGATCGTCCTCTTTGGTCACTTTTGTAAGATCTCTTTTCCAACCTTTAAACTCTTTATATACCGGCTCAATGTTGGCAAAAGTATCATAAGGGACAGAGTCGGTTAATATGCCATCTACTTTATAATGGACCGCAACTTTAATTGTATCGAAAGAGTCAAGAACATCTGCCTTCATCATTATCAGTTTGTCTACACCGTTTATCATAACGGCATATTTTAAAGCAACCATATCTAGCCAGCCAGTTCTCCTGGGTCTTCCGGTTGTTGCACCAAACTCCGAACCTAACTTGCGCAGCATATCGCCTGTTTGGTCGTTAAGCTCTGTAGGGAATGGTCCGCTACCCACCCTTGTGCAGTAGGCCTTAAAGATGCCGGAGACAGACCCTATATGCTTTGGAGCTATACCCAATCCTGTGCAAACACCGGCGCAGGTTGTTGTAGATGAGGTTACAAAAGGATAGGATCCAAAGTCTATATCTAAAAGAGAGCCCTGTGCCCCCTCTGCAAGGACACGTTTGTTTTCTGCTATGATATTGTTTATAGCATATTCACCATCTATCAGCGTAAACCCTTTTAGATACTCAATGGCATCCATCCACTCTTGCTCATGAGTATCGGCATTGTATTCAAAGTCGAACTGCTTAAGAAAATCGATATGTTTTCTTTTAAGGGATTCAAATCTATCGTTGAAATCTGGAGCAAGTATGTCACCTACACGTATTCCGTTCCTTCCGGTTTTATCCATATAGGTGGGACCTATTCCCTTTAGTGTTGATCCAATTTTTGAGGCCCCTTTCGATCTCTCGGAGGCGGCGTCGATAATCCTATGAGTAGGAAGTATCAAGTGAGCTTTTTTTGAGATAAGTATCCTCTCTCTCACCGGAACATCTATCTTCTCAAGACCTGAGCACTCCTCTCTAAAAATGATAGGGTCTATAACTACGCCGTTACCAATAATATTTTGAGTACCCTTTCTGAAGACTCCCGAGGGTATTGTGTGAAGAACAAATTTTTTGTCTTCGAACTGAAGAGAGTGCCCGGCATTAGGCCCTCCCTGAAATCTTGCAATAACGGGGTAGTTTTTTGCAAGAACATCAACTATCTTTCCTTTCCCCTCATCTCCCCATTGGAGACCCAATACAACATCTACTTTTATCATAATAAATTTGAAAATAAAAAAAGTTATTTCTAAAACGGAAGGTCGTCGTCGGCACTGTTTATAGGTGAAACAGAGGAGCTGATAATCTCTTCTGCATTTGTGCTTCCCTGATTTGAAGATGCTGGAGAGCGATCCAGTAACACAACACTGTCTGCGAATATCTCGGTAGAGTATCTCTTCTCTTGAGTATTTTTATCTAGCCAGCTGCTGGTTCTAATTCTACCTTCTACATAGATGCGCGAACCTTTTTTGATATATTTTTCTGAAAGCTCTGCAAGAGAGCGCCAACAGACAATATTATGCCACTCTGTCTGCTCTTGAGTCTCCCCGCTTTTGGATTTGAATTTTTCTGAGGTTGCCAAAGGAAACCTGGCTACCATTGAGTTATTTGCAAGATGTCTGATCTCTGGATCTCTCCCCACATTGCCTATTAGCATTACCTTGTTTAAAGACATATCCACTCCTTTTATATTGGCAAAGATAAAAAAAATTAGCAATTACGAGCCATTTTGTTCATAGCTTCTGTATTTGGCCGTCTTCCTGTCATAATCTCAAAAGATGGGATTGCTTGCGATACGAGCCACTCAGTGCCTCTTATATACTCTCTGCATTTGACGTTTTGCAGTGTGGGTGATTTGTAGTTTGCTTCAAATATGTATGTTTTAGAGAGATCGGCATTTAGAAATGTACTTAATGCGTGGTCTATTGTGTTGATAATTAGTACAGGTTTAAATGGTAGACTCTCCAGAATCTCTACCTCTGCCCACTCAGTTTTGGCTCTACCTGCAAGCTCTTTTGCTTTTGAGGCGGTTCTATTAACTACCATTACATCCAATCCTGCGCTCTTTAAAGCTAATACCGCCACCTTAGCTGCTCCTCCCGCTCCTAAAAGAAGGGCTGTCCCTTTTGTTATATTTCTATTTAAAATAGGGGTTAACACTCCGTAGTAATCTGTATTGTAAGATACTAGGGTGTTATCTACAGCAACAATAAGGTTTGCGGCCCCCGACTCCTCTACTATTTTATCTCCTGGAACAGAGCCGGAATAGGCATCCTCTTTGAATGGTGAGGTGACATTTGCTGCTGAGTATCTATCTGCATAGAAAGATTGGACTGCCTCCTTAAAAGTTAATCGATCTAAAAGAAGGTATCTATCTGTAGTTCCCGGGTAGGCGCATTCAAAAAGTGCAGGGCTCAAACTATGAGATATTCCTCTGCCTATTAATCCAAATTTTTTCACTTTACCTCTCTTTGCCTTATCACTTCATAGCATAAAACTGCAGCAGAGACCGACACGTTTAAGGAGTCCAGCTTTCCTAACATAGGAATATTCACTTTATGGTCGGCCCTATCTCTCCAAAATTGAGAGAGCCCATCGGATTCGGCTCCCATAACAATGGCACAGCCCTCTCTTAGAGATACATTATAGTAAGAGACAGAGTCTTGAAGTTGAGCAGTAATAATTTTGATGTGGTTTTTTTTAAGCCATTCTAACGCCTCTTGAGAGGTGCAGGAGATGACATTTCTTGAGAAAACTCCGCCTAGACTTGAACGAATAATGTTAGGATTATATATGTCTGTTAACGAGTCACATATGATAACAGCCAGTGCGTCAACAGCATCGGCTGTTCTGATTACCGCACCCAGATTGCCGGGTTTCTCCACCTTCTCAACAACAATTATAAGCGGAGAGGGTGGCACTACAAGATGGTTGAGAGTTCTCTCCATCTGTCTGAAAACAGCAATTACACCTTCTGTACTCTCTC
Organism: uncultured Muribaculaceae bacterium; assembly: GCA_964469965.1. Lineage (GTDB taxonomy): Bacteria > Bacteroidota > Bacteroidia > Bacteroidales > UBA932 > Bact-08. The sequence continues at coordinate 8,019 of CAYYAM010000037.1, read as the reverse complement.
TGTATGCAATCTTAGAGTAGAGCCAGGCCGGAAGAGAGTAAATTTTATCACACCGGGATTCAAAGTGAATCGAATTGGTAATCTCTGGAGAGATGTACAGCTCTTCAATTGTAAACCCCGATTCCAAAGCAATTTCTATCTCTCTCTTTCCCTCTACTGCAAAAAGCCCCCTCTCTTTTCTCTCTTTGGATTTTTCTATAAGGGAGAGAAGCGCTTTTATTTTTGGATTTTTTGCCGATGAAATATCAAATTCCACTACTGTTGCGGGTTTTGTTCGTTTTCACTCCTTTGAGGTTTTTCGGGTCTCATTTGAGGGAAAAATAGGACGTCTTGTATTGAAGGGCTGTTTGTTAAAAACATAGTGAGACGGTCAATCCCTATACCCATTCCGGATGTAGGAGGCATACCGTACTCCAATGCGCGTACAAAGTCCATGTCTATAAACATAGCTTCGTCATCTCCTTTATCTTTAAGTTTTACCTGATCTTTGAATCTCTCCAGCTGATCTATAGGGTCGTTAAGTTCGCTATACGCATTTGCTAACTCCTTACCGTTTACAAAAAGTTCGAATCTCTCTGTGAGTGCAGGGTTATCTCTGTGCCTTTTAGTAAGAGGAGATGTCTCTACCGGGTAGTCTGTGATAAAGGTTGGTTGTATAAGATGGTGTTCGCAGTACTCTCCAAATATAGCGTCGATAAGTTTTCCCGAACCCATTGTGTTATTGATAGGCACATTAAGCTTTTTACACACCTCTTTAAGTTGCTCTTCTCCCATTCCCGAAACATCTACTCCTGCATACTCTTTTATGGCATCTAACATTGGAAGGCGTCTGTAAGGGGCTTTAAAATCTATCTCTTTTCCATCAAGAGTCAGGAGTGTTTTTGAATGCAACTCCATTGCAATTTTCTCTATCATCTTTTCAACAAACTCCATCATCCAGAAGTAGTCTTTATAAGCTACATAAATTTCAAGAACAGTAAACTCGGGATTATGAGTTCTGTCCATGCCCTCATTTCTGAAATCTTTGGCAAATTCGTATACACCATTAAATCCTCCCACAATTAGTCTTTTAAGGTATAGCTCATTTGCAATCCTTAAATAGAGAGGAATATCCAAAGCATTATGATGTGTAATGAATGGTCTTGCAGTAGCCCCTCCCGGTATTGGTTGGAGGATAGGTGTTTCAACCTCGAGATATCCAAACTGATTGAAATACTCTCTCATAGTATTCATAATCTTGGTTCTCTTAACAAATACATCTCTCACATGAGGATTCACAATAAGATCTACATACCTCATTCTGTATCTCTGCTCGGGATTTGTAAAGGCGTCGTATTTCTGACCCTCCTTCTCTTTTACAATAGGAAGGACTCTTAACGACTTACTTAAAACTTTAAGATCGGAAGCGTGAACCGAGAGCTCTCCCGCGTTGGTTATAAATGCATATCCCTTTATACCAATAATGTCTCCAATGTCTAGTAATTTCTTGAAAACGTTATTATACAATGTTTTATCTTCTCCTTTGCAGATATCGTCTCTCTTTATATATACTTGAATCCTTCCGGTCTCATCCTGAATCTCTATGAAAGATGCCGCTCCCATAACTCTGCGAGTCATTATCCTTCCGGCTATAGAGATATCCGGAAGTTCACACTCTCCCGGTTTATATCTATCTTTAATCTCCTGAGCAGTTATGTTAACACAATACGATTCGGCAGGATACGGCTCTATTCCTAAATCTCTCATTGCCTTTAGAGAATCTCTTCTTATAATCTCCTGTTCGTTTAACTCAGTAATTTCCATTTATTCCATCAATTTGATTAAACCACAAAAGTAACTTTTTTTAATGATTTTTGAAATTAATCAATAACTTTGCGAGGATATGGCTGTAGATAAAAAATGGATAGTTATTGAGCCCGGAAACCCGGCATTGGTAAGACAACTGGCATCTGAGCTTGGTATAGACCAAACTCTTGCGAACCTTTTGGTTCAACGCAATATCAGAACTCAGTCAGAAGCCAGAGCATTTCTAAGGCCTCAGTTAGATCAGCTTCACAACCCTTTTCTCATGAAAGATATGGAGGAGGCGGTAACAAGACTTTCCAGAGCCATCGACTCCAGGGAGAGAATTATGATTTACGGCGATTATGACGTAGATGGAACCACTGCTGTGTCTCTGGTCTACTCTTTTCTTAGAAAATTTGGGGAAGATAATCTTGACTACTACATTCCAAATAGATACACAGAGGGTTACGGGATTTCTTACAAGGGTATCGATTGGGCACATGAGAATGGTTTTACCCTTATTGTGGCTCTTGATTGCGGCATAAAAGCTGTTGAGAAGGTTAAGTATGCTGCAGAGAAGGGAATCGATTTTATAATATGTGACCACCACCTGCCAGACGAAAAACTCCCCGATGCTATTGCCGTGCTAGACCCTAAGAGGTCGGACTGTTCATACCCTTTCGACGACCTATCGGGATGTGGCGTGGGCTTTAAGCTGATGCAGGCTTTTGCAACTCGCAGAGGGATACCTTTTGAGGAGCTGCTGCCTCTCTTAGATCTTTTGGTAGTAAGTATAGCTTCCGATCTTGTTTCTATAACCGGAGAGAATAGGGTTCTCGCCTATTTTGGCCTTAAGCAGTTGAATCAGTCACCAAGAAAGGGGCTGCTCTCTATAATAAAGCTGTCGGGGCTTGAGAAGCACATGATAACCATAGACGATATTGTCTTTAAGATAGGCCCCAGAATAAATGCTGCAGGTAGAATGGAGTCGGGAAAAACGGCTGTAGACCTTCTAACCTCTAGGAATGATAACGATGCAAGAATAATAGGCGATACTATTAACACTCACAATAACGACCGCAAAAACGAGGATAGGAAGATTACTTTAGAAGCCAGTGAGATGGCAGCATTAGTTCCCGATTTCACCTCTCGTAAATCTACTGTTGTTTATAATCCTGATTGGCATAAGGGGGTCTTAGGTATTGTTGCTTCGCGGCTTGTTGAGAACTACTATAAGCCAACAATTGTTCTCTGCAAGTCCAACGGATTTATTACGGGTTCGGCAAGAAGTATCCCGGGATTCGATCTTTATGAAGCAATTGAGAACTGTTCCGATCTTCTTGAAAATTTTGGCGGCCATATGTATGCAGCCGGTCTTACATTAAAAGAGGAGAACTTTGAGAGGTTTAAAAGGCGCTTTGAAGAGTATGTTGCCAATAAAATTACCAGCGAAATACTTACTCCCGTTATTAACATTGACACCTATTTAGACTTTAAACAGATTACTCCAAGATTTTTTAATGTATTAAAACAGTTTCAACCGTTTGGGCCGGGAAATCTATCTCCTGTTTTTATATCCGAAAGGGTGTACGATAACGGGAACGGTAGGAAAGTTGGCTCAGACTCGGGACATCTCAAGCTGGAGTTGATTCAGGAGGATGACTTTCACAGGCACATTTCTGCTATAGCATTCAACAGATCGGAGCATTTTGAGCATCTTAAAGCGGGGAATCCGGTAGATATTTGTTATTCAATAGCAGAGAACTACTATAGAGGAATAGCGAATATTCAATTAAGGGTTAGAGATATAAAACTCATAGAAGACCCAATTTAATCTTAAATAGACTCCATTATTTTTG
>CAYYAM010000037.1:0-4275 GCA_964469965.1 uncultured Muribaculaceae bacterium | reverse complement strand
GATATAAAACTCATAGAAGACCCAATTTAATCTTAAATAGACTCCATTATTTTTGTAAGGATTTCGTTCATTGAGAGGTTGTCTACCTCTATTGTAAGTGATGAACTCTCCTCATATCCCGCTCTTCTGGAGTGGAAGAGAAGCTCTATTCTCTCCCTTAACTTTGAATCGCTCTCTTTGTTGACCAAAGGCCTCTCTCTTCTGCTGTTTATAAGCCGTTTCTCTAAAGTTGATATATGGGCTTTAAGGTAGATACAAAAGGTTTTATCTCTGATGATTTCGACATTTTTTTTTGATAGAAGCGCTCCACCTCCCAACGATAAAACAACAATTTTCTCTCTGTTATTAGTAACTATTTTTTTAAGAGACTCCTCTTCGAGTTTTCTGAAGCATATCTCTCCATATTTTTCAAAGAGATCTTTAACATTAGACCTATATGCTGTTTCTATATAAGTGTCCAGATCTATATGTTTGCAGTATAAAAGCTTTGAAAGCCTAGCAGCTATAGAGCTTTTACCAACTCCCATGAAACCGGTAAGAGTTATTATCATCTCATTGATTTAAAAGAGTGTTGGGGATTGTATATCTTCATCGCCAGAATCTCCCTCTTCCAACGATTGTTGTTGCGTAGGAATATCGGGGTTGTCTCCATTTACAAAAACAGTCTCTGCTTTGTCGCTCTTTTCAAGGGGCTCTGTAAAAGTAATCTCTCCAACTTCGAAATTTGTGACTCTTTTGCCTTTTGCTCTATAACTTTTACATGATATAAACTCTTCTACATCAATTAACTCAAAAGGTCTTTTGGCATGTTTTCCAGAAAACTTGATCTCAATTTGAGGGTAACGGTCTGAGGATATTTCAACTAAATAAGATCCCGGACTTTCGCTTATAAAAAGTTGTACAATATTATCATTTGGCTCAAAACTAAACCTCTTTACGTAGAAACAATTACTCTCACCATCGAAGTAAACGGCAGTGTATACTTTGTGAATATCAAGCTTCTCTACTAAAATAATCTCACCTTGGTAACGGTTACTAAGGTCGAAGTTTGTTGTGTAGTACTCTCCATTTTTACAGATTACAAGTATATGGTCATGTGGCATAAAGTCGCCTAGAAACAGACCTCTGCCATCTGTATTCAATCTGTTTATGTCGTTATCGAACCAAATAGATTGTCCTCCAAACTGCGAAACACCCTTTGTTTTTAATTGTATTTTGTGAACGGGATTCTTGCTTAGAATATTTCCCATTGAAGCTCTACCTTTTATAGCCAATGAAGCAAAGTCGAACTCAATGATTAGCTTCTTTAGTTTTGGCCGGGGTTTAAGGAAAACTTTCAAAACTTCTGCCTCTCCATTAGGATTAGCAGTAAACCAAAGTACGGTGCTGCCCTCTTTGCCTTGTGTTAAGTTGTACTCTTTATCTCTGGTAACTCCTGTTACGGCAAACCTTTTAACATAATACTCTCCACCCTTCCCGCTTCTGTATACGGCATTGTAAATAGTCCTCTCGTCATTCCTAGCAAAAACCCCAACATGTATAATATCTTTTCCTACAAACTGTTTTTCGGAGATTTTTGTAACTATGTATTTGCCGGTTCTTAAGAATACTATTATGTCGTCGATATCTGAACATTCACAAATAAACTCTGCATTTTCATCTCTTTTGAGGTCCATCCCAACAAAACCCTCTAACTTGTTTGCATAGAGTTTTGCATTTGAAGCCACAACTTTAGTTGCTTCTATTGTCTCAAAACTACACAGCTCTGTTCTCCTGGGGTAACTTTGGCCGTATCTCTTCTTTAGTTGGGAGTAGTATTTAATTGTAAACTGAACAAGATGATCTAGGTTGTTTTTTACCTCAACCATCTCTTTCTCTGTTTTGTCTATGATATCTTGAAGCTGTTTTACATCGAACACAGAGATTTTTCGTACAGGTTTTTCTACCAGCTTAAGAACATCGTCTGCGGTAATCTCTTTTCTGAGTCTCTCCTGAAATCTCCTCAGCTCATTCTCTACGGCAATTAATTGCTCACTCCAACTAGCTGCATCTTTTTCTAATAGTCGGTATATTCTCTCTTCAAAGAAAATCTTCTCTAACGAAGTGTAGTGCCATGAATCTTCCAGCTCAGACATCCTTATCTCCAACTCCACCTTGAGAAGAGACATGGTATGGTCTGTGTTGTGCCTTAGAATTTCATCAACTCCAATAAAATGTGGGTGTTGGTCTTTGATAACACAAGAGTTGGTAGATATCGAAACTTCGCAGTCGGTAAAAGCATAGAGTGCGTCAATAGTTTTATCGGGAGAGACATCGTTGTGAAGATGAACAACAACTTCGGCTCCGTGAGAGCTGTTGTCGTCAATTTTTCTAACCTTTATCTTTCCTGAATCGTTTGCTTTTAGTATGGATTCAATCAGTTTACCAGTAGTTGTTCCGTAAGGAATTTCTGTTATTGAGAGTGTCTTTTTATCTACTTTTGTGATTCTTGCTCTAATCTTAACAGTACCTCCTCTTATCCCCTGGTTGTATTTGCTGCAATCAGCCAAACCACCTGTAGAGAAGTCGGGGTATATTGTAAAAGGTTCACCCTTTAAGTATGCAATTGAAGCATCAATAAGCTCATTGAAGTTATGTGGAAGTATTTTTGAAGCCAGACCAACTGCAATACCTTCAACACCCATTGCCAAAAGAAGAGGAAATTTTGAAGGAAGACTTACCGGTTCTTGATTTCTTCCATCATATGATCTCATCCAAGCTGTGGTTTTTGGATTGAAAAGGACCTCGTTTGCAAATTTTGTAAGACGAGCTTCTATATAACGAGGTGCAGCTGCTGGGTCTCCCGTGATTGGATTTCCCCAGTTACCCTGGCAATCAACAAGCAGATCCTTTTGACCTATTTGAACCAATGCATCTCCAATAGAGGCATCTCCATGAGGGTGAAACTGCATAGTGTGACCTATGATGTTGGCAACTTTGTTATATCTGCCATCATCCATCCTCTTCATTGAGTGTAAAATCCTTCTCTGAACAGGCTTTAGACCGTCATTTATGTGGGGAACTGCCCTCTCAAGAATCACATATGATGCATAATCGAGGAACCACTCTTTGTACATACCCGTAAGTTTGTACCTTTTGTCTCCTTCATTTATGAGTCGGTTGTATTTACTGTTCTCTGCCGACTCGGAACCATCATAAATCTCCTCGGGTTCGTCAAACTCGAAATCTGTATTGGAGGTGCTCATTTTTATTGTTTAAGATATTTTACTCTTGTATGTAACCAAACTGTCGGAGTTTTTTTGTATCCTCTCTCCAGTCGGGATTTACTTTTACAAATATCTGCAAAAATACCTTTTTTTCAAAAAAGCTCTCCATATCAATCCGCGCTGCAGTTCCTATTCTCTTAAGTGCAGAACCACCCTTTCCTATTATGATTCCTTTTTGGGAATCCCTTGCTACAAAGATTATTGCTTCTATGCTATAGAGCTCTTCTCCCTCTTTAAAAGAGTCTATTACAACCTCTGTGCAATATGGGACCTCTTTACTGTAATTAAGTAATATCTTCTCCCTGATTATTTCACTTGCAAAAAAACGAAGATTCTTATCTGTGAAGATGTTTTTTTCATACCAAGGCGGGGAGGGGGGGAGTAGCTCAACTATCCTGGAAAAAAGTGGATCAAGATTGAATTTTTCGGTAGCCGATATTGGAAAAATCTCTGCTTTAGGCAGTAGTTCTTTCCAAGTATTATAGAGGCGCTCTACATCTTGCTGGTTGGAGAGATCTACTTTGTTTATGGCTAAAAGAACAGGAGCATTAATATTGGCAAGTCTCTCTATGTATTCGGAGTTTTTAGTGCCTCTTTCCACCACATCCGTTACATATAAAATTACATCGGCATCTGCAATTGCTGTATTTACAAACTTCATCATGCTCTCCTGCAACTTGTAGCCCGGTTTTAGAATACCGGGGGTATCGGAGTAGACTATTTGATAGTCTTCTCCGTTTACAATCCCCATAATTCTGTGTCTTGTGGTCTGAGCCTTGGCCGTAACAATTGAGAGCCTCTCACCTACAAGGGCGTTCATCAACGTTGATTTACCAACATTCGGATTACCGATAATGTTTACAAATCCCGACCTATGCACTACAATACTATCAGACACCTCAGTACTATTCATAAGCACCCATTTTCAACATAGCTACCTCTTGATCTGTAAGAAATCGCCATTGACCCCTTTTTAAATTTTTCTTTGTCAGTCCGGCGAAAAACACTC
>CAYYAM010000036.1:10717-16773 GCA_964469965.1 uncultured Muribaculaceae bacterium | reverse complement strand
GGGGGGGCCACTCTCTCTTTACTCCAGAGTAGACGCAACACAGATCAAATCTATCAAAGGGTTAGATTTTAACTTTATGACAGCTATTGAGTACAGTTACAATAAGAATCTGGGCAAAGGAAGGGTAAGCAGCGGAGGGGCAGTAATGTCGAGCAATATGCCCGGAGCAAGAGACGCTAAGTTCCACGAAGTGCCTGCATCTACAGGGCTTGCACTCTACCACGAGACAGATATTACAAGAAAGAGAGAGAACTCGGTTTACCTTATGAGACTGGGAGCAAGATACGACCATATGAACGGCAACTACAACCTCTTCTCGCCAAGACTCTCTTTTACTGCAAGATAATACAACAAACTGCGTTTAAGAGCAGCATGGGGAGTCTCATATAAAGCCCCCTCTATGCTCAGCTTATACCCAGGACCTGTCTACTTCGATCTGGTAAACCTAAGCTATTTTCATAACGACCCCGCAAGCCGGCTTGCAATCATAACAACCACGGTATATCAGCCAAGCAACAATCACCTTAAGCCAAGCAAAGGCGACACAAAAGAGTTTGGAGCAGACTGGGAGAGCGGTGGCTTTAATATAAGAGTAACTGCATATCAGAAAAAGATATCGGGAGGAATCAGCGGCCGCAACCAAATTATGGTTCTGCCTAAACAGGAGTATAGAGTTGTAGATCAGCAACCCGGCAAAAAGCCCACTGTGGAGGAGATACCGGGAGCAATCGTTTATCTGCCAAGGGTATACAGCCAATTCACTAATAACGAAGAGATAGACTCAAAAGGGTTGGAGGTTTCAATCGAGCCCCCAAAGATCAAGAGCACAAACACCTCCTTTATGATTAGCGGCAGCATAATAAAGTCATCTAATTATAAAACCTCACCCGAACTCAAATCTTCGCAGATCAACACCAACTCTGAGGGTAATAGATACGGACTCTACGAAAGTACAAAATACAGCAGAGTACTATCTAACGGAAACATAACGGTAATCCAGCACCTTCCGGCACTAAGGATGTTAATAACCTTTGTTACAGAGCTGAGTATCTACGAAAAGAGATCGGCCCAAGACCCCTCGCTATACCCATACGCATACTACGATAAAACCGGCAACTACTACCTCATACCCCAAAATGAGAGAGGAGACCAGAAATATAAAGATCTTCACCTCCCGGAGAATATCTACAGCTACATAGATCCTCCATTCTATCCTAACTTTCACCTACAGATAAGAAAAGAGACAAAGCAGGGGCACAGCTTTAGCTTCTATGCAAATAACTGCCTGTGGTACAATCCCGTATACACAAACGATATAACAAATCAAAAAATTAGACTTAATTCAAAAGTCTCATTCGGATTCGGAATCAGTATTAAACTTTAAAATAATTCACTATGAGAAAACTATTTTTTAACGCACTGTCACTAACGCTGTTGTCGCTAATTCTTCTCTCCTGCGAAAAGGAGGAGAAGACATACCTTGGCTCTCTAACAGTTAAACTACAACCTAACACTAACTATCCTACGGCCTCACTTATAGATGTAGAGGTAAAACTTATAAACACCACAGATAACATTACCAGAACCGCCAATACAGATGCAAGCGGAACTGTTATCTTTACAAATATCCCTGTTGGCCAGTACAATGTTAGCACAAGCATAAGAGTATCGGCAGGATTGACACTTAACGGAGTTATGCAGAGTATAACCATCTCTGCAAGCGAGAACAAGTCTGTGAATGTAGAACTCACCGGCGTTCCCGAGAGTAATAACTTTATTATTAAAGAGATATTCTTTGCAGGCAAACAAGATTACGATCAAAAAGACAGATTTTTTGAAATCTACAACAACTCCGACAAAACCCTCTATGCCGACGGACTACACTTTGCCGACCTTGCAGGAAACACCGGCTCCAGCGCCAACGATGCAGTATTAGACCTCACTCTGGACACCTACTACTATGCAATGAGAGTTGCAAAGATACCGGGAAGCGGAACCACCTATCCTGTTCTGCCTGGCAAAAGTATAGTTATAGCATTTAATGCTATCAACTTTAAAGAGAGTTTCAACCCTAACAACTGGGCAAAACTTACAATTGAAGATTATCTCGACCTCTCTAAAGCCGACTTTGAGATGTACGCCTTTCCGTTTCTTCAGAGCAAAGGCTTCACAGGCAATAAATCATTCGACATAGACAACCCATCTGTTCCCAACGTAGATATTCTGTTTATGCAGAATGCCGCCAATAACGCATTTTTTACCCTCAACGCCTACGGCCCGGCCCTGGTAATTTTCCGCCCCGAAGGAGCTCTTAACGTAGATGACTTCATTCTGGCACCTACCGCAACACCCAATAACAGATTCTACTACCTTAAGATTCCTGTAAAATTCATCATAGACGGTGTTGATGTTCTAGACAACTCATCATCGGCAAAATTCAAGAGAACAACCAACGTTGTAGACGCCGGCTTTACCTACCTTAAAGCAAACGGAAATGCATTCTACAGCAATATGAGCATTCGTCGCAAAGTAGACAGGACAGAGGGATCGAGAAAGATTCTTATGGATACCAACAACAGCAGCAACGATTTTGAAGCAATCGCCAGACCCACTCCAAAAAATTATTAATTCAGTTAATGAAGAGATTTAATAAATATACCGTTCTTTTTATTGCATTGTCTCTTGGCTTAACAGCCAAGGGGCAGAGCAATGAAATAAAAAGCAATGAAAATAAATTTGCATCATACTCCCAAAGAGAGTTAAACCTAAATGAGTACAGAGATATATACTCCCGTGTTCCGGCAACTTTAGGGCTTTGGAACAATGGCAACTTCTCGTATATCTCTCTTGGATACGACTTTACCAACGGAAACTTTAGAGACAGACAGGGCTATTCGCAACGAGGCGCAGTAAATATAGGAACAGAGAGCATTCAACGATTAGGCGACAGCTGGATATTTCACGGGAAATTCGGTTATTTGAACGGAGTATCTAAAGATGTAAAGATGAATCTCTCATACAGAAAATCTCAAAACCAAAGTCCATACTACTATTTTATGGAGATGCCGGGAGACTGGAGTTTTCAGAGTTACCTTTTTGAGGGGAGTGCTGTGAAGGAGCTGGTAAAAGATAAACTCTTTGCCGGAGCATCTATCAACTACTACAGCCACCTCAATTTTAGAACCGTAGACTACAGAAACGAACAGTACGACCTGGAAATAAGAGTAAATCCATCGCTTACATACAAAGTATCCGGTGCCAACTATATCTCTCTAACCGGTATCTTCACAAGAGAGAAATCGGAGCCGGAGATCTACTCTAAGTACCAACAATCCAATGCAGGAGATGAGTACCAACTATACATAAATGCAGGTTTAGGAACCTACATAAAAAACGCGCCCCAATCTACCACCAAACTCATCAACAACAGAGGAGCAACTCTGGGATGGCACAACAGAGCCAAAGAGCAACAAACTAACATCATCTTAACCTATGAGAGCGAAGAGGAGCTATGGAGCAACAAACTCACATCAAGCATCTCTGCATTAGGAGAAAACCTGGTTAAGTACAACAATCAAAGATACGGCATAAATCTGTCTAACCATCTTAAACTACACAAAGATAGAGAGATAAGGTCAGAAATAGGCGCATCAATAATCAAAGGAGAGGGGGAGAAATACAATAACGATATTAAACTTTACGAAAAGAACTTTACCGTTACAGATATCTCTGCAGAGATAAAAGAGTCTTACATTTCAAAAAACTCACAGCTTAGCAGAATCTTTGTTTCGGGAAGCTTTAACTACCACAGAGAGTTTGATATGAATTATGGTCAGAAGTTCAGCTACACCAACCTTAACCTCTCTGCAGGAGCCGATTATAATGTTAAAAGCATTAAATCTTTAACAATTCAGGCGCAAGCCGGTATAAAGAAAAACCTAGACCATTTACACGATCCTCTCTCGGCTGCAGAGAATATTGTCACTAAAAAAATAATTTACAGCAACCTTTCATTCAACACGGCAGATCTGTTTTTTGTAAATACAAACCTTATTTTTAGCAGAGCTATTTACAAAGATTACCTGGCAGACATTATCCTATACGGCACTATATTTAAACCAACAACCATAAACATTCCCGACCCGCTGCTAACCTTTACAAAAAGCGATAACAGATTATCTTGCGGTGTGAGAATAGTATTCAATTTCTAGAACAATAAATAATGAAAAAAATTATATCTACTCTATTCACAATCTTAATAATATCGGGGTTAAGCTATTCACAAAGCTATACAAACGACAAACCGGCTTATGTTATCTTCAATAAAAGCGGAGAGATGGTTCCATTCTCACATATGCTTAAAGATATATCAACCGCAGAGGTGTGTCTGTTTGGAGAGCTCCACAACGACCCCATTTCGCACTGGTTGCAGATAACCCTGGTAAAGGAGCTTCACAAAATTAAGGGGAGAGACCTGGTTATTGGAGCAGAGATGTGGGAGAGAGATAACCAACTGCTATTAGATGAGATGCTTGAGCAAAATCTGATTGACGGAAGCTCATACATGGAGTCATCTAAGCTATGGCCAAATGTAGAGACAGACTACCTTCCAATACTTCAGTACGCAAAGTCGAACGGATTAAAGTTTATAGCTACCAACATACCAAGAAGATATGCACGGTTGATATACAAAAAGGGTGTAGAGTACCTAGACAGCTTATCTCCAAAAGCAAAAGAGTATCTGCCCCCTATGCCTGTTCACTTTAATCTGGAAGAGAGCATATACAAAGATATGGCAAGACCATTCCCAACAGACGAAGAGTACGAAATACTAAGATCGCAGGGAAAGACCGGAAAAAATGCCATGACATCGGGAAAACCATCAAACTTGGTGAAGGCGCAAGCAATCAAAGATGCCTCAATGGGTTACTACATAGTAGAGAACATAAAGAGAGACGGCTTGGTTTTTCACCTTAACGGAGAGCTACATTCGGCACACTATACTGCCATATATTACTATATCAACTACTATCGCCCCGGCACAAAGACCAAAACAATCTCCATTGTAAAAACCGATAATGTGCTGGAAGCTTCTGAGAGCACTCTAAAAAGAGCAGATTATATAATTCAGGTTCCAAAAGATATGACAGTTACCTACGTAGAGAGGGGCTTTTAAACAGTTCTAACCAAGCGAATATGAAAAGATTTAAAATTCTGATATTAGCCCTCTCCTCAATCATTGCACTATGCGCAAATAACGGAGTCTACTCACAAACACCACTTAGTGCAAGAGAGTACATCAAGCTTACCGAATTCAAACTGGAGAACGGACTCCATGTGATAATAAACAGAGACACAACATCGCCCATTGTAACCATAGGCACCATGTACCATGTTGGAGGAAAGAACGAAGATTGCGGCAAAACAGGATTTGCTCACCTTTGCGAACACCTTATGTTTCACGGGACCAAAAATATCAGCGAGGGGAACTTCGAAAAAATTATCAGAGAGGCGGGCGGATACAGTAATGCAAGTACAACCAGCGACAGAACCTATTACTACCTGATTATGCCTGCCAATCAACTTGAAACAGCGCTTTGGCTGGAGGCCGAAAGGATGTTTGCCCCAACTATCTCCCAAAGCGGTCTGCTTAGAGAGATAGAGGTTGTAAAAGAGGAGCTGAGAGTTAGATATAAAAGGGGGGCGCTCTCCAACTCAGAGAATATTATGATGGACTTTGTCTTTACCGAGCACCCTTATAAACAACCGCTCATAGGTTACGAAGAGCACCTTAACAGTGTAACCACAGACTATTTCTACAACTTCACCCGCAAATGGTACACCCCGGACAACGCAACACTTGTAGTATCGGGCGATGTAGAGATTGATGAGATAAAAGAGATGGTTTACAAATATTTTGCCCATATCCCAAAGGGAGAGATTAAGAGAGAGCGTCCAATATTCAACCCCCAAACACAGATTAACGGCAGATCTCAAACAGTGAAGATAGCAGGATTGGAGAGCCCCCACCTTATTCTATCTTACTTTGCCGTTCC
>CAYYAM010000036.1:0-10617 GCA_964469965.1 uncultured Muribaculaceae bacterium | reverse complement strand
TGAAGATAGCAGGATTGGAGAGCCCCCACCTTATTCTATCTTACTTTGCCGTTCCGGAAGGTGAGAGAGATGCCGATATTTTAAAATTTGTAATTAACCTCATGACAGAAGAGGGCGTTGGAGAGTTAAGGCAACTTCAAAACGACACAACATTAGGAATAAAAAAGATAACCGCCTCGCCGGAATTTTATGAAGATGCAGGGATGGTTTGGTTTAGAGTATCATTTAATAAAGAGGAGCAGAAGGAGAAAGTAAAAGCCAAGATTGGAGAGCTTCTAAAAAAATACTCAACTACCGGCGTAGAGAAGAGCAGAATTGAGCGATTAAAAAAGAGCTATCTGAGCGATTTTATAGATCTCTACTTTTCGCCATCGGTTATAGCAGAGTTTGCCGCATGGAGCTACTTACTTAAGGGAGACCCGTATTATAACATCGAATTAGTTGAGAGAATCAACTCAATTACCAACGAAGAGATAAAAAGAGTGGTTAACACCTACCTTATTGAAGATAGGTTAAACTACTTGCTATTTACAAAATAACCATCGCTTTCATATGAAGTCAATTATAAGAGCCATAGCTCTCACTATAGTCATACTCTACCCATTTAATAGAATAGAGAGTCAACAACCTCTGCCCAAACCCCCAAAGCCAATTAAGATAGGCCAATACAACACCTTTACTGCACAAAACGGAAGCACAATATTTTTGGTAAGCAAAAAGGGCTACCCAAAGGTTAGAGTCTCATTTATGTTTAACCTGCCCGATTTAAATACAGACAGAGAGATAGCAACCAGAGGAGTTCTGTCTGAGATACTGGCAGAGATGAATAACCAAAGTGAGATAAAAAAGCGATTTAACCAAATAAAAGATAACGCCGGCTCAATTACTACTCACACCAACTCCTATACCGTTTCGGGGTTGAAAGAGGATTTAGACTCTATGCTAGATGCTCTCTCCTTTTTTATGGACAACAGCTTTATTCAACCAAAGGAGTTTAAGATAGCAAAAGAGAGAGTTGCCCTTAAATATAAAGAGAGAGAGAGCAGACAAAACAAATCTCCCAAACCCGGCAAGACACCCTGGACAGATCTTATGGACTCCCTGGTGTTTACAACCACTACCCCAACCGTAAAAATTGAGGAGCCAACCTTTGAAGAGGTATCTGCCATTACAATCGCCCAAGTTAAGGAGTACTTCAACCGATTCATGGGCCCAAAAAACACCTTCTGTATGGTTATAGGAGATTTTAGTCAGCAGGAGATTGAGTCACACTTTAAAAAGAGATTTAAAAAGTGGAGAGGAGGAGTAAAGTACTCCCAGGCAGAGAATGCAAATATAATCACCAAGAGATACCCTTCTGACCGTAGAATATACGTTAAACACAAAGAGGGTGCAGCACAATCTTCAATCTCGGTAAAATGGCCGTTAGGAGATGCATTCCCTTACAGAGAGAACGAGCCCGTTCTCAAGGTTTTGAATCAGATATTTGGAGAGTCTTACTCCTCATACCTCAATGACAACTTAAGACTAGACAAAGGCCTCTGCTACGGAGCAAAGTGCTTTATGAACATAGACGCCACCGGAGGAAGCTGTACAGCCACAACCATGGTGAGGGGCGAAGAGAGCGCCTATGCACTCGAAAATATTCTCTATGAGATGCTTAGAATAAGAAATCAGCTTGTAGACCCTAAAGTACTTGAGATGGCCAAAAATGGTTTGATAGGAGATTTTGCTATGTCTATGTCGGCCATTAACTCACCCGCTCTCCTTGGCTTTGGAATGGTAAAAGAGAGATACAATCTCCCCGACAACTACTTTGAATCTTATCCATTAAAAATATACTCCATAACTGCCCAACAGGTTAGAGAGGCAGCACAGAGATACATAAAGCCATATCAATGCATAATAGTTATTGAGGGCGATTTAAAAGTGATTGGCAAATCACTTGAGCAGTTTGCACCCGTAAGATATTTCAATCAAGAGGGTTCAGAGATATTCAATATCTCTGATTTCATTGGTAAAATATAAGTTGAGTTAATTAAAGTAGTTCTTGTTTGTGTAAAAATGTGATGAGGTTTTATCTGTATAAGATAAAACCTCATTACTTAACCTAAACTTAAACTATGAAAAACTTCACTTATAAAAAATACAAATCCCGTGCCAAAGTTTTTTCTAAGTTGGGTACCCCCTAAAATTTCATGAGGCTTTACCTCCTAGAGATAAAACCTCATTACTTAACCTAAACTTAAACTATGAAAAACTTCACTTATTTAAGTTACAAATCCCATGCCACAAATTATTCCACTACTCTTAATTTTGCGAATTTCATTAAAAGAATCTTTCTTCCCCCCACCTCAAAATCTACAATCGCCTTTAAATTAAGCAAATCTCCCTCAATAGACAATATTTTACCAAATCCAAACCTATCGTGCTCTACCCTTAAACCCTCCTTAAGCTTAGATACAGGGTCTGCAGTAAAATTGGGATCGGGCGGCCTTGCCGCCACACTTGGCTTAGATAATACTTGAGGGGTAATCTTTGCAGGAGCTTCACTCTCGGGAGAGTTTATATATCTGGAGTCAATCTCCCTTATAAACCTGCTAGGAGGGTAGCTCACATGGCTTCCCCACCTGAACCTTGTTTGAGCATGCGAAATGGTAACGCTCTTTTTAGCCCGCGTAATGGCAACATACATCAAACGTCTCTCCTCCTCTATCTCGTTCTCGTTACTGCTGCTGTTTACAGAGGGGAAAAGATTCTCCTCTGCACCTATAATATATACATGTGAGAACTCCAACCCCTTAGCCGAATGGACCGTCATAAGACTCACCTTGTTGTTGTCTTCCTCTTTTTTATTCTCGTCAATTGCACTCATCAGAGAGATTGTCTCCAGATAATCGGTGAGAGGCGCAACATTCTCAGGAGTATCCACCTCACCCTCCATTGACTCATACTCGGCCTCGCGCTCCTCTACATAGGCCTTTATAGAGTTAAAGAGCTCCTCTACGTTCTCTGCCCGGGCCTGCCCCTCAAGAGAGCTATCGCTCTTTAAAAGAGTTGCGTACCCACTCCTTATAAATATCTCCATTGCAATATCGTAAGCGCTCCTCTGCTCAACACCGGCAGCCACCTCCCTCATAGTGAGGCAGAAATCGCCCAGTTTTGCCATTGCACCACTCTTAATACCAAAAGATTGAACATCTCCCGTATTAAACGCCTCCCACAGTGACACCCCTCCGGCTGCGGCAGCGGCTGAGAGATGTGAGATTGTTGTCTCCCCTATCCCTCTTGCAGGAACATTTACAACCCTCTTAAACGCCTCATCGTCTTTTGGATTCACCAACAGACGCAAATAGGCCATCATATCTTTAACCTCGGCCCTATCGTAAAAAGAGTGGCCTCCATATATTTTATAAGGTATAGATCTCTTCCTGAGCGCCTCCTCCACAGCCCTCGACTGAGCATTAGTTCTGTAGAGTACCGCAAACTCACTGTAGGCGCACTTTTGAGAGTAGATCTTTGAGAGAATAGAGGAGGCGAGCATAAACGCCTCTTCCTGATCTGTATATGCCTTTACAACATCTATCTTATCGCCCACACACGATGCTGAGAAACACTGTTTTTTAAGTTGATTTTCATTTCTGGATATTAGCGAATTTGCTGCGTTTACTATGGTTTGAGTAGAGCGGTAGTTCTGCTCCAATCTAAACTCCTTTGCCTCGGGGTAATCTTTTTTAAAGTTGAGAATGTTCTCTATCCTGGCACCTCTGAAGGCATAAATGCTCTGGGCATCGTCTCCCACCACACAGAGATTTCTGTGCTCAGAGGAGAGCTTCTTTACAATAAGGTACTGAGAGTAGTTTGTATCTTGATACTCATCTACCAATATATAGGAGAATCTCTGCCTCAGCTTCTCCAGCACTTGAGGAAAGTCTCTAAGCAAAATATTTGTATAAAGCAGAATGTCGTCGAAATCCATCGCCCCTGCCATCTTGCACCTCTTTTCGTACATAGCATACACCTCCCCTATTCTTGGTTTGCGAACCATTGCATCGTTCTGCACCAAGGTGGGGTTGTTGAGGTAGGCCGACGCCGTAACCAGATTGTTTTTAGCCATTGAGATTCTTGAGAGCACCTCTGCCGGCTTGTACATCTTCTCGTCTAGGTTAAGATCTTTTATACAGTTTCTAATGGCGCTCCTGGAGTCGGAGGTGTCGTAAATTGTGAATGACGACGGGAAACCCAGCAGATTGGCATCTTCTCTTAGAAACCTTATGAATACCGAGTGGAAAGTGCCCATCCAAAGGTACTTTGCCATATTTATCCCCACAAGAGAGGCAATCCTCTCCTTCATCTCTCTCGACGCCTTGTTGGTGAATGTAAGAGCCAATACCGATCCGGCTTTATGGCCGTGGCTCAATATGTTAGCTATCCTGCAGGTTAAAACCTTAGTCTTTCCCGAACCGGCCCCTGCTATTATAAGCGAGGGCCCGTTAAACTCTTCAACTGCCTGTTTTTGAGCAGCATTTAACCCCTCTGTTAAAGTAGAATTTTCTCTCTCCATAAAGTGCAAAATTACAAATAATGTGTATCTTTGCCGCAAAATTTTCAAATATAATGTCAAACCACATTCGATTACGCAGAGGTTTAAACATCCCTCTTAAGGGAGATGCTAAAAACCAGATCACCAAAACAATTTCGCCGGGTGTTGTTGCTGTAAAGCCAACAGATTTCAAAGCGTTCAATCCCAAGCTTTTGATAAAAGAGGGCGAAGAGGTAAAAGCCGGAACTCCGGTATTGGCAGATAAAAAGCGGCCCGACATTAAGCTCTGCTCCCCTGTTAGCGGTAGAGTTACCGAGATAGTAAGAGGAGAGAAGAGAAAACTGCTCGAAGTGAGGATTGAGGCAAACGGAGACAATGAGCATCTGCAAATAACCGTACCCAATCTTCGCACAGCCCAAAAGGATGAACTAATTTCCATCCTTAAGGAGAGCGGTCTATGGGCAGCCTTTAAACAGAGGCCGTACGGAATCATCCCCAACAGTGAGGAGGAGCCCAAAGCAATTTTTATCTCGGGATTCGACTCATCGCCCCTGGCACCGGATTTAGACTTTGCCCTAAGGGGAGAGATTGAGAACATACAGGCGGGTGTAGAGGTGCTCTCCAGGTTTACTCAGGGTGGAGTTCATATATCGCTGCACGCCTCTAACTACGCCAGCAGCCCTTTTCACAGACTGGAAAAGGTAATCATTCATACATTCGACGGAGCGCACCCTTCGGGTAATGTAGGGGTACAGATTCACCATATAAGTCCCATTAACAAAGGTGAAGTTATTTGGACAATGGATATGTACTCTGTAGCAGCTGTAGGCAAGCTGTTTACAAAGGGTATTTACGATGTAAGGAGGGTTGTAGCCGTTACAGGCCCAAGGGCAAAGAAACCGAGCTATATAGAGACTGTTCCGGGTATGAGGTTTACAGAGATTAAAGAGTATGCCGATAAAAAGCCCGAAAATAAACACGAAGAAAGTTTGGAGATCAGATATATAAGCGGCAATGCTTTAACCGGAGAGAGTGTAGGGAGAGATGGTTTCCTAGGATTCTTCCATAACCAGATTACCCTGCTCAGCGAAGGGAGCTACTACGAAATGTTTGGCTGGATCAAACCATTCAGGTTAAAAAAGTTCAGCACATCGCACTCCTACTTCTCATGGCTTTTCCCAAAGAAAAAATATGCACTCGACACAAATCTCAACGGAGGCGAGAGGGCCTTGGTTGTTACGGGAGCATACGAGAAGGTTACCCCTATGGATATATTTCCTATGTATCTTATGAAGGCCATCATGGCAGAAGATATAGACAAGATGGAGCAGTTGGGAATCTACGAAGTTATAGAAGAGGATCTTGCTCTATGCGAGTTTATTTGTCCTTCAAAAACAGAGGTTCAGGAGATTATTTCCAAAGGAATAGACCTTATGATTAAAGAAATGTCGTAATAAGAGATAGAGATGAAAGCAATCAGAAAATTAGTAGATAATATAAAACCCACATTCAGTAAAGGCGGAAAGCTGAGCTTCCTGCACTCGACATTCGATGCGTTCGAGACCTTTCTGTTTGTTCCCAATACAGTTACACATAAAGGATCGCACATAAGAGACAGCATAGACCTTAAAAGAACCATGACCATGGTGATTGTAGCTCTAATGCCTGCCCTCCTTTTTGGAATGTGGAACACCGGGTACCAACACTCGTTGGCAACCGGAGCCCAAATGGACTTTTGGCAAATAATCCTTCACGGAGCAATCAAGGTGTTACCTATGGTGATTGTCTCCTACGGAGTTGGTTTAGGAATAGAGTTTGCCTCGGCTCAAATAAGAGGGCATGAAGTTAATGAGGGCTACCTTGTAACAGGTATGCTCATCCCTCTGATTATGCCCGTAGACCTCCCACTTTGGATGCTGGCACTCTCTGTAGTATTTGCAGTAATAGTAGGAAAAGAGGTTTTTGGAGGAACAGGGATGAACATCTGGAACCCCGCACTCTTAGCAAGGGCCTTTGCCTTCTTTGCCTATCCTTCATTTATGTCGGGAGACAAAGTTTGGATATCGGGACTCTCTAAAGGAGAGGGTATAGTAGACGGATTCTCGGGAGCAACGCCTCTGGCCAACGCACAAGCAGGTTTGGAGCTCCCATCTTTCCAGGATATGTTTCTTGGACTTATCCCCGGTTCGGTGGGTGAGACATCTACCCTTGCAATACTTCTTGGAGCAGCACTTCTTATATATACCGGCATAGCCAGCTGGAAAATTATGGTCTCTGTTTTTGCAGGGGGTCTGTTAACCGGTCTTCTGCTAAACGCAGTAGCACCCTCTCCCGAATCTTACCTTGCAATACCTGCATGGTATCACCTTGTAATGGGAGGATTTGCTTTTGGAGCGGTGTTTATGGCAACCGACCCTGTTACCGGCTCTCAAACAGAGAGGGGAAAATGGATTTACGGCTTCCTCATTGGGCTCATAGCAGTAGTAATCAGAGTATTTAATCCGGGATATCCCGAGGGGATGATGCTCTCGATACTTCTTCTTAACACCTTTGCACCACTAATAGACCATGTAGTTGTTCAGAGAAGTGTCAAAAAACGACTAAAAAGGGCAGTTAAAAAATAATCAGGGAGGAAAACGATGGATACAAATAAAAATTTATATACAGTAATATATGCAACCATTATGGTGGTTGTAGTGGCTGTTGTGTTGGCCTTCGCCTCTTCTCTGTTAAAAGAGAGGCAGCAGAGAAACGTAGAGATTGAGAGAAAACAGATGATTCTGCGCTCTGTACACCTTGGCAAAGATGCTTCAACCGTAAAAGATAAAGACAGCTACATAGAGCAGGAGTACGCGCGCTATATCACAGACTCATCTATCACCGCAGGAGATAAAAACCTGGTACTCTACATCTGCAATCAAGATAACGGAGAGAGATTCTATATTATTCCTCTTAGAGGAACCGGACTCTGGGGCCCGGTTTGGGGATACATCTCCCTCAAAGGTGATTTCAACACCATCTACGGAGCCACATTCGACCACAAGAGCGAAACTCCCGGCTTAGGAGCAGAGATCACAACCCCTGCCTTCTGTGCCCAGTTCCAAGATAAACAGATCTTTAACACCAATGGCGAGTATGTATCGGTACAGGTGGTAAAGGGTGGCGCCTCACAGGATAACAAGCATCAGGTAGATGCAATATCGGGAGGAACCATCACCTCTAAAGCTGTAGAAGAGATGCTTTGGCGCAACATAGAAGAGTATCTGGAATTCTTCTCAGATAACCTTAAAGCTGCAAAAGAGAGATTGGAGGCAGCCACAGAGAGAATGGATGCAGCAACAGATAGTTTGAAGGCAGCCACAGATTCAACAATGATTAAAATGTAAAAGTGATGAGTAATTACAAAAAGATATTTGTTGAGCCACTATTCCGAAACAACCCCGTTACCGTACTGGTACTAGGAATATGCTCGGCTCTTGCGGTAACAGTTAAACTGGAGCCGGCGCTGGTTATGGCCCTATCGGTAACCATAGTAACCGGCTTTTCGGGATTTATAGTATCTCTAATCAGAAATACAATCCCAAACAGAATAAGAATCATAGTTCAACTGGTGGTGGTTGCCATGCTGGTTATACTTGTAGACCAGCTGCTAAAAGCATTTGCATACGAGGTGAGCAAGCAGCTCTCTGTATTTGTAGGGCTTATCATTACCAACTGTATAATTATGGGAAGGATTGAGGCATTTGCACTAGGAAATAAACCTATACCATCTCTTATAGACGGCCTCTCCAACGGGCTTGGCTATGGCATTGTGCTGGTAGTGGTTGCCTTCTTTAGAGAGCTCTTTGGATCGGGCACTCTGTTTGGAGTACAGATTATTCCGGCATCTTTCTACATAAAGAACGGCGGTTTTTACGAAAACAACGGGCTCTTCATTCTCCCTCCAATGGCCCTTATACTTGTAGGCCTTTTCATTTGGGTACAGAGAAGCATCAACAAAGAACTAATAGAGAAAAAATAACACACAACAGCTATGCAAGAGTTAATCAATATTTTCGTAAAGTCTATATTCATAGACAATATGGTATTTGCATATTTCCTGGGAATGTGTTCATACCTTGCAGTCTCTAAGAACGTAAAAACAGCGGTAGGGCTGGGAATAGCCGTAATCTTCGTACTGGGAGTTACCCTCCCTGTAAACTTCCTTCTAAACAAATATGTGTTGTCGGCAGGGTCGCTCGCATGGATCAACCCCCAATATGCCAATCTAGACCTCAGCTTCCTAAGCTTTATCATATTCATTGCCGTGATTGCATCTATGGTTCAGCTTGTAGAGATGGTGGTGGAAAAATTTGCACCGGCACTCTACTCCTCTCTGGGAATCTTCCTCCCACTCATTGCAGTTAACTGTGCAATTCTAGGAGGATCGCTCTTTATGCAGGAGAGAGGATACGAGACACTTGCCCAGGCAACTGTCTTTGGTCTTGGATCGGGGCTCGGATGGTTTCTGGCAATTGTAGCGCTTGCCGCTATTCGCGAGAAGCTCTCGTACTCAAATGTTCCGGCTCCACTGCGCGGCCTTGGTATCACATTCATTGTTGTAGGGCTCATGGGAATTGCCTTTATGAGCTTTATGGGAATTAAACTCTAGGAGGGATTATAATCATGAATTTAACAGTAATAACAGTAGTTTCAATAATAGCGTTCCTTATTGTACTCCTCCTTTTGGTGGCTCTGCTCCTATATGCAAAGGCAAAGCTTACCCCATCGGGGAAGGTAAAACTTACAATCAACGGAGAGACCGAACTTGAAGTTTCTCCGGGAGAGAGCGTACTATCTACACTCTCTAATAACAAAATCTTTCTACCATCTGCCTGCGGCGGAGGCGGAACATGCGGAATGTGTAAATGTAGAGTTACCTCGGGCGGAGGGGAGATTCTCCCAACCGAAGTGGGCTTCTTTACCCGCAAACAGCAGCAGACCCAATGGAGACTCGGATGCCAGGTTAAGGTAAAAGAGGATATCAAAATTGAAGTTCCCGAAGAGGTTATGGGAATCAAGAAGTGGGAGTGCGAAGTTGTAAGCAACAATAACGTAGCCACCTTTATCAAAGAGTTTGTTGTTAAACTCCCTCAAGGAGAGCATCTTCACTTTAAATCGGGCGGATATATCCAGATAGATATTCCCCCTTGCGAAGTAGACTTTTCAAAAGATATAGATGTACAACCCGAGTATCACGAAGATTGGGATAAACTGAACATCTGGGGGTTAAAGATGAAGAATACCGAACACACCTTTAGGGCCTACTCAATGGCCAACCACCCTGCAGAGGGCAACATAATAATGCTCAACATACGTATTGCCACCCCACCATGGGACAGAAGCAAAGGCACCTTCATGCCTGTAAATCCGGGAGTGTGCTCATCATACATCTTCTCACGCAAACCAGGCGACAAGGTAACCATCTCAGGCCCATACGGAGAGTTCTTCATAAAAGAGACAGAGAACGAGATTGTTTTTGTTGGAGGAGGAGCAGGTATGGCACCAATGAGATCACACATCTTCCACCTCTTCCACACAGAGAGAACCACCCGCAAAGTCTCATTCTGGTATGGAGCCCGCTCACTAAGAGAGGTGTTCTACGAAGAGGAGTTCCGCGCAATAGAGAAGGAGTTTCCAAACTTCACCTTCAACCTTGCGCTCAGCGAACCAAAACCAGAAGACAACTGGACGGGGTACACCGGCTTCATTCACCAAGTGCTCCAAGACAACTACCTTGGCAAACACGAATCACCGGAAGACATTGAGTACTACCTATGCGGCCCGCCAATGATGAACAGCGCAGTGACCAACATGCTTGACAACCTTGGCGTACCACAAGAGAACATTGCCTTCGACGACTTTGGCGGATAATATGCACGACTTTGGCGGATAATATGCCGGCGCCGCGGCAGCGATGAAGAAGCGAACGAATCGAACGATAGCGAACAAAGCGAACGATAGCGAACGATAGCGAACAAAGCGAACGATAGCGACAAAACCCGTTTAATGTAAACGGGTTTTTTTTATTCGCG
>CAYYAM010000035.1:4548-17216 GCA_964469965.1 uncultured Muribaculaceae bacterium | reverse complement strand
CTGAATTTAAAAGAGAAGCAGACACGTGTTGGGATTAACCAACTAAATATGCAGAGAGAGCTGGTTAAAAGCAATTTGAGTATTGCACTAAGAAACTCTGTGAACGAGATGAAAAGAGCAAGAGTTCAGTTAGAGTCAGACACCGAAGCTGTAAAACAGGCAAGGAAAGGTTACGAAATAGCGAAAGTACGTTACAATACAGGATCGGGGACACTCCTTGAACTAAACGATACCGAAGTGGCCCTCACCAGGGCTCAACTGACCCTGAACCAAACTATATACGACTTTATAAAAGCCAGGAACGAATACGACAAAGTTCTTGGGAATGAATCAATCAAAACAGATAATAAAACATATAACAACTAACACTCCGGTATGAAAAAAATTATTTTTGCAACAGCACTGACACTTGCAATGTTTATTTTAAACTCTTGTGGAGAACAACAAGAGATAAAGTCGGAATCAGGCAAAGAGTTTCCCGTTAAAATAGCAGTTGTCGAGAAGGCAATGGTAGACCAGGTTATTGAGTTTACCGGTAATATTGAGCCGATGGTTAAAAACTACATCTCCAGTGCAGCAGCACAGAGAATAGAGAAGATTTATGTAGAGGTTGGAAGCCGGGTAAAGAGAGGAGACCTTCTGGTTCAGATGGAGAGTGTAAACTATACTCAGGCGAGAATACAGCTAGAGAATCTCAAATTGGATCTATCCAGAATTGAAGCCCTTTATAAAGCAGGGGGAGTCTCTGCACAGCAATACGATCAGATGAAAACCCAAGTAAAGGTTGCAGAGGAGAGTATAGCAAACCTCGATAGAAATACCAAGCTCCTCTCTCCAATAGACGGAGTAATAACACAGAAAAATTTTGACAATGGCGATCTTGCTACCGGTCAGCCAATTCTGGTTGTTATGCAGATGCAGCCGGTGAAGATACTAATCAATATCTCCGAAGAGTTTTTCCCTCAAGTTAAAGTTGGTACCCCGGTAGAGATAACCTTAGATATTTATCAGGGGAAAAAGTTTCCGGGCAGGGTTATGCTTGTACACCCAACAATTGATGCAAGCACACGAACTTTCCAGGCAGAGGTTAGAATAGACAATCCTGGAATGGTAATCAGACCGGGTATGTTTGCAAGGGCAAAGGTAGACTTTGGATCCAAGGAGAGGGTTGTTGTTCCAGATAGAGCAGTTATAAAACAGGCGGGTACAAATGATAAGTATGTATACGTTCATGAGAATGGTGTGGTATCCTATACAAAAATCAACCTTGGTAAAAGAGTGGACTCAATTTACGAAGTGATTGACGGGATAGAGCCGGGTACAGAGGTGGTGATTGCAGGACAGAGCCAATTAATTGACAAATCAAAGGTTAAGGTTATGGAGTCGGATTTGGACTTAACAATTAAATAGTAAATAATTATATGAAGATATACGAATCAGCGGTTAAAAAACCGGTTACTACGGCACTGATCTTTGTGGGCTTGATTGTGATGGGTCTCTTTTCATTTTCAAGACTATCGGTAGATCTCTACCCCGAGATAGAGCTGAATGCAGTAACTGTAATGACAACCTATTCGGGGGCAAGTGCCTACGACATAGAGCAAAATATTACCAAACGACTGGAGACATCACTCAGTACGGTATCGGATCTCAAGAGAATTACCTCAACATCAAAAGACAATATCTCACTTATTACCGTAGAGTTTGAGTGGGGAACAGATATGGACGAGGCAGCCAACGATATTAGAACAGTGTTGGATATGCAGCGGAATTTCCTCCCCGACGAAGCAGAGAATCCTGTAGTATTGAAGTTCAATTCATCTATGATGCCGGTAGTATTTATCTCGGCAAGAACTACTCAAAACGCACAAGGGCTCTACAAAATACTGGAAGAGAGGGTTGCCAATCCAATAAACAGAATCAACGGAGTGGCCTCGGTCTCTATTTCGGGAGCCCCTCAAAGAGAGATACAGGTTCATACCGATCCTAAGAAAATGGAGGCCTACAAACTTACCATTGAGCAGATATCCTCTCTTATTGCAATGGAGAACAGAAATATCCCCGGAGGTAATATAGATATTGGATCGGAAACCTTCTCGGTTAGGGTAGATGGCGAGTTCAAAAGCAGCGACGAGATTAAGGAGATAATAGTTGGAAGTTTTATGGGCAGAAACATCTACCTTAAAGATGTTGCTGTTGTTAAAGATACTCTTAAAGAGAGATCTACAGAGGTGTTTACTAATGGAGAGAGATCTGCAACTATTGTTGTTCAGAAGCAATCCGGCTCAAATGTAGTGGAGATTGCCGATAGAATAAACAAAGAGCTTCCAAATATTAAAGCATCCCTTCCTGCAGATATCGAGCTTGCAATGATCCTTGACACATCTGACTTTATAAAGAGTAGTATCGGCTCCCTCTCAGAAACAGTACTTCTGGCCGGACTCTTTGTAATGATTGTGGTACTCTTCTTTTTAGGTAGATGGAGAGCAACATTTATAATCATTTTAACAATACCTGTATCGCTGATTGCTGCGTTTATCTATCTTATGATAACGGGCAACACGCTCAACATTATATCTCTCAGTTCACTCTCTATAGCCATAGGTATGGTGGTAGACGATGCCATTGTGGTTCTGGAGAATATCACAACACATATAGAGAGAGGAAGCAAACCAAAAGATGCTGCGATTTACGCTACAAATGAGGTTGCAGTTGCAGTAGTTGCCTCCACACTTACTATTGTGGCTGTATTCTTCCCCTTGACAATGGTGTCTGGTCTTGCCGGAGTGATGTTCAAACAGCTGGGATGGATAGTTACTATTATTATTACTGTATCTACAATTGCCGCACTTACCCTCACTCCTATGTTAAGCTCCAGAATTCTTAGGAAAGATCCAAAAAGGAGTAAGGCCTTTATGTTCTTCTACTCGCCTATTCAAAAGGCACTTGATGCTCTCGACAGCGCTTATGAAAAACTTTTATCGTGGGCCCTTGCGCATAGAACCGTTGTTTTAATCTCTGCGCTTACACTCTTTGTATCAAGTATACTTCTTCTCACTAAAGTTGGAACCGACTTTTTTCCAAAGGCAGATAACTCTCAAATTACAGTAACCGTAGAGCTGCCGGTTGGATCCAGAGTTGAACAGGCAAGAAAGCTCAATGAATACATATTTGGGATTTGGAGAGAGAAGTACCCCGAAATAGAGGTACTCCAAACCGCTATGGGTCAGTCCGACGGATCTAATTTATTTATGTCCTTGGGAAGATCGGGTACCCATATTATCTCATATATTGCAAGGATGAAAGACCCAAAAGATAGAACCAGAGATATTTTTGAAATAGGCGATCTTATGAGGCAAGACTTGGCTGAAATACCGGAGATATACAGATATGAGGTAATTCCGGGAGGAGAAGGCGGAGGAATGGGTAGCGGCTCTGCCGATATTGAGATGGATGTACTTGGATACAACATGGAAGATGCAGAGAGGGTTGCAAGAGAGATAGAGGCAATAATGAAGAGCACCCAAGGGCTTACAGATATAAAAATAAGCAGAGAAGATTATATGCCTCAGCTTAAGGTGCAGTTCGACAGGGCAAAACTTGCAATGAACGGCATTACGTTAACCGGAGCTGCTACAGTTGTAAGGAACAGGATTAACGGTATAATCACAACCCATTTTAGAGAAGATGGTGAGGAGTACGATATTGTTGTTAGAAATTCGCTTGATTACAGATCTAATATAGAAGATATTAAGTCTATTCTAATTTATAATAACCAAGGTAAGGCAGTACGTTTAAGTGAGGTTGGCACTGTCATTGAAGATTTTGCACCACCATCTATAGAGCACTTAGACAGGGAGCGTGTTATTAAGGTTTCGGGTACAATCTATAAAAGAGCCCTTGGAGACATAGCCAAAGATATCAATACAGAGGTAGCAAAATTGACAATCCCGGCGAACATTGCAGTTAAGATGAGCGGGGCATTTGAAGATCAGCAGGAGTCTTTTGCCGATATGATAACACTTCTGTTGTTGGTTGTACTGCTCACCTATATAGTTATGGCAGCACAATTTGAATCCCTTAGAGACCCTTTCATAATAATGTTCTCTCTTCCATTTGCATTCACGGGAGTGTTTACGGCACTATGGATAACAGGAACATCTCTAAGTTTGATTGCTCTGATAGGGGCTGTTATGCTTGTAGGAATTGTGGTTAAAAACGGTATTGTACTCATAGACTACATTAATCTAAATAAAGAGAGAGGAAAGAGTGTTGTTAAGTCGGTGGTTTCGGGGGGAAAATCGCGTTTACGCCCGGTATTGATGACAACACTAACAACTATACTCGGGATGTTACCAATGGCAATAGGTATAGGAGAGGGATCGGAGATCTGGCAACCAATGGGTATCTCCATTATTGGAGGCCTGACAGTCTCAACCATGCTAACCCTTGTGGTTATTCCAACTATCTACTGCTCTATACATGCCAGAGATATTAAGAAAAAGAGAAGAGTAATGGCTCGTAAAGCCTTGGTGAGATAGGTTGCCGATTTATTAATTTATTTTTGAACTAAATAACCAGACAATGAAAGCAGTAATGATTGTATATAACCAGGCACACACAAATACTATAATGGAGATTCTGGACAACTGCTCTGTAAGAGGATTTACAAAGTGGAACGATGTTCAGGGCAGAGGAACAAACAAGGGAGAGCCCCACTATGGAACTCACGCCTGGCCATCAAAAAACATGGCAACCTTGGCAATAGTTGAAGAAAGTATAGTACCTTTGCTCACCGAAGAGTTAAAAAAGGCAAACAGCCAGGCAGAAGATCAGGGGCTAAGGGCCTTTGTTTGGGAGGCCGACTCTGTTGTATGATTATGGAGAGTATAAGAGAGATATTTAAAATTGGAAAAGGGCCGTCGAGCAGCCATACAATGGCTCCGTCAAAAGCGGCCAAAATGTTTAAGGAGAGGCATCCACATGCATCTTCTTATGTTGTTACATTGTATGGAAGTTTGGCCTCTACAGGTAAGGGTCACATGACAGATGTGGCTGTTTTGGAGGTGTTAGATGCCGAAAGATGCAGAATTATTTGGGAGCCATCTATATTCCTTCCGCAACATCCTAATGGAATTAAATTTGAGGCGCTGGACTCTACCGGCTCTGTAATTGACTCGTGGACCACATTCAGCATAGGAGGTGGTGATTTGAGCGATACCGGTGAGAGGATTACCAGAAACGAGATCTATCCTCATAATAAGATGAATGACATACTTAATTGGTGTCAAGACTCCGGCAGAACATTTTGGGAGTATGTAGATCTTCATGAAGAGAGCGATATCTGGGATTATTTAAGAGAGGTGTGGGGTGTTATGAAAGATTCGGTAGAGAGGGGTTTAGACACAGAGGGGGTATTACCCGGGGGGTTGAACCTATCCAGAAAAGCTGCCTCTTTTTATATCAAAGCTAAGGGCTATCAGGGGTCGATGCAGCGAAGATCGATGACATTCTCATTTGCGCTTGCAGTGGCAGAGGAGAATGCTGCCGGCGGAGTTATTGTAACAGCTCCAACATGCGGCTCTTCGGGAGTTTTACCGGGGGTTCTCTATCTTAACAAGAGATCTTACGATTTTAGCGACAAGAGAATAATAAGGGCATTAGCAACTGCTGGATTGGTGGGTAACCTCATAAAGAAAAACGCTTCTGTTTCGGGTGCCGAGGTTGGGTGTCAAGGGGAGATCGGCTCTGCCTGCTCCATGGCAGCAGCTGCCGGAGTGCAGCTGTTTGGAGGGACTACAGCACAAATAGAGTATGGTGCCTCAATAGGGATTGAACATTTTTTGGGACTCACTTGCGATCCTATATGCGGACTGGTTCAAATACCTTGTATTGAGAGAAATGCATTTGGTGCAACCAGAGCGG
This sequence comes from uncultured Muribaculaceae bacterium, assembly GCA_964469965.1. GTDB lineage: Bacteria > Bacteroidota > Bacteroidia > Bacteroidales > UBA932 > Bact-08. Next base: position 11,291 of record CAYYAM010000035.1, on the reverse strand, counting down.
TAGATGCCAACATGTATGCTCTTCTTTCAGACGGGAAACACCTTGTCTCTTTCGATAATGTAGTGGAGGCCATGAAGAGAACAGGGCACGATCTGCCTCATCTCTACAAAGAGACTGCCGAAGGGGGACTCGCCTCCATAATTGGCAAGGTGTGATTCTTGAATAGGTTTTTTAAAAAAACATAGTAATTTAGCAGACACAATCAACAAATAATTTTAAATTTTTAAATATATCTGAAATGGCAATTGCAGTAAATGACTCGAATTTCAACGAGATAGTTATTAATTCCGACAAACCTGTAGTAGTAGACTTCTGGGCACCATGGTGTGGACCATGCCGTATGATTGCTCCCATCGTAGATGAGCTTGCAGCCGAGTACGAGGGAAAAGCAGTGATTGCAAAATGTGATGTAGACTCAAGCGAAGAGATTCCTGTTAAATATGGAATAAGGAACATACCAACCCTACTCTTCTTTAAGGGCGGAGAGCTAAAAGACAAAATTGTTGGCTCTACAACCAAATCGGCTATTGTGGCAAAACTCAACTCATTAATGTAAAATATCATGAAAAAAATTACCCTTGTCTTACTTATCTCCCTGCTGAGTACAACACTCTCCTTTTCTCAAGGGAAGCTGGGAATAAAAGGGGGGTTAAACTTTAACTCGTTAAAGGATGTTTCGGGAAATGTAGATGACACATGGAGCAAACAGACAGGATACCATTTGGGGCTTGCGTATCAACTGAAGGTTCCTTTCATAGGGCTGGGCATTCAACCCGAATTGCTTTTTGTTAGACAAAAGACCGAGGCAAACACAATTCCCTCAAACGCAATAACCCTGGACTATCTTACTCTGCCGGTTAATCTGCAGTTGGGCTTAGATCTTCTTCTTTTCAGGCCCTTCGTAATGGTAAGCCCGTATATCTCATATGCTGTAAACAAAGGAGATATGCTCTCCGGAACCAACTGGGACAACATCAATCGGTTCGATTATGGATACGGACTGGGAGCAGGAATTGATATATGGAAGCTTCAAATTAGCGGAAAGTATAACTGGGGGTTAGGCAAGCTTCAATCTGCCGGCTCTACCCCAATAAACGGACAGAGACTAAGGGATGCAAAATTTGAGGGTTTTCAGCTCTCTGTAACTGTAATGTTCTAATATTTAGAGTTTATGCTCAAGAGGGTTTGTATCTATTGTTCGTCGAGTAATGTTCTTGAAGATAAGTACTCTATGGCCGCCAAACAGTTTGCAGAGGCGGCCTCTTCGCATGGTTTTACCATTGTTTGCGGAGGGAGTATGCGAGGGCTGATGGGGGTTATTATAGACAGGATGCTGGAGTTGGACTCTCAAGTTGAGGGCGTTATTCCCGGATTTATGGGAGAGATGGAGCTTCAACATCCAAATATAAAGAGCTTGGAGATTGTAGACACAATGAGCGAAAGGAAGGAGAGACTAAGAGACAACACCGATGCTGTTGTTGCCTTTCCGGGTGGTCTGGGCACCTTAGAAGAGCTTCTTGAAACATTTACACTTAAACGTCTTGGAAGATACGACGGCACGGTTATACTTTTTAATCAAGATGGGTTTTATAACAAGCTGATTGAGTTGTTAGACCATTTTGTTATTAAAAATTTTATGAATTCAAACTATAGGGAGAGTCTGATTGTTGTAGACAGTGTTGAAGAGCTGGTTGAGGTGATAAGAAACAGCAAAAGAGAGACATTGGAAGCAAAGCATTACCTGCCGGTTTAATAATGGATATACTACAGATAAAAGAGGTTGTAAAAGACGACCTTGACAAGGTTAACAATCTTATCAGAGAGACTCTCAGAAGCGAGGTTGAGCTTTTAAATACAATAAATGGCTACCTTTTCCAAACTTCGGGCAAACAGTTAAGGCCTCTGCTCAGTCTCTTGGCAGCCGGAGCTTGCGGTGGGGTTAAAAGTGCCACTATCAGCTGCGCGGCTGTTGCAGAGTTGATTCATACCGCCACACTTTTACACGACGACGTTGCAGATAGATCGGAGAGAAGAAGGGGCTCTCCTACTGTTCAATCTGCATTTTCTCCGGCTTCATCTGTACTTACAGGTGATTACTGGCTTGCGAAAGCCCTCTCTCTACTTGTAAAAGAGAGCGATCCTCACCTGATGGGGTTCTACACCAAAGCTGTAGAGGAGCTCTCAGAAGGGGAGTTATTTCAGCTGCAGAAGGCCTCCAGTATGGATACTACAGAGGAGGACTATCTCCATATTATTGCCAGAAAAACCTCCAGTCTCTTTGTTGCTGCAGTGGGAGGCGCTGCCTATTCGGCAGGCGCAAGCAATGATATTACAGAGGGCATGGTTAACTATGCCTATCATCTTGGAATTGCATTTCAGATACGAGACGACATCTTTGACTACATGCCCGATCTTGACACAGGTAAAAATGCGGGCACAGACATAAGGGAAAAAAAGATTACGCTTCCTCTTATATGCGCATTGAACTCCTGTTCAACGGCAGAGAGAGAGGAGATGATGTCTTTTATTAAAAACTCCGACTTTAATGAAGACTCATTGGTTAATAGAACTATTGAGTTTGTAAAACAGAAAAAGGGCATCAACTGTGCCCAAAATGCGCTTATGCGCCACTCCGGCTTAGCAATTGATGCCCTAAAGGTTCTTGAGGACTCGATTTATAAAAGAGAGCTTTCCGATATAGCACTCTATGTAGGGAACAGACTGATTTAAATAATTCTATCTTTTGTTAACAGAGAGTAGGCCTCATCTAACTTATCATAAACTTCGCGGCCGAAGGAGAATATAATAGGGTCCTTCAAAAATCTGAAAACGGGTACCCCCTCTCTCTCCCCCTTCACATATCCGTCTATGCATATATGCCATCTGTGAAGATTTAGAGCTATGGCTCCCCCCGAAAGATATGACACCCTAATGGGGTATAACCAGCAAGATATTGGTTTCCTTAAGGTGGAGTCACCAGATTTGTGTGCCACCTCTATGCCGCAAAAACAGTTGTTGTTACTGTCAAAGACCGTATATGCACACTCCTCTCCATTGATGAGCGGGGTTACAAGATCGCCGTCGCTATCCTTTATAAAGGGACCCTGCTCCTCTACGGAGCAGTTTCCCTCTGTTCTTATATAATTAGATATCCTCTTTTTTTCATTTAACAGATATCGACACTCCTGCTCATTTAAAGGAGCCCCGCTGTCGCCTATTATACAGCACGCTCCATGACACTTGTCTAGATTGCACGCAAATTTGACGGTTAATATCTCGGAAGAGACCAGAAGGTTGTCAATCTCTATTATCGTTGGTTCTGTCATGCTATTCTGCCTGTTTAGCCACTCCTCTCATAATAACTTCAACCTGGTTACCCTGAGAGAGAACACTCTTGATAAATGCCTGAAGTCTGGCAGGGGTAATAGATTTTAGTGTTGATTCGTAAGTAGTGTGGAAGTCTTTTCCCAGAAGATATCTAGATGATATTGTGTTTAGCCAATATCCGTTCTCTCTAAGATTCTGAGTATAGTTTTTTGTCATGAACTCCATAATCTTGTTAAAGTCGGCCTGCTCAATACCTTTCTCTATAATATTTGCAATCTCTTTGTGCGCTCTTGCAAGCAATCTCTCTTTAAGTGCAACATCTGTATCGAACCCAAACAGGAATGAGAAGCTGTCATCGGGGTAGTAGCTTAGATTCATATTTACCCCAACTCCGTAAGTTCCTTGCTCCTCTTCACGAATAGTTCTTGTGAATACGATATCGAAAACCTGCTTGGTCATGCTGGCCATAATACTGTTTTCAACTGTATAAGGAACCTTTCCGGTAAAGATGGTATAAACAGTGGCTTTTGGAGTCTGCATCTCTCTGTCGAAGATTTTTGAAACCTTTCCTTTAACAGGAACCATACCAACATTTTTCCAATCCTCTTTTCTTCCCTTGCTACCTTGAAGAGAGCCTATATATGTCTCAACAAGTGGTTTTAAAGTTGCAGGATCGGCATTGCCAACAAATACAAATGTGAAGTCGGCTGCATTTGTAAATCTCTCTTGTGCCAATTGGAGCGTTCTTTCGTAATTCACCTTATCTAACATCTCCAATGTTACTCTCTGTGCATATGGGCTCTTATTATAAAGAACTGCCTGAAGAGTATCTGAGAAGGCCATCATAGGGTTTGCCTCTGCATTCTTGAGCTCGGTCTTCATTCTGCTTATAAACGCCTCATAGGCATCTTTATCTGCTCTTAACGAAGTAAAATGGAGGTGTACCAACTGAAGGAATGTCTCAATATCTTTAGGAGCACTGTTACCCGAGAGCGACTCTCCTGAGATAGAGATAGACGGCCTCATTGATACATTCTTGCCGGCTAATACTTTTCTCAAATCTATAGCACTGAAATTTCCGAGTCCGCCCAAGGTAGCCAACTCATTTATCACTTTGGTACTTAGTATCTCTTTTTGGTCTATCAGAGAGAATCCGCCTCTACTGGTTGCGTTGAATAGAATCTGATCCTCTTTGAAATCTGTCTTCTTAATCACCACTGTAGCACCATTGGATAGGTTCCACACAACAGATCCACTCATTGGATCGGTAACCTCAGATACTACCTTTCCGGCAGCAGGTATAGTTGAAATAAGTGGTTCGTTTGAAACGGTTTCGGTATACGCCTCAACTTTCTCTTGACGAGCAGCTTCCAGCACTCCCTTAAGATGATCTACAGATGGAATCTCCAGCCCCTCTTTTGCCGGCATCATGATTGCCAGAACTACATTCTCTTCTGTTGGTAGAGACATAGCAAAGGCATTGATTTGGTCTATTGAGAGAGCCGGCATAATCTGGTTCATTATTGCGTACTCCATCTCTATGCCCGGCATTGCTTCTCCGGTTAAGAAGTGGTTAAGAATCTGATCTACATAAAATGAGTTGCTCTGTTTCTCTCTCTCTTTATAGATCTGCTCGAGACGGCTTGAGTAGTTAGCTTTGGTTCTTTCTAGCTCAGATGGAGTAAAGCCGAATCTCCTTACTTTTTCTGCCTCTATAACAAGGGCCTTAACAGCTTTATCTATCTCACCCTCCCTTGCACCTGCAGATATTCCGAATGCCGATTTAGTGTTGGAAACAATAAAGTCTCCGTAACTAGACGAAGCAAAAGTAAAAGGAGCATTAGGTTTTTGGTATATCTCTGCCAATCTTGAGTTAAGCATGCCGGTAATCATACGTGTCATGTAGTCATAAGCCAGTGATGCTGCTGTAGGTCTCATCTCTTTTGGCATCACATCTTTTTTGAACATAAGCATAAGACTTATGGTTGTGCCCTCGGGATCGCTGGCAACAGAGATTAGCGGCTCTTTATTGTCTGCTACCTCAAATTCGGTTCTTGGCGCAGGATTTACAGGTTTTGGTATTGCTCCGAAAAGTTTGATAATCTTCTTCTCTACCTCCTCTGCATTGAAGTCTCCAACAACAATAATCCCTTGAAGATCGGGGCGATACCATTTGTGATAATAGTCTCTAAGCTCTTGATATGTAAAGTTGTCGATAACCTCAACTAATCCCCCCGGTAGGCGGTGAGCATATTTGCTGCCCGGCATAATTTCCGGAAGAAGCTTCTCAATCATTCTCATTTGAGCGTTACTTCTGGTTCTAAGCTCCTCTCTTATGACGCCTCTCTCTTTGTCAATATCGTCTTCGTTAAGAGATATGGCACAAGACCAGTCGTGAAGAATTAGCAGGCAGGAGTCCAAAATACCCGGCCTGTTGAGCGGAACAGCAGAAATATTGTAAACAGTTTGATCTACCGCGGTATAAGCATTAAGATTGGCGCCAAACTTAACCCCAATTTTCTCCAGGTAAGAAATTACCCCATTCTCGGGGAAATTTTTGGTACCGTTGAATGCCATATGTTCAAGAAAGTGAGCAAGCCCTCTCTGGTTCTCCTCTTCCAGGATTGAACCTACCTTCTGGGCTATGTAAAACTCTGCCTGTCCTTTGGGCTCTGCATTCTGCATCACAAAATAGGTAAGTCCGTTATCTAATCTACCGGTTCTAACCTTGGGGTCGAGCGGGAGTTTTGGTGGCATCTGCGCGATTGCCCCTAAAGAGAGAATAATCGCAGCTGCAATTAGAAATAATCTTTTCATAAATACTACTTGGTTTGATTTTTAAGATAGTACAAATGTAATTAATAATTTTGCACAGGAACCCGATTTTTTTTATTTTTGCCTTTAACCTAAATCTGAACTATAATTTGTACATTAATAAAAACTAACCAGATGAAAAGAATCAGGACATTTTTAGCAGTTTGTTTGCTTTCACTTTTTGCATTTACTAATTTACAGGGACAGGATCTGCAGACTGCAACAGAACTCTACAACTCGGGAGCTAAGGCGTTGAGCGAGAATAACTACTCAGGAGCTATAGATTCTTTTAACAAGGCGCTTACAATGCTTGAGTCGCTTAGTGAAGAGGATCGCGGAGAAGACGGAATGGCTCTTCTAAAAGAGGCAAAAGCAATTATTCCTCAAATACATCTTAGATTTGGAAAAGAGCTTGCAACTTCGGGCTCGTTGGATAACGCAATATCGCAGCTTAAGATTGCTGCTCAAACGGCAAAAAAATATGCTGTAGAGGGTGTAGAAGAGGAGGTAAAAGACCTTATTCCTCAACTTCTTTTGGTTAATGCATCCAATCTTCTAAACGAGGGCAAACTGCCCGAAGCCATTGCCGGGTTTAAAAAGGT
>CAYYAM010000035.1:0-4448 GCA_964469965.1 uncultured Muribaculaceae bacterium | reverse complement strand
AATGTTTCGTCTACAGGAAGTAAACTTATTGGCTTATCTAGTCTGCAGCTTAAAAAGTACGACGAGGCCATAGATGCTTTGGAGGCCTATCTGGCTGCCGAACCAGCTGCTACAGATAAGAATAATATCATGTACAATCTTGCTGTTGCATTTGAGGCAAAAGGCAACAATGCTAAAGCTTGCGGCTACTACAAGCAACTGCTTAACGATCCTACATACAAGCAGATGGCAGAATATAAGGTGAAAACACAATTAAAGTGCAATTAAGAGAGTTAGAGATCTTAGCACCGGCAAAAAACAGAGACATCGGCATTGCAGCTATAGATTGCGGTGCCGATGCTCTCTATATAGCCGGCCCCTCCTTTGGTGCAAGGGAGTCGGCCGGAAATTCTATGCATGAGGTAGAACAACTTGTAAAGTATGCTCACAGATTTGGAGCAAAGGTTTACCTCGTTATAAATACAATCCTATACGAAAATGAAATTGAGCAGGCCGTTAAGCTTGCACATGAGGCACATAGAGCAGGATGCGATGCTCTCATAATACAAGATATGGGGCTTCTTAAAGCTGGATTGCCGCAAATTCCGTTGTTTGCATCAACTCAGACAAACATAAGAGATGTTAAACAGGCAGTTCTCATGGAGAGTCTTGGCTTTAAGAGGGCCATATTGGCCAGGGAGCTCTCGTTAAGTGAGATTGCCGAAATCAAAGCTGCAACAACCATTGAGTTGGAGACTTTTATCCATGGTGCACTGTGTGTGTCGTACAGTGGACAGTGCTACATAAGCAGCAGAGTTACGGGAAGAAGCGGAAACAGAGGAGAGTGCTCTCAAATGTGCCGATCTTTATACACTATAGAGGATTCAAAGGGGGAGGTAATAGTTAGAGATAAACCCATCCTCTCTCTCAAAGACCTCAATTTGTGGGCTCACCTGCCGGCTCTTGCAAATGCAGGGGTAACATCATTTAAGATAGAGGGCAGGTTAAAAGGGATCTCATATATAAAGAATATTGTACGATTTTATAGAGCTGTTGCCGATTCATTTATGGAGAGCGACGGAGGATTTAAAAAATCTTCATACGGAAAACTATATGGAGGATTCACACCAAATCCACAGAGCACATTCAATAGAGGTTACACAACATTGTTTATAGATTCTAAAAGAGAGAGTTGGAGTAGTGGCAGCAGCGCAAAATCTATAGGGGAGTTTGTTGGGAAGGTAGCTTCGGTAAAAAACGATAAATTTGGTAATCTACTTTTCAAAGTAGATTCAAAAGTGCAGATAGAGAACGGAGATGGTTTGGTGTTTGTTTGCATAGACGGAACTGTTAAAGGAATGAGAGCAAGCACAAAAGAGGGAGAGTGGGTTGCAACCAATGAGAGAGCCCAAATTAGAGCGGGAGACTCTCTCTTTAGAAATTATAATCACAAGTTCGAGAAGGAGCTTGAGACCAATATGCCTCAAAGATTGATAGAGACCTCAATAACTCTCACAGTAAAAGAGGGAGTGACAACAATTGCGGCTGAGACAGAAGATGGAAGGAGCGCAATGGTAAGATTTAAAGAGATTTATAGTGTAGCAAATGATATAGAGTCCTCTCTGAATACTATAAGAAGACAACTTTCTAAGAGGTGGGGAATATATAAATTCTCATGTAATTATAGCTCTCAAAAGAGAGAGGAGGTTCTCTTCTATCCCCTATCTGTGCTTAATTCGGCAAGGAGAGAGCTGGCAGAGTTGCTGGATGAAGAGTGCGGAAAAAGAGATGATAATAGAGTTTGCAGTACTATAAAGTTGGGGAGACCTCTTGAAGGGGTTGATGCCGATTATAAATACAATATATCTAATAGCTTTGCTAAAGATTTGTACAAGCAGTTGGGTGCCGAAAAAATATCTGATGCCTTTGAGATTGCTGCGCCTAAGAGGGCAGAGTTGATGAGATGCAAATACTGTATTAAATTTGAACTCGGATACTGTCCGGCTCAAGGTGGGCGATTTGGCTACTCCGAACCCCTGTTCCTAGTAAACGGAGGGAGGAGATTTGAGATAAAATTCGATTGCAAGAGTTGCGAAATGGTTATATTGGGGTGATAATTAATTTTTAAATAAAAAGGGTATTAATGCTATTTTCTGAGGTAGTTGGTCAAAAAGAGCTGAAAGAGCAGCTATCCAAGCTGGCTAGAGATGGAAAGGTTCCGCATGCAATTATGTTTTGCGAAGAGCCCGGCTATGGAGCACTCCCTTTGGCAGTTGCTTTAGCCAGGTATATGTGTTGCAAAGAGAAGAACGGTGGTTTGGACTCCTGTGGGAGTTGCCCCTCTTGCAACAAATTTAACAAGCTCATCCATCCCGATATGCACTTTGCATTTCCTGTTAATGCTACAAAAAGTGTTGTGGCAGAAAAAAAACCTGTAAGCGATCACTTTATTTCTGAGTGGAGAGACGCTGTAATAAAAGATCCCTATCTCACAGAAGAGGGTTGGTATAGTGCAATTGAGTTGGAGAATAAATCGGGAATGATTGGAGTTGCCGAGGCCTCGCAAATACTGAGGAAGTTAAGTATGCGCTCTTTTGAAGGGGGTGATAAGTTTATGTTTGTTTGGCTGCCTGAAAAGATGAATCAAGAGGCCTCAAATAAACTGCTTAAGCTGATTGAAGAGCCGCCTGCCGGAACATACATCTTCTTGGTTAGCCAATCTCCCGAGAGGGTTATTCTTACTATCACCTCCCGATGCCGGTTGGTGAGAGTACCTCCCATAGATGCAGAGTCTCACATTATGGAGATGATGAGTGAGTTTGATTTAGACTCAAACGAGGCGGCATTCTGGCACAGATTGTCGGGTGGGAGTCTCAGCAGAGCAAGAAAGCTGATAGAGGGGGGAGAGAAGAGCTCTGAGCATGACAAAAATCTGATGTTGCTTATGAATGGATGCGCTTCTAAGGATTTAAAAAAGATAATTCTTTTTTGGGAAGATATCTCAGCCACAACTAGGGAGAATCAGAGAATCTTCTGTGAATATCTTCTCGAATTTTTTAGACAGGCAATGTTAGTTTCTGCAGGCGCTCAGGCCATTTCAGATACTCATCCATCTAAAAAGGAGTTTATTAATTTCTGGGCCGGCAAAATTAGAGGCACTTTCTACTCAAAAGCAAGTGAAGCAATTGATAAGGCACTGTCCGACATAAACAGGAATGTGAATTCCAAATATATATTTGCCGATTTAAGTAATCGCTTTTTTCTATCTTTGTAATTTGAAAATATGGATACCAACGATATAAAATACGACTGTTCACGTGGAAGCATAACCTATCGTAATACCGAGGGTGAGCTTAAATGTGAGTTCAACCCCGGCTGTTGCAAGTTAAGTGTTTATGACTGGCTAAAAGATATCCCCGATGAGATTACCCGAGAGATCTTTGAAGTGAGGTTCAAGAACACAAGAAAACTGTTTTTCCGTAACAGCTCGGGTCAAACCATTATTCCCGGAGATATAGTTGTAGTAGAGGCGGCAAACGGTCACGATGTGGGGATTGTAACACTTACAGGACCGGTGATTCTTCCTCAACTCAGAAGAAACGGAATAGATATAAATAGTTACGAGTTTAAAAAGATATTCCGCAAAGCTAAAGCACTTGATATAGAGAGATGGCAAGATGCAATATCAAGAGAACACAAAACAATGATACGCTCCAGGCAGATAGCATCGTCGCTCAACCTTAATATGAAGATAGGCGATGTTGAGTTTCAGGGAGACGGATCTAAGGCAATCTTCTACTATATTGCAGATGAAAGGGTAGATTTTAGACAACTAATTAAGCTTTTTGCAGAGGAGTTCAGGATTAGGATAGAGATGAAACAGATTGGAGCCAGGCAGGAGGCGGGGTTAATAGGGGGAATAGGCGTTTGTGGTCAGGAGCTCTGTTGTGCAAGATATATGTCCGATTTTCAATCTATCACAACTCAGGCAGCAAGAACTCAGGATCTATCTCTCAATCCCCAGAAGTTGGCAGGTCAGTGCAGCAAACTCAAGTGCTGTATAAATTATGAAGCGGCAGCATACATAGATGCCCATATTAACATTCCTCAGGTAAGAGGACCTTTGGAAACCGAAGATGGACCCGCTTTTTTGGTAAAAACAGACACGCTTAAGGGGGTAATGTGGTTCTCCTATGAGCAGAACAGTATGACCAATATGTTCCCTCTTAATGCAGAAAAGGTGAGAGAGGTAATCAAGCTCAACAGAAAAGGGGTTAAGGTGGCCAACATCAATCCTAGGAAAGAGGGAAAGTCGCCCGAATTTTTAAGTGCTGTTGGAGAGGAGAGTATATCTAGATTCGACGACAAAGGCTCCGACAGGCCAAGAAACGGTAAGCGTAATAAAGGGGGTAAAAACAATCGTAAAAAGGGGGGAAATGATCAGGGGCAGAAGAGCCGTCAGTAGTCTC
>CAYYAM010000034.1:0-18244 GCA_964469965.1 uncultured Muribaculaceae bacterium | reverse complement strand
TGCAAAAGTAATAATTTTTTTACAAGCTCCAAAAAATATTTACAGAACAGTTTGGAACTGTTTTAGAAAACGAATATCATTTTCGAAATAGTGACGTAGATCCTTTACCTGCCATTTGAGCATGGCTATCCTCTCAATACCCATTCCAAAGGCAAATCCTGTGTAAACCTTACTATCTATCCCACTTGCTTCCAGAACATTAGGATCTACCATTCCACAGCCCATAATCTCCAACCAGCCGGTACCCTTACATATATTACACCCCTTCCCTTTGCAAATATTACAGCTTACATCTACCTCTGCACTAGGTTCGGTAAATGGGAAATAAGATGGCCTGAGTCTTATATTGGCATCTTCACCAAACATCTCCCTGGCAAAGAGAAGAACTGCCTGCTTGAGGTGGGCAAAAGAGACATTTTTATCTATATAGAGCCCCTCTACCTGATGAAAAATGCAGTGGGCGCGTGCCGATATTGCCTCGTTACGGAACACTCTTCCGGGGCAGACTATCCTTATTGGAGGCGACATCTTCTCCATGGCCCTAACCTGAACAGAGCTTGTATGTGTTCTTAGTAGTATGGGATTCTCTCCTCCCGAGATAAAGAATGTATCTTGCATATCTCTGGCCGGGTGTTCAGGTGGAAAATTAAGGGCTCCAAATACATGCCAATCATCTTCTATTTCAGGCCCTTCGGCAAGTACATAACCAAATTTTGAGAATATTGAGAGAATCTCATCTCTTGTAACAGAGATTGGGTGCCTCGCCCCTATTTCAAACAGATTGCCCGGCATGGTGAGGTCGTCTCCGCCCGATTTGCTGCCGCTGCTACTCTCTGCAAGCTCTCTAAGCTGCTCTATCTTCTCTGTTGCTGCAACCTTAAGCTTATTAAGAATCTGCCCCAACTCTCTCTTCTGTTCGGGAAGAACAGATCTAAACTCTTCGAAAAGCTGAGTAACACTCCCCTTTTTCCCCAGGAGCTTTACCCTCAACTCCTCTATCTCGCTCGCCTTTTCTGCTCTAAGCTGCTCTATTTCTGCAAGTAAACTATCAATTTTCTCTTTCATAACTACAATGAGGTGCAAACATTAGGGGGCAAAGTTAATAATTCTATTTTAAGTTGATTACTCAAGTTACCTCTTAAGAGCGGGCAAAAGCTCTTTGATTGCTCTCTCTAACTGTGGGTCTCTGTTGTTGACTCTATCGAGAAGTGTGTTCTTAACGTAGATATCAGGGGCCACCCCTTCAAACTCCAGATTCTTGCCATCTAGTGTATAGCAACCCCATGCCGGTAATCTTACGGTAGAGCCGTCTACTAGTCGTGCTCCCGAGGTAAATATTATCCACCTGTATGTCTCTGTTCCAACAATTTTGGCAATAGAGAGCGCCTTTATTCCATTAGAGGTAACCTCGGCGTCGCTAAGACTCCTTTCGTTTACTAAAACAATTATCGGCTTATCTAATGGTGTAACGTTGGGGTGCGATACCTGAGGGTTGTCTCTGTGGCTCCACGTAAAGTGGCTCTTCTGATTGAGATAGTCAATCACCTCTTTGTGCACGTTCCCTCCATTATTGAATCTGAGATCTAATATCAATGCCTCTTTGTGAACTCCGTAAGTGTTCATATCTATTAAAAACTTGTCCAGAGATTCAGATGACATATCTCTCATATGCAGATAGGCAATCTTTCCTCCCGATTCTCTCTCTGTAAAGTTGCGGTTAGCATCCTCCCACTCGGTATATAGTAAAGAGCGCAAATCTGAGGTAGAGCCGAATGGTAGCCGTACCGTAAACTCTTTTCCCTCTCTTGAAAAGCCCAGCTCCATCTCCTTTGGTGCTACTGCAGAGCTAAAGTAAATCTCTCTGTTCTTCTCTTTGTCTATCCTCTTGCGGTTTACCGATACCAAAACGTCTCCCGGTTTGAGGGGGTTATTTACAAAAGAGGCCTTAGATCCATCTACAACTCTGTTTAATTTGTAGGGGTTATCCTCTTCAAAAATAAGCCCGGGAGCAAATGTTACATACCTTACAGAGCTCTCCTCCTCTCTGCCAAAAGTGGAGAAGCCCATATGCGATGAGTTAAGTTCGTTTAGCATATCGTTTATCAGAACTCTAAGATCGTCTCTGCTTCTCACAAATGGCAGGAACTGTGAGTAGTACTCCCTCTTTGCCTTCCAATCTTTGCCATGAAAATTGTGGTCGTAAAAATTCTGCTCCAATGTGCTCCACACCTCGTAAAACATCTGCTCAAATTCGTCCTTAATGCTCTTTTGGAAGTTGTATTTAAGTTCAACTTTAACTGCATTTGCAGAAGCTGCATCTACTTTATAAACACCATCTCTATCCATTGCAAAAAGCTCTTTTCCTCCTCTCGCAAATGTGAATGCAGAACCCATTCCCTTCATCTTAACTGCCGGTTTCATCTCCCAATCTTTTATCTCCTGAACATACAGCGCCCAATCTCCCTCGTGATTAGAGTTGTAGAAGAGGAAGCTCTTTCCGGCAGCCGAGAAGATATAAGGCATATTCTGCTCTCCCCGTCTAACAACAGGTTCATACCTGCGTTGAATATTGGCTACCTCTACAAGCACCGTAGAGTCTGCAGAAGTTTTTTCAGGAGTAAAGAGTTTGTTATATTCATCGCTCTCAAAGAGAGGCATCACTCTGTGAAGTGCCACCCTGTAAAGTTGGGCCGATGCTCCTCTCGGGAAGGATGCAGTGGTTCTGTTTGCCAGCAAATAGAGGTACTTACCGTCGGGAGAGAATTGAGGATCATTCTCGAAGTTTGCAGAGTTGGTCAAATTTATCCTTTTCCCTGTTGAGAGTTCATATAGGAAAACATCTCTTTCGAACAAATTTACAGCAGTATATGCCAGATAGGCCCCATTTGAGGAGAATGATATTCCATAATTCTGAAACGACCAAAACTCGTGGGTAGCAATCTCCTTAACAGTGCCTTGAGCGGGGTCTAGAAGCATCACTTTTTTACCTCCGTCGATAAATGCCACTCTATCTATCTTTGGCGATGCCGATAGCGATTTTACCATAGATTGAGGTGTATAGAGGGGTCTCTCCTGTGTTGGAAGGTCGGCACGTTGTGAGAATATTCCCGTATACCCCTTATGTGTTCTTGTATATATGATGGTTTTATTGTCGCTGCTCCAAATTACCTCATCTACTCTCTCTGTGTGAGGGGTGTCTATTATTTTAATAAAGTTACCTTTGGCGTCTGCTACAAACAGAAGTCCTCTGAATGAGAAGGCCAGCTTTTTGCCATCGGGCGATACAGCCAGAGCACCCGGCCGTGAGAGGGGAACAGAGGTGGTCCACTGTTCGGGTCCAAAAGCCATCTCAATCTTTGGCATTGTGTACTCACCGCTCTTTGTGTCAAGAACAAATATTTTATACCCCTTTACAAATACAATTTTTGACCCATCAAAGCTGATTGAAGGATACTGAACAGACTCCTCAAATTGAGTAAGATACTTACCATCGCTGTATCTCACAATATTTGCCTCTCCGTTCTTCTCTTCCGATACATAGTAAAGCTCTCCGTTCTTGTCTGTCATTGGCCAAATGTCTCTCCCTCTGAATGAGGTGAGCTCTTTGTACTCCTTTTTCAAAGGGTCCCAACTCTTTATATTTGGATTGTGATCGCCTCTATAACCCTTCCTGGTAGCAAATCTGTAACTCTCGGTGGATTCGTTAAAGTAGAACTCTTGGGTTACCGGGTTCTGTACCAGGTTTGCAACGGTGTTAAAGTAATGGGGAAAGAGTCTCACCGGTGTTCCTCCGGCCAAAGCTACTTTATAAGTGCTCATAGTATTGAACCGGTTTGATTCAAAGTATAAATACTTAGAGCATCGGCTCCACGATGCCGGCACATCTGAGGCGTCGTGAAATGTGAGCTGAACTACATCTCCCCCGGCCACCGGAACAACATATACATTATTGTTACCTTGGATGTTAGATGAGAACGCCAGATATTTTCCATCGGGAGAAACCTTCGGGTTGGCCTCATTCCCGCCCATAGAGATAACTCTTAGGGCCAGACCTCCTGTTGTTGGTACTTTATAGATATCTCCCCCGTGAGAGAAGTAAATAACATCTCCGCTAGGCGAAAGGGAGGGCTTGGATGCAAAGTGCAAATTTTGGGCAAACGACCATGAACTAAGCATAATGGTTGCTAATAGGAGAGATATTCTTGACATATTGCGGCTTTTAATTATTGTTCCAATTTACTTTAGCTCTTCTTAGAGGCATTGTCATGCATCTTGCCCCTCCTCCGCCTCTAGGGAGTTCCGATCCATCTATGGTAACCACACAAAGTTTGTAGTTATCAAGACTCTTCTTTCCCTTTATCACATCCCATGCAGTGACGATCTCAAATCCGTGCTTGTTAAGCTCGTTAAGTGTGTGTACATTTCTTGCGTAAGACATCACCTTTCCGGGTTCGATGGCAAAGAAATTTGCTCCGCTGTGCCACTGCTCTCTCTCTTGATTCCACTCATCTGCGCTTCCTCCGCAAATAATTGGCTCTACCTCCATACCGAGTCTCTTTAAAACCGATGGTATATTGTTTACCGATTTTATCTTAGATACCTTACCATTCTCAATTATCATATGAACGGTCTGATACTGGTTTTCGTTTAGTATCAGAGGTTCGAACACCATCGCTTTATCTGTATCTAACAGTGTAAAAACCATATCTAGGTGTATAAACGACTCGGGCGACTCCGGCAGCTGCTGAACAATAACATGCTTTCTCTCTGTACAGCCTGTTTTGCATAGTCTGTTTATAAGAAGATCTATCCCTTGGCTGCTGGTTCTTGAGCCGTTTCCTACAAGAAGAATATCCTCTCTGGCCATAAGAATGTCTCCCCCCTCCATATAAACCTCATTATTGCCCGGTTGAAAGTCGTGCGCATTTAGAACCTCACAATCGAATACGCGTTTTTTTCTAAATAGGGCCTCATTTATCAGCGACTCTCTCATTCTCACTTTACTGGCCATTTTACAAACCAAAAGCTTATTGCCTATGGTAACCGATGCGTCTCTTGTAAAGTAGTAATTGTAAAGTGGAGGCAGTGCGTAGTAGTCGTCTTTAAGATATGCTGTAAGGGTGTTTATCTTTGCCGGTAACCCCTCTATGAGCACTTGGGCAAGAGCTTTCGATCCCATATCCATTAAATACTCAAAATAGTCTGTTACCCCTTCAGAGACACATATCTTACCAATAAGGGCCTCTCTCTCTGTATGGTTATCCAAAAGCTTAACAAGCAGATCTTTTACCTGATATGTTTTACACACTTTATTTAAAACACCCGAGAGTTGCTCATACTCCTTTTGTGCAATAGATAGGTTGAGAATATCGCTATAGAGCGCCCTTTGGGCATTTCTTGGTGTCATATTCTCTACTTCGGCTCCCGGTGTGTGCAGTAAAACTGCCTCTAATTTTCCTATCTCCGAATTTACATCTACATTAATTAATTCTTGATTCATAAAATCTTTTTTATTGATATTTGCCAAGTCCGTTGAGGGGAAGCTCTGCAAAAAGAGCTTTGTACACCGACTCATCCCTTGGGCAGATAAGTATAAGATCGTCTGTGTTTATCACCATAAGCTCTTTTAAACCTGCGGCAACAATTACCTTTTTTTCGCCCTCAGAGATAAAGATGGAGTCTTTGACATCTTTAAGCATCCACCTGGAAAAGTTTACAAAATTACCATTTTCATCTTTATTTTTATACATATAGAGTTGATCCCATGTACCTATATCAGACCACCCGAACGACACCGGATAAACAACAGCTTTGTCTGTCTTCTCCATTATTCCGTAGTCTATAGAGATACTCTTGCACTCTTCATATACACGGGTAATAAACTCCTGCTCCGACTCTTTATAGTAGTGTTGGGCACCCTCTCCGAATAGAATGGATATCTCCTGTTGGTGTAACTCTAGCTCTCTCTTAATTGAATTGAGATTCCAGATGAATATACCCGAATTCCAGAGGAACTCCCCGCTGTTTACAAACACCTCTGCTAGATCTGCACTCGGTTTCTCTGTAAAGGTCTTTACATTATAGGCCACATTCCCATTTATGCTAACGTGAGTGTTTTTGTTGGCCTGTATGTAACCGTAGGCGGTCTCTGCTCTGTTTGGTTTAATCCCCAGCGTAATCAGCACATCGTTTTTCGAAGCATAGTCGAGAGCGTTTTCTATTGTCTCGGCAAAAACCTCATCATTTAGTATGAGGTGGTCAGACGGGGCTACAACCACAGTTGCATTTGGGTTCTCACTCAAGAGTTTGTAGGTTGCATAAGCCATACATGGTGCTGTGTTCCGCCTGTAGGGCTCCAACAGAAGGTGTTCCGGTTTGAGATAAGGAAGCTGTTCAAGCACCAAATCTTTGTATTGCAAAGATGTTACTACCAAAATATTCTCCGGTGGCACTATGCTTGCAAACCTATCAAA
The DNA here is from genome assembly GCA_964469965.1 of uncultured Muribaculaceae bacterium. Lineage (GTDB taxonomy): Bacteria > Bacteroidota > Bacteroidia > Bacteroidales > UBA932 > Bact-08. The sequence continues at coordinate 11,771 of CAYYAM010000034.1, read as the reverse complement.
GGTAGATTGAATAAATGTCTTTCCTGTTCCTAAAATATCCAGGAACTGTTTTGGTTTGGCATTTCTGCTTATAGGCCAAAAGCGGCTTCCTAGTCCTCCGGCCATAATTATGCAATAGTGGTTCTTTGCCATATTAATAGTTTTTGTTTTGTTTCTCTTTTTGTCCTCTTTTGCTACCATAAAGGGGTAAAGGCGTTAGGAAAATAGTCTACCGTGTACTCTCCCGAGGTGGCAAAAACAATAGAGACAACATCGAACTGCGTCTCATATCCAATATTTCTGCACCTGATATAGCCCTCTGCTGCTCTTATGAGGGACCTCTGCTTTTTAAGATCTACCGTCTCATATGGTAACTTCAAACAGGGTTGGTAAAGCGACCTCACCTCCACAACATGAAGTCGGCATAGATTGCTCCCCTTTTGAACACTCTTCATTACAATGTCAATCTCTCTCCTTCGCCATCTCCAGTTTTTATCAAGAAGAGTCAACCCCTCTCCTGTAAGATATGCAATGGCAATCTCCTCTGCCTCTCTGCCTTTTATGCATGTGCTCTTCACCTCCTCCATCTCTTTGCCGGCCATATTTATTTCAAATATAGCACATCCCATGCGATTATAAAAAAAAGAGCCGCCAAAAGGCAGCTCTTAATAATAATTATTTAACCCTACTCGCTTAGAACATCAGTCTTATTCCAAACAGCATACCCCAAGTACTACCTGTTGTAAGTTGTCTTACCTGCTGGTTCTTTGTGTCGAAGTTAGCTATATCTGTTGCATTGAGGGTGAAGGTTGGAGCTCCTCCTGCATTAAGACCTTTGTAAGATAGAGGCATAATAACATCCCAAGAGTTCGCCAAACCGCTTCTGGTGAAGTTACCCCACTCGCTATTGAGAAGGTTACCTGCATTCACGATATCTAAGCTAAACTGAAGAGTGTATCTGCGGCTGCTTCCAAAGTTTGTGAAGATATCCTGAAGAATTTTAACATCAAAACGGTTTCTCCACGGGTTAACCTTACCGAATCTCTCGGCATACTGTCCTTTTCTCTTGCTAAGGTAAGGATCGTTGTCTACAAACTGTTGGAATTTTGCTGCCTGCTCTGCTGCAGTCATTTTGCCGGGAACATCTACAAATGTAAGTTCGTACTGGCTTGCAGGTATGTACATAATGTCAGATCTGTTACCGTCTCCGTTGATATCCTCAGGGTAAGCAAATGTAGATCTGCCTTGTGCCGATCCGCTGTAGTATACAGAGAATGTGGTGGCTAGATTTTTAAGATACTCAACTTTGTACGAGAGCGATCCCACAACTCTGTGAGGAACTGCAAAGCTTGAATGGCTCAATTGAGGATTGTTAAGGTCGTAAACATCCAGGTTGCTTGTCCATGCCGAAAGCGCTGCAGAGCCCGGGTTAGCAGATACATCTTTAGAAATGTTGTATGTGTAGGCAATCATACCGGCCCAACCGTTTGAGTAGTTTTTGGTAAGCTGAGCAGTAAGAAGTGTCTGATAACCTTTATCTGAATTGGTAAGAACCATTGCAGATGATAATCCGCTGTTTACTCTGTTGGTTGTCCAACGAGGTCTTCTGTCCGGTCCGCTTAGTACGTTGTTAGGATCGGGAAGGTTCATGTTTTTCTGAACAACTGCGTTAATGTCTTTTGAGTAAAGTGCTTCAAGGGTTAAAATCATATTACCCGGAAGTTCAATATCGGCAGCCAGGTTAGATCTCCAAATTCTTGGCATCTTAAAGTCTTTATCTACAGCTGCAATAGACGAACCTGAAGGTAGTGTACTGCTGATCTGCTGAGGGAACAAACCCGGATATTTTGCCACTTGAGCTCTAAAATCGGGATTAAATCTAAAGTCTGCAGGAAGGGCAGAACCTAACAGACCAATCTCGGGACTCTGAACCGTACCCGAAGAGGTTGGCTGGTTGGTGAACCATACAAACGGAAGAACACCCGAGAACATACCCGAACCTCCTCTAACTTGAAGACTTCTGTCTCCTTTTACGTCCCAGTTAAAACCAACTCTTGGATTAACCTGCATTTTGGTATTTGGCCAGCTGTCTATGTCTATCTTATACCCATTTTTGAAAGTTAGAGCATCTATTGCCGGGTTATTGGTAAGTTTATTGTGGTACATAGGAAGCTCTGCTCTTAAACCGTATGTAATCTTAAGACCTTTATTCACCTGCCACTCATCTTGTATGTAAGCACTTGCAAGACCAAAGTCCATCTCAACTGCTCCCGGATCTTTTCCACCGTAACCGTAGGTTATACCAAACAGGGTTGGCTTGGCATTGTTGATGAAGTCATCCAACGATGCAAAGCGATAGTAGCTTGTTCCTTCACGAACATAAGAGTTGTATACGAAGATATTGTCGTAAGCAAGACCCAACGTTAGGGTGTGCTTATCTAAGTTCACCGAAAGGTTGTTTACAACCGAGAGTGTGTTGTTAAGAACTTTATTACGGAATGTAAAGAGCTCATAACCAAAAGACATATACGGATTGTTGTCTTTATAGATATCTACAAACGGAAACTCTGCACTTGTACTGCTTCTCTTAGGGTCTGTAACCTCTGTATAAGATACCAAAAGCTTGTTGGCAAGTCTGTTTCCAAAAGTTGAGTTCAACTCTGCCGAGAATGCGTCTACTGAGTTTTCGCTGGTGTAGAAAGAGTTAGAGAATGAGATTGAATACTCACTCACCCTGCCGTACTGAGATCTTGACGATGACGGAGGAGGACCCGAGGTTGCATTTGTAAGTGATCTGCTGGTGTTACGTAATCTGTTGTAACGGGCAGAGAACTTGTGGTTCTTTGCAATATTCCAGTCAACCCTTGCAAATACTTTGTAATTCTCCGATGGGAAAGCACCAAAATTTTGATAGTCACCCGGATCGTAATTGTAAGTAGACAGAAGGTGATTTTTAGCTCTCTCAAGATCGGCTACTGTGGTACGAGAGATCCTTTTATTCAAATCGGCCTGACCATTTGTGCTAGGCTCCCAGCTTCCGCTAGGTCTAGACTCATCTTCAAACTCGTAGCTTGCGAAGATAAATAGTTTATCTTTAATGATAGGGGCGCCGATAGTAACACCAAAGGTTCTGTTGCTGGCTTCACGCGCTTTAGGAACAATAAGGTCGCCTACTTTTTCTCCTGTGAATGATTTTGGTCTCAAATAGGAGTAAGCACTTACTTTAAGGTTATTGTCACCCGATTTTGTAACAGCATTGATAGATGCTCCTGTAAATTGAGAAAGTCTAACATCGTAAGGGGCCAGATTTACAGACACCTGCTCAATAACGTCCAGCGATATAGGTTGAGCAGATCCGCCGGGCATAGAGTTGGAGCTAAGACCAAAGTTGTTGTTTAGAGCAGCACCGTCAACAGTAATAGTGTTAAACCTACCGTCTCTTCCCGCAAACGAGTTACCGTTTGCCTGTGGGGTCATTCTGGTGAAATCTGTTATACTTCTGCTGATTGAAGGGAGGGTGTTAATCTCTCTGGAGCTGATGTTCATTGCTGCTCCGGTACGATCTCTGTTTAGTACAGGATTTACCAGACCCGCAGAGATTACAACCTCGCTCAAGGTAGTTGCTTCCTCTCTCAATTCGGCATTATAAACAAAGTTTTCACCCAGTCTGAGGCTCAGGTTCTCTGCTTTAACGGTTGCATAACCCAGGAAAGATACCTCAAGAGTATACGGGCCGCCTACACGCATGTTCTGAATACGGTAGTTACCTGCATTGTCTGTCATTGAGTAGTACTTTGATCCCGATGGTGTATGAACTGCAACCACTGCAGCTCCGATAACCGGAGTACCGTCTGCCTCTGATATACGACCACTCATAGAGGATGTTGTAACCTGGGCAAACAGCCCCGCCGTTACCAACAAGCTCAAAGCCGCAAGGGCAAATTGCTTAATCATTTGTTTCATAAGTTTTTAAATAAATTATTAGGTATTCTGACGCAAAAATAAGAAAATACATTATAAAACTAATAATTATTTCTCTTTATTTAACAATTCCTTAAACATTGTAATCTTTTTGTACAATACTGATTTTTAAATAAATCCTATAAACAAAAAATAAATTGTCAATATTTGGTTAATAAGTTTTTTTTTCTACCTTTGCCGCCGTATTTTGTGGAGAGATTTGACTGCTTGCAACCACATAAAAAAATGCTAAAACGAGCCTGAATATCTCCGGATTTGTTTATGCATAAAGTCTGACTCTCACAATCTACGTGAAGAGTTTTTTTATTTTAACACATTAACACATGTCATATCTTTTTACATCGGAGTCGGTATCGGAGGGGCACCCCGATAAAGTTGCCGACCAGATTTCGGACGCCATCTTAGATGAATTTCTAAGGCAAGACAAGAACTCAAAAGTTGCATGCGAAACATTTGTAAGCACCGGTTTAGTGGTAGTTGGAGGTGAGGTTAAGTCGGAGGCGTATGTCGACATTCAGCAGGTTGCCAGGAGGGTAATCAATAGAATTGGTTATACTAAGGCAGAGTATATGTTCGATGGCAACTCCTGCGGTATTCTATCTGCCATTCACGAACAGTCTCCCGACATCAACAGAGGGGTTGAGGTAACAGAGCCCTCGGAGCAGGGTGCAGGAGATCAGGGGATGATGTTCGGCTACGCATGCACAGACACTCAGGAGTATATGCCTCTGCCGCTTACTCTCTCTCACATAGCACTTATAGAGCTTGCCAAGATTAGAAAAGAGAGCACGCTTATGCCCTATCTCAGGCCCGATGCCAAGTCTCAGTTTACAATTGAGTATAGCAGCAACAACACTCCCATAAGGGTTCATACCATAGTAATCTCTACACAGCACGATGAGTTTGACGACGACCACTCAATGCAGACCCGTATAAGGAGCGATATTAAAAACATCCTCATCCCCAGGGTGATTGAGAGGTTGCCTAAGAGCACCGCCAATCTGTTCAGAGACGATTATATACTTCATGTAAACCCTACAGGAAAGTTTGTTATCGGTGGCCCTCACGGCGACACGGGGCTCACCGGGCGAAAAATTATTGTAGACACCTATGGAGGTAAGGGGGCTCACGGCGGAGGGGCGTTTTCCGGCAAAGACCCAAGCAAGGTAGACAGATCTGCTGCCTACGCCGCTCGTTATATTGCAAAAAACCTGGTGGCCGCGGGAGTTGCAAACGAAGTTCTTGTTCAGCTTGCGTATGCTATAGGTGTGGCAAGGCCGGTTAGCGTATTTGTAAACACTTTTGGCACCTCTTTTCCAAACAACCCATCTGCTGCAATGAGCGACGGAGATATTGCAGATAAGATTCAACAACTATTCGATCTTAGACCTGCAAGCATAATTGATATGTTTGGTCTTAAGAACCCAATCTACGAAGTTACTGCCGCATACGGCCATATGGGAAGAGACCCATACATAAAAGATGGGATTCAGTATTTTGGATGGGAGAGGTTAGATTCTGTAGAGAAGATTAAAGAGGCCTTTGCCATATAAGCTTTTTGCCAAAGCCAAGGCGGTTGTCTGTAAATTTAAGCTCCTCAATCTTGAGAAGCCATAGATCTCCCCCTTTTAGTATTGCATATGGAAACCGCTTCAGGTAACTGAGGCGGTAACTGTTTAAGGTTGAGTTATTGCAAAGCTCCATTGTTGCGGTAAACTGTACTCCTCTAATCAGACCTATGCTCTCTGTCTCCAGAGATATACCTCCCGATATTTTGGCTTTTGGAGCTCTGTTGTGAATTTGAATATGTCTGGTCTTGCTATCCGAGGTGATTACAAGAGCATTCTGATCTTTTATATACACGTAAAATGCATGCCAGCTCCAAATATCTGTGCCGTCTGTAACGGTAAGTGTTGCAACGTGGTGCTCATTGATGAACTCCACTATTCTGTTATCGGGGGCAACTGCATCCATTATCTAAAGAGGTAAATTTTATCTGAACGACGTAATTTAATACCGGGAGAGATTGGGATAGAGCAGTATTGCCCTTTTTCAGCCCTCTCTGTTTCAATAAGATCTACCCTTATCTCGTTAGCTGTATGCTCTATTACACCGGTTGAAGGCCCAATTATAAGAATTTCATCGCCTTTGCAAAGCTCACCGGTCTCAATGAGAACCTCGGCAACCGAGAGGTTAGAGAAGAAGTTTGTCACTTTTCCTATATAGTGCTTCTTTTTTGTTGCTTTGTTTCCATATACATCACTCCACTCACCAAGTTTTGCTCCTTGATAATAGCCGTCCCAAAAACCTCTGTTGAATACCGATGATACTTTTTTAACCAGTCTCTCTTTAAGTTCGGGGGTATACTCACTCTTTATCACCGCATCTGCGGCCTCTCTGTAGGCCTGTGTAACATATTTTACATATTCGGGTGCTCTTGCTCTGCCCTCAATCTTAAAGACCCTGATTCCCGCCTCTATAATTTTATCTGTAAACTCTATGGTAGAGAGATCTTTGGGAGACATAATATATTTATTGTCTACCTCAAGGGAGCTTCCGGTTTCAAGGTCGGTAACTTCATATCCGCGACGGCATAACTGATAACAAGATCCTCTGTTGGCAGAGGCGTTATACTCGTGCAGACTTAGATAGCACTTACCCGATACTGCCATACAGAGCGCGCCATGGCAAAACAACTCAAGTCTCACAGGATTGCCCGAGGGGCCGTTAACTCCCTCTCTTATAATTGAGTCGTAAATAGCTCTTATTTGAAAAAGAGAGAGCTCTCTGGCCAAAACAATTACATCGGCAAACTGCGCATAGTATTTAACACTCTCAAAATTAGAGACATTTAATTGTGTTGAAATATGAACTTCTACCCCCCTCTCTCTTGCGTAGAGTATTGCCGCCATATCCGATGCAATTACGGCAGATATACCCGCCTCTGCAGCCGCATCTATTGTCTGCCTCATTGGCTCGATATCTTGGTCGTAAAGCACTATGTTTAGTGTGAGATACGATTTTACACCTGCCTCTCTGCAAATATTTGCTATCTCTTTAAGTGACTGTAGAGTAAAGTTGTTGGCAGAGTGCGATCTCATATTGAGGTTTCCAACACCAAAATAGACCGAGTTTGCTCCGCCTTGTATTGCAGCTGCTAGTGATTCATAGTTTCCGGCAGGCGACATTATCTCAATTTGCATCTTATCTTCTCTCTAATCCAAAAAAATTGTATACCCTGTGAATAACATCTTCGGGAAGCAAATTGTTCATACAAATGTAGTCTCCTCTATAGCACTCTTTGTTTCCGAAAACCGAACATGGACGGCAATCTGCCTCTGCCATCAGTGCCATATCCTCTCTCTGCCCCCAGCCGTAAAATCCCAGAAATGGATGCGTAGCTCCCCAAACAGATAGAACCGGTATATTTTTATATGAGGCAAAGTGCATGTTTGCCGAGTCCATACAAATCATAAGGTTTAACCCTTCAATAATCTCCAGCTCTCTCTCAAACGAAAACTCTCCGGCAACCGAAGTTGCGCCCGAATATCGCTGCTCCCAACCCTTTAGTATGGCCGCCTCTCTCTTTCCCCCTCCAAACAGAATAATGGTGAATCTATCATCTTCGCTCAACTCCGCAACCACCCTCTCCATACGCTCTATGGGCCACTCCTTCCCTTTGTGTCTTGCAAAGGGGGCAACTCCCACCATATAGCCATTAGTCCGGGAGGGGTGTTTATAATCTCCCTCATTTTGGGAGAAGCCAATATTCTCTCGGAGTATCTTCTCAAGAACAATCTCATATCTTCTCATAGAGGTTGGTAACTTAACCATCCTCTTACCCTCTCTTGCGGTTAGCAACCTCTTCTCTGCCCTTCCTTTCCTTATTCTAACAACCTTTATAAGCGACAGAGTAAATAGAGCTCCCAGAATGAAGGTCCTGAGCACAGAGTGGATGTCGGCAACGGCTGTTGGTTTTAACGCTCTTAGCTCCCTAAAAAGACGAAACATTCCAGACACCCCTTTGTGCGATCCCTTAACGTATACGGGATAAAATCCAAGGTTAGGTACCCCCGTAAAAAGGGGCTCCATCATTGGCTGCGAAACCATAGTAAATCTCTTTTGCGGATATCTCAGAGCCACCTCTCTTAAAAGAGGTGCTGCAATTGCAACATCTCCTAGGGCAGAAAATCTGAGAACTATAATATGGTCGCTATCGCTATCTTTTGCCTCCATATAATACCGGATTTAATGAGGGGTCGTTATACATCTTCATCTGTTTGTACACTCTCATATACTTCTCCCCTCTCTCAATCTCTCCAAGCAGATTGTCTATTGCACTCGAAAGATCTTCCCTTTGTGTAAGAAGGGTCTTGAGCTTATTGTGGCATGCCTCTCTGTGAGACGGCTCTGCCTCCTCTCTGGTTGCCTCTGCTCTCATATGGTAGATTTTAAGTGCTAGAATAGAGAGCCTGTCTATTGCCCAAGCGGGGGTCTCTGTGTTGATTGTTGCTCTTTCACTAACCTTAACACCCGAGTACCTCTCCATGAAATAGCTGTCTATAAGCTCTACAAGGTCGGTTCTATCTTGATTCGATTTATCTATTCTTCTTTTAATGGCAAGTGCCTCTACAGGATCTATAGATGGTTCTCTTATGATATCTTCCAGATGCCACTGAACTGTATCAATCCAGTTTTTTGCATACAAAAACCAATCTAACGTTCTCTCTTCAAAAGGGTTTTCTATCTGCGCATCTACGCTGTTACACTTATGGTAATCCGCTACACATCTGTCAAAGATGTGGTTACAATTTGCACTAAACGACATGATAAATCTATTTTTCTCTGTTAATTAAATTATCGGCAAACTCCCACAATCTTTCGCTCTGATCTTTAGTAAGCCCGGCATCGGCTATTGCAGCCAACGCCCTTTTGTGGTAGATATCCATGGCCTCTTCGGCTGCCTCTTTTATCTTATACTCGTTATAAATAGAGAGAACTCTCTCTATCTTAACAGAAGGTTGGTCACTACTCTCCTTTAAAATCTCCATCAACTCTTTTCGTTTGGCTCCGTCGGCCCTCTTCATTGTCTCAACCAGAAGCCAAGTTTTTTTACCGCAGAGTATGTCGCCGCCTATTTTTTTTCCAAAGACTGCGCTGTCGCCAAAGCTGTCAAAGTAGTCATCTTTGATCTGAAATGCAAGACCAAGCTGATAGCCATAATTATAGAGCGCGTCGCATATGTTTGCGGGTGCTCCCGCTATAATTGCTCCGATTTTTGCCGATGCGGCAATAAGCACAGCGGTTTTGAGCCCTATCATGTTCAGATAGTCGTCCATTGTAATAAACGACATGTTTTCAAAATTCATATCGTATTGCTGACCTTCGCACACCTGAGCGGCGGTTACAGAAAAGAGATCTATCACCTGCTTTAGTTTATCGGCAGGTGCATGAGAGATATACTGATACGATTTGATGCACATAACATCGCCCGATAAAATGGCTATGTTATTATTCCATTTTTTATGAACCGTGGTTCTGTTTCTCCTAAGGTCGGCATTATCCATAATGTCGTCGTGGATTAGTGTAAATCCATGAAAAACCTCAAGACCTATAGCCGGGTATATAATGTTTCTCTCTATTCTGTCTGAGAACAGATTGTATGAGACCAAAGCAAGCTTAGGTCTAAGACGCTTCCCTCCTATTGAGATAAGGTACTCTATCGGGTTATAGAGCTCTTCCGGCTCTCCCTTGAGTTCCAGAGAGAAGATACTCTTCTCTACAATAGAATCTATCTCTTGAATGGTAAACATATATAAGTGAATAAAATTTGGGCAAAGCTAACCCTTTTTTCTACAATTTCGTATATTCGCGGCCGTGGAAATTAAAAATTCAGAGCGTGGAGTTGTAGTCAAGCATACCGGAAGTCATTATCTGGTAAGCAATTTGCCCGAGTGGCGAGTGGTGGAGTGCGTGTTGAGAGGGAAGCTCCGGCTTAAAGGAAAAGATACAACAAACCCGATTGCCGTTGGAGACTATGTTGAGTATGAGAGCAACCAATCCGGTAAGGGGGTAATCACATCTATCTTTCCCAGAAAGAACTACATTATAAGAAAATCTACAAACCTCTCTAGGCAGGCACACATAATTGCCTCTAATTTAGACATGGTGTTCCTCATAGTTACTCTTGCATTGCCGCAAACCAAGATGGAGTTTATAGACAGATTTTTGGTGACGTGTGAGGCATATAAGGTGCCTGTTAAAATTGTGCTCAATAAGGCCGACCTTCTTGGTAAAGAGCATGAAGAGCAGTTGGAGCGCTTTTTTGAAATATATCATGAGAGTGCAGGTTATGAGATAATTATTACATCGGGGAGAGAGAATATAAATATAGATAAGCTGCAAGCTGAGTGCAAAGAGAAGCTCTCTCTTTTTTCGGGGGTGTCAGGTGTTGGAAAGTCGTCGCTAATCAATGCACTCGACCCATCATTAAAGTTAAAAACCGCACAAATATCCGATTATCATAAGCAGGGTAAACATACAACCACCTTTTATGAGATTCACCCCCTCTCTACAGGCGGATTTATAATAGATACTCCCGGTATAAAGGGGTTCGGTTTAATTGAGATGGAGCGGGAGGAGCTTAGTCACTACCTCCCAGAGATGTTAAAAGTGTTGGACAGGTGCCGGTTTGCTCCTTGTACTCACACTCATGAGCCCGGATGTGCAGTAAAAGAGGCGGTTGAAGAGGGTGTAATAACAGAAGAGAGATACTACTCATATTTGAGTATGCTTGAAGAGGAGGAGAAATACAGATGAACAGGAGAATATTGAAACTTGCGGGGCCCAGCATCTTGGCAAATGTAACAGTTCCGCTTGTTGGAATGGTAGATGTGGCAATAGCGGGACGATTGGGTGACGCTGCAAGTATTGGAGGGATAGCGGTTGCAACAATGCTTTTTGATCTCCTCTACTGGAATATGGGTTTTTTAAGGGTAGGTACCGGAGGTTTTGCAGCTCAGGCCTATGGGAGAAGAGACTTCAACAATGCTGTAAGAGTTCTGGTTCAGGCGGTTGGCACTGCCCTCGTTGCTGCTATGGTTATATGGGCAATTCAATATATCTATCTGGAGGCCGCGTTTCTTATTGTAGATTGTAGTGCCGAAACCGAGCAACTCGCCAGAAAATATTTCTATATTCGAATTTGGGCAGCTCCGGCTACACTCTCTCTGTTTGCTTTTAAAGGTTGGTTTATTGGTATGCAGAATACAATCTCTCCAATGATTGTAGACGTAACCGTAAACATAATGAACCTACTGCTGAGCATACTGTTTGCCATAGGGTTTGGAATGGGCATCTCCGGGATTGCTTTGGGAACTCTTTTAGCTCAGTACACAGGTTTGATTATCTCTATCACCCTCATGTATGCCTATTATAGAAAGCTCTTTAAGTACATAAACCTAAAGGCAAGTCTAAAACTCAGAGAGATGAAAAAGTTCTTCGTTCTCAACGGAAATCTGTTTTTAAGATCTACATCGCTGCTGCTCATCTATTCGGGATTCACCTCAATTGCTGCAAAATATGGAGACAACCTGCTTGCTGTAAGCACTATTATGATGAAGCTTATGCTCCTTTACTCATACTTTATAGACGGATTTGCCTATGCGGGAGAGGCGGTTACCGGAAGAGCCATTGGAGCAAGAGACCCTCTCTCACTAAAAAGGGCAATAAAAGTTCTCTTCTACTGGACAATTGGTATAGCAGCCGTTTCAACCTTAGTTTATGGCTTTGCCGGAGAGGCCCTCTTTGGA
>CAYYAM010000033.1:0-19678 GCA_964469965.1 uncultured Muribaculaceae bacterium | reverse complement strand
TTAACTACAACGAAAACTTCAATATCATGGTTAAGATTGTAACTCTCTTAGATAATATCTCCTATAAAAGAGAGGTGGCAGCAGAGCATGGATTAAGTTTCTATATAGAGACCGAGGGGTGTAGAACACTTTTCGACACCGGCCAAAGTGATCTCTGTATAAAAAATGCACAAAAACTGGGAATTGATCTTTCTAAAGTGGACAATGTAGTTGTTAGTCACGGGCACTACGACCATACAGGAGGTTTGGACTCCTTTTTAAACATCAATAGAGTTGCAACCGTATATATTGGAAAAGATGCTATTCTACCCCGATTCCATAAAGGCAAATCTGTGGGAATTCCTAAAAATCTCTCTATTCCTAATAACAGACTTTTTCTCACAAATCCGGGAAACATCTATCCCCTTTCAGATAATCTTTACGTTGTATCTGCCGTAGAGGATAAGGTTCATTACAGTAATATGAATGATTGCTTTAACGATGAGCAGTACCTTGTATACCGTGGAAAGGATGGTATATATATAGTTACAGGGTGCTCACATAAAGGGATACAGAGAATAACAGATATGCTCAAAGAGAGATTTTCCCTTCCTGTGGCAGGAGTTTTTGGGGGTATTCACACTATGGAGGCCGATGAGGAGGGTGTCGACAAAATTACGGCATACTTCAACTCAATTAAACCTCTTTTTCTTGGCCTGAATCACTGTACAGGCATCGAGGCCTATTTTAGAATAAAGTCTGAGGTAAATGCAAAAGTTATCTACATGAGTACCGGCAACGTTTTTGAAGATAAAAGTAACTAGGCCCCCTCTCACATAATCTCTTTTTTAATATCTTTACCATATAAATGGGCCATAAGCTCTGTCTCGCATAAAATGGTATTAAAGAGTAGTTTTAAGCTTATTTTAGCTATTAGTTCTCTGTTTTTTGTCAATTTTTTGATTGCCCAAAACAGGGAGTCTCGTTCGCTGGTATTTACTCCCGGTGCCGAGCTTGTAAGCTCCTATATATGGAGAGGTCAAGATTATAGCCATACTCCTTCGTTTCAGCCATGGGCAGAGATCTCTTGGAAAGGATTTACACTAGGTGCTTGGAGTGCATTCAGAATAAGCGGAGAGGGAGAAGATGAGATAGATTTTTATTTAAATAAAGAGATTGGTCCCTTTCTCATTTCGCTTTGGAGATATTGGGGATACAGAGAGGGCTATAATACATCTCAAATGTATGAGGGGCAGATTTACTGGTCTATCGGAGAGAAGAACACTTTACAATTCATGCTGAGTTCATTGTTTGAAGAGCCTCATAACAGAGGAACCATATATGCCGAATGTGAATATCTTTTGAACTTGAAAGAGAGTCATGAGTTCAAATTTCATATAGGTGCACAACTGAAAGGAGATTATTACTCTTCTGGAAACGGTATTGTAAACTGCGGCGCATCTTACAAAAAGATGTTTACGGTTTTGTCTCGCAGGGGGTGTTATTTGACATTTTCGGCAATCTTCAACCCTATGGCAAATAAGGGATATTTAACAGCAGCAATAGGATTCTAAAAAGGAAAAAATGGATAAACGAGCAGGATTGAATTCAAGACTATTAATGATGATCACATATACAGGCGTTGTATTTGTGTTGCTTTTTACAACTCTTATCATTCTCCAGAGAAGGCAGGCAAGAATGATTCATAAAGAGGCAGAGGAGCAGTTTAGCAGAGAGGTAAACTCTATCATAGGCCTAAAAAGCGGTAGTCAAAGACAGATAGCTTTCGACTACACATATTGGGATGAATTTGCTTCGGTTATGGTATCGGGGGCCAGGCCTGAGTGGTTTGAAGAAAATATTGCAACAATTACATCTTCTTATGGTTACGATTATGTGGCTGTATTTGATACAAATTACCGGATAGTTTTTGAACATTGGGAAAAACTCACTAACAACCAAAAAGTAATCTCTGCAGAGATTCTGGACTCTCTCAAAAACAATAAAATTCTCAATTTTTTCATTCATACAGACCATGGAGTTATAGAGATATCCTCTGCCTCTATCCATCCTACGTTCGACAGGGACAGGAAAATAACCACACCCAAAGGATACCTGTTTATTGGCAAAATTTGGACGGGGGACTTTATAGGAACCCTCTCTGCTGCAACCGGGTCTCAGATTAAGTTAGGAGATGAGAGAGAGATAAGAGAAAAAAGCGAGATGTTCTCTATCCTGTACAACTATAAATTTTTAGATTGGAAGGGAGTAGAGGTTGGTAATATTTGGTTTGAACGGGAAGCTCCCGTTTTTAAACTCTACTCAGAGAGCTCTGTTTATATGCTTATAATTCTGTTACTTTCTACGCTTTTCATATGGTTCACTAATAGATACTCTGTAAAGCATTGGGTATTGAAGCCGCTCACTCTTGTTGAAAGAATACTAAAAAATGAGAGTACTGCAGATATTTCAAGCTTGAAAAGAGCTCCGGGAGAATTTTCTCAAATTGCAGTTCTGTTTGAAAAATATATTAAACAGAAAGAGGAGCTAAAGGAGGCGAAGGATAGAGCAGAGAGAGCAGACAAATTGAAAACTCAATTTCTGGCTAACATGAGTCATGAGATCAGGACCCCTATGAACGGAATAATAGGATTCTCTGAACTTCTAAAAGATGTGAACATAGAACACTCACAACGAATGGAGTATCTTACAATTATTCAAAACAGCGGAGAGAGGATGATGAGTCTTATAAACGACCTTATTAACATCTCTAAGCTAGAATCGGGGCAGGAAGATGTTAGTGAAAGTACTGTTTCTTTAAAGAATGTTTGTGAAAATGTGTACTCTTTCTTCAAACCTGAGGCGCAAAAGAAGGGGCTGAACATCATCTTCACAAATTCGGCAGAAGAGAAAGACACTCTTGTCTCAACAGATAGAGAGAAACTATATGGTATAATTAATAACCTTGTAAAAAATGCTGTCAAGTACTCAAAAGAGGGATCTATTGAGTTTGGCTACACCGTAAAGGAGGATTACAGTATTCAATTTTTTGTAAAAGACGAGGGCATTGGCATTTCTTCCGATATTCAAAGCAGAATATTTGATCGCTTTGTTCAGGGAGAAGCAACTCTAAATAAGAACTATGATGGTGTGGGGCTGGGGCTTGCAATAGCAAAAGCTTATGTTACAATACTTGGGGGAGATATTTGGGTTGAGAGTGAGCAAGGAAAGGGGTCGATTTTCTTTTTTACTCTTCCTTACAAGTACTAACATAAAAACTCTTTATTTATCATCAAAAGGTAAAACTGTAAATAGTTTTACCTTTTGCAATATAATCAGGCGCATCTTTAGGTAAATTGGCATATAATCTAAATTACTTTGCCATGAAAGCTTATATTTTACCACTTATTCTATTCTCGCTGATTATCTCTTCATGCGATCTAATAGACAAAATTAAAGAAGAGGATAATCCAACCGGAATATCCGGCGATCAATCTCCTATGGGTCAGGTTGGGACTACTGTAACCTCCTCTTCGGGAGCAATTGCAGGTGTAAGCAACATTCAAGCCTCTGTTACAACTTTAAGCGGAGGTGTCTCTACCTATACTGGTACAGCAACAATAACCAACAGTGCAATAAAAAATGCACTTTCAAACTATCCCGGGGTTACTGTTAACGGAAACAGTGTAACAATCACCGGTATTAAGTTTAAGTCTACAAAAGAGGGTATTGAGAGTGTTTATGGGCTAGACCCGGGGATAATTGTTAAGTACAACTCTGCTGTTGGAGATAAGTATCCTATTTCAGGGACATCTAAAACCAGAGAGGTCACAGAGAAGTCCTCTTCAGACGATTTTTATTGGGGTGGTATGCTGATAAAAACTATCAAAGTAGAGGAGAATGTGTCTAAAAACGGAATTAAAAAAATCACCTATTGGGGTAATCACAAATGGGGGCTGGTATCTGTGAAGTTTGAGTTTGAAGATGGCTCAACAGCACAATTCCCTGTCTATAATAGTACAAACAACTAAATAACTTATTGCAAGAATGCGATATTTAACAATACAAGGAGAGAAGAGAGAGATACCGCCATATCCGCACCATAAAGAGTATGTTTACAGATGTTACAGGTTTTTTGAAGTAAAAAGCCTATACTCTTTTCTAACCGTTAATGGGCTATACACCCTTCTTAGGGAGATTTGGATGAACAGAAAACATAACTGCGCAATCCCAAGAGATTTGTTAATAGACCCAACCAGTGATTGCAACCTTAAATGCAAGGGGTGCTGGGCTGCCGACTATAAAAAGCGAACAAATCTCTCTTTTGAAAAGTTAGACGAGATATTTACAGATGGCAAACATCTTGGAGTTAAAGATATTCTCATGTCGGGTGGCGAGCCCCTAATGAGGAGAGACGATATTGTTAAATTGGCAAGAAAACATCACAATTTAACATTCGGCATATTTACAAACGGAACCCTTGTTGACTCCAAATTTGCAGATACCATTTCTCAATTGGGGAATGTAAATCTTTTTATAAGCATAGAGGGTTTCGAAGAGGAGACCGACTTCAGAAGAGGCAAAGGAACCTACAAAAAGGTACTTAAGGCAATGAGGTTATTAAAGGAGAGAGATCATGGTTTTGGATTTTCTGTCTGCTATCATTCCAAGAACTATAAAGTAATATCGAGCGATGAGTTTTTAGATTACATGAGGGAGTGCGGTGCTTGGATGGGTTGGCTCTTTAACTATATGCCTATAGGTAGTGATGCCGATACAGAGCTGTGTTGCACAGCAGATGAGAGGGCATATGTTATGGAGAGAGTGGCAAACTACTCAAAAAAACATAAATTTACTCTCATAGATTTTGCCAATAGTGGTCATAAGGCAATAGGTTGTGTTGGTGCAGGAAACGACTTTTTGCACATTAACTCTAACGGAGATGTGGAGCCGTGTGCATTTTGTCACTACTCCGACTCTAACATCAACCAAATGACTCTTCTTGAAGCTTTAAAATCTCCATTTTTAAGAAGATTCCGATCCAGAAAACCCTTCTCTCAAAACTTTCTCACTCCATGTCCAATGATGGATATTCCTGAGGAGATAGTTTCACTTACCTCACATAGCTCTGTAAAATCTACACATTTGAACTCGCCCGAAGAGGGGAGTGATCTTGCCGCCAAAACCACACCTATTGCAGAGAGATGGAGACCCGTTGCAGAGAAGATCTATGAAAAAATGCCCAAAGAGGACAAACGCCGCTTTGGGACACTTAATAGATTGCTGCAAATGGGAAACGATTTTAAAAAGAGTTGATTTATAAAATAGTTCAAACTCCTCTATTTATTGCCAAAACTCTTCATGAACTGAACCCTCTCAAACTTTTCGGGGTTCTCTATGTTTTTGTAATTCAAAATGCCCTTAAATTCGTTGATACTTTTAAATCCTTGTGTGTCCATAAACAGATTTAAATCTGCAATAGCATTTAAAATGGCGTCTGCGCCTTTCTTGTAGAGAGCCGTACACATTTGCGCTGTTGTTGCACCCGCAAGCAGCTGTTTAATAACTATTGTACCATTATGTATTCCTGTGCTTGCAGATAGGTCTATCCCAGGCACAAGGGCAGATACAATACCCATCCAGCGTAACTCTTTAAGATACTCTTCGGGATAAGAGAAGGCATCGGCCGGAAAGATTCTAACCCTCTTAATGTCAATATCGGGGCTGTAAAATCTATTGAACATCACAACACCCTTAGCTCCATGAGCTTTTAGACTATTAACAAATCCCGGAAGCGATGTGAAATTGCTGGCAATTTTAACGGCAACCGGAATCTTAATCTGTCTTGAAACCTGAGAAACAACATTAAGGTACTCCCTCTCAATCTCATCGCTTTTTTTATTAACATTCAAAGGTAATGAGTATATATTAAGCTCTAGTCCATCAGCTCCGGCACTTTCAATCTCTTTAGCAAAGGTTGTCCACTCGCCTGTTGAGTAGCAGTTGATACTGGCAATTACGGGAATTCGTACTGTTTTCTTAACATCTTCAACAAGCCGAAGGTACCTATCTATAGAGTTCTGTCTTATATAGTGATGCAGATAGTCTGCCGATTCGGGATAGTCATGAGATTGAGTATTTAGAAATTCTGCCTCGTTTACTATCTGCTCCTCAAAGAGGGATTTAACCACAATACCCCCCACTCCGGCCTTCTCAAATTCGGCAACTCTTTCTAATTGTGCGGTGAGGCCCGAGCTTGCGGCCAATATAGGTGAGCTCAATGAGAGCCCCATATAGTTTACAGAAAGGTTTGACATGCTTCTTTAGATTAAGTTTACTCAAATATAACTATTATAGCTTTTCAAAAATACCTCTCATGCTAACTTTCTTCTCGATAATCTCCCTTAGTTGATCTGCCGGTATTCTCTCCTGTTGCATTGTATCTCTATAGCGTATTGTAACACATCTATCTGTGAGACTGTCGTGATCTATAGTTACGCAGAATGGCGTTCCTATTGCATCTTGACGTCGGTAACGCTTTCCTATACTGTCCTTTTCGTCGTATTGACAGTTAAAATCTAATTTTAAAGAATCCATTATCTCTCTTGCCATCTCAGGTAATCCATCTTTCTTTACAAGAGGCAAAACCGCAAGTTTAACCGGGGCAAGAAAGGCGGGCAGTCTAAGCACAACCCTCTCCTCTCCGTTCTCTAACCTCTCTTCACAATAAGAAGATGAGTAGACGGCAAGGAATGTTCTGTCTAAACCTATCGAGGTCTCAACAACATAAGGTATATAGCTCTCATTTGTTTCAGGATCGAAATATTGCATTTTTCTTCCGGAAAATTTTTGATGCTGTGAAAGATCGAAGTCTGTACGGGAGTGGATTCCCTCCAGCTCCTTAAACCCAAATGGAAATTCAAACTCTATATCGGCCGCGGCATTTGCATAGTGAGCAAGCTTCTCATGGTTGTGGAATCTATATTTTTGATCTCCCAAACCTATTGCCTTATGCCATTTGAGTCTGCTCTCTTTCCAGAACTCATACCATTTGAGCTCCTCTCCGGGACGCACAAAATACTGCATCTCCATCTGCTCAAACTCTCTCATTCTAAAGATAAACTGTCTCGCAACTATTTCGTTTCTAAACGCTTTACCAATCTGGGCAATTCCAAAAGGTATCTTCATCCTTCCCGTTTTCTGAACATTCAGAAAGTTTACAAAAATCCCTTGTGCGGTTTCCGGCCTTAAGTATATTATCCCGGCGTCGTCACTTACACTACCCATCTGAGTAGAGAACATAAGATTAAATTGCCTTACATCTGTCCAGTTTTTCGATCCCGATACAGGGCAAACAATCTCACACTCAACTATAAGATCTCTAACCGCCTCCAGGTTGTTTGAGTTTAATGCCTCATTCATTCTGGCTTTCACATCGGCAGCTTTCTCCAAATTTCTTAGAACATTCGGATTGGTTGCTCTGAATTGGGCTTCGTCAAAAGCTTCACCGAATCTTTTCCTTCCCTTTTCAACCTCTTTCTCAATCTTATCTTCAATTTTGGCAATATAATCTTCGAGCAGAACGTCGGCTCTATATCTTTTTTTGGAATCTTTATTGTCTATAAGAGGATCATTAAAAGCCCCTACATGGCCCGATGCCTCCCAAATTTTTGGGTGCATAAATATGGCCGAATCTATTCCAACAATGTTTTCGTTCAGACGCACCATTGCATCCCACCAGTATCTCTTGATGTTATTCTTCAGTTCGGCTCCAAGTTGTCCATAATCGTAGACTGCACTCAATCCATCGTAAACTTCACTCGACTGAAAAATAAAACCATACTCCTTCGCATGTGCTATAAGACTTTTAAATAGCTCCTCCTGTGTCATAGTTATGTGATTATTTATAAATGGCAAAATTAGTGCTTTTTACATAATTTTAATACTTTTGTCTACGTTTAAGTCAATAATGTGTTAATTAAAGTAGAAATGCGAAAATTTATATTTACACTCATCTCACTCTTATCGGGTTTAGCAATATATGCCCAAAATACGGCATTTTGGACATATTCGCAGAAAAACAACGACGATGGCACAATCAGTCTAATATTTAAAGCAGAAATAGAGAAACCGTGGTATATGTATAACACCACTCTAATCGAGAATGGCCCCCTTCCAACAACATTCGAGGTTAAACAGTCGGGGTCATTTACGGTTGTCTCGCCATTAAAAGATTTGGAAAAACCAAAGCTTAAGATGGATGAGGCATTTGGTAAGGAGGTTCTCATTTTTGAAAATAGCGCCTCATTCGAGTTCATCATTAGAAGAGCAACATCTTCTGCATTTAAGGTAGAGGGAGTTCTCACGTTTCAAACCTGCAACGGTTCGGAGTGTTTAATGGATGAGATTGATGTTATTTTTGATGTCCCCGAAGGTGTTGTTCCCCAGGTCTCTGCTGATAGCGAAACACCTATAACCGCAGAGTCGGGTTCGAACAACCAAGGCATGTTGCTCTTCTTGTTGATTGCTTTTGCTGCGGGTTTGGGGGGTGTTTTTACCCCTTGTGTATTTCCTATGATTCCAATGACTGTTAGTTTTTTCATTGGCGGCTCGGGAAAAAAGAGCGCAGGCATAATTAAAGGAGTTATATTCGGACTCTCTGTAACTCTGATCTATACTTTAGTAGGTCTTTTAGTTGCTGTTTTTCAGAGCACAGATGCAACAGACGTACTTGGCACACACTGGTTACCAAATCTTCTTTTTGGTCTCCTATTTATTCTCTTTGCAATATCTTTCTTTGGAGCATTTGAAATAACTCTCCCTTCGGGATTAGCAAATAGAGCAGATGCAAAGGCAGATAAGGGAGGATACATCGCCTCGTTTTTTGTAGCTTTTGCTATGGTAATTGTGTCATTTTCATGCACCGGCCCTTTTGTAGGATCAATCCTTGCGGCAGCTGTAACAGGAGGTGTTGCGGTGAAACCGATTTTGGGCATGATGATGTTTGGTTTGGCATTCTCACTCCCGTTTGTAATATTTTCATTTTTCCCCTCTCTAATGAAAAAAATGCCAAAATCGGGAGGATGGCTCAATGTTGTTAAGGTTGTGTTTGCCTTTATTTTATTGGCATTCAGCTTAAAATATCTGGCAATGGTAGACTCATATTTTGGTTGGGGTATTATAACCAGGGCTATGTTTATAGCATCATGGATAGTAATATCTATTTTACTCGGTGTATATTTACTTGGTAAACTTAAAACTTCGCACGACTCAAATATCGAATATGCAAGCACTCCAAGGATTCTAGCAGCCATTGTATCTTTTACCTTTGCAATCTATCTTGTGCCCGGGCTTTTTGGAGCTCCTTTAGCATCGTTATCTGCCCTAATACCACCCGAGGATGGTAGTACAATAGTTTTATCGCAATCATCTTTGGGTACTTCAACAAATCAAGATATGATCTCCTCGGGATTGTGCGGAGAGGCAAAGTATGCAACAACAAAAAATAGGGCTCCACACTCTTTGAACAGCTACTACAACATTGAGCAGGCCATAGAGTGTGCAAAAGAGCTTAACAGACCCGTTCTTCTGTCATTTAAAGCAGTTACATGTAGTGCGTGTAAGGTAATGGAGGCTACTGTATGGAGCGATCCAAGAGTTTTAGATATTCTTAAAAATAAAATAGTTCTGTCATCTCTTTATGTAGATGACAGAACTGAGTTACCATTAGAAGAGCAAGTTGTCTCCACTATTGACGGCAAGTTAAAGAACACTCTCGGTAGAAAGCTTAGAGACTATCAACTAAGTAAGTTTGGTGTGGCATCTCAACCCTATTATGTACTTATAGATCACAATCAAAATATTCTGGTACAGCCCGTTGGGGAGTGCTCCACAGATGAGTTTCTCAATTTTTTGAACACCGGTATCGATGCTTTTGAGAAAAATCAAAACTAGCTATATCAAACTTTCTCAAAAAGCTCACTAAGCGGTTTTCTTACTTTTTTGTATGCAGAGTATGGATCGTTTTCATCTCTGTATCCAATAGCTGCCATTACAGAAGATGCTAAACCTCTCTCTTTTAGCCCAAGAATATTGTCGAATTTATCTTTATCGAAGCCCTCCATAGGGCAAGAGTCTATCTTCAGCTCGGCGGTTGCTGCCAAAAGCGTCCCCAAAGCAATGTATGTCTGCTTTGATGTCCATGTTGCCATCTGTTCTGGGGTGAGTGAAGATATTGCCCCTTTCATAAAGTTGCCATACTCTTTATAAGTATCGGGATCTACATTATTTATCTCTGCACGTAGATTGAGATACGAATCAATCTCCTTATCTCCTACGTTTAAGAAATTGCAAAACAGCACAATATGAGATGCCTCTGTGAGTTGGTTTTGACCCCATGCTGCCTCTTTTAACCTCTCCCTAATCTCGCTGTTCTCAATAATAAGTATCTTAAAAGGTTGTAACCCATATGAGGTTGCCGCCAGGTTAACCGCCTCTTGTAATTTCAAAAGATCTTGTTCAGATACCTTCTTGCCGGTATCGAATTTTTTAGTTGCGTATCTCCATTTTAAATTCTCTATAATTTTCATATCTAATCTTATTTAGCTTTAGTTAATATTTAGTGTTTATATAATTATCTGTTATTTACCATTTTAAAGGTACATCAATCAACAGAATTTTTGCATCCTCTTTAGCCAATATCTTTACATCCCGGGCACCTGTAATTGCAACTGCATCTCTTTTGTATAATTGATGCATATCTACATGTATTTCTCCCTCAATTACAAATATATATAGGCCATTATCTTTAGTTTTAATGCTATACTCTTCCTCTTGTTCTTTAACAAGGTCTCCAACTGTTATCCATGCATTTTGGTTTATCCATATAGATTGAGGGTAACTCTTAGCCGCGTCACCGCTCTCCCACACCCATCTTGGAGTTACTACTGTCTTGAATATCTCTTTACTATCCTGGTTGTAGATAGATCTTTGATCGTATCTTGGCAGTACTCCTTTAACTTGGGGATAGATCCATATTTGCAGTATCTGTGCAGGTTGAGTATCGCTGTTGTTCATTTCACTATGGAACACCCCTGTGCCGGCACTCATAACCTGTATCTCGCCTGCTTTTATTACAGAGGAGTTTCCCATGCTATCGCCATGTTTTAACTCTCCGCTAAGAGGTATGGTAATAATCTCCATATTGTCGTGCGGGTGTTTTCCAAAACCCTCTCCTCCGGCTATTGTGTCATCGTTAAGAACTCTTAAAGCTCCAAATCTCACTCTTTCGGGGTCGTAGTAGTTTGCGAATGAGAATGAGTGATTTGCAACAAGCCATCCATGATCGGCATGCCCCCTTGTTTCTGATTTTATTATGTTATAACTCTTTTCCATATCTTTTTTTTGCAAAGGTATGTGGCAAAGAGTAGGCAATCAATGGAAAAATACGAGCATCAGATGGAAAAAACCGATTTTCTAAAATTTGAGAAACTCTCTCCGGTAGCAGATTTGAAAAATTTACTAAAGTGATAGGGGTCGTTGAATCCCACAGAGAATGATATCTCTTTTAGTGTTAATAGTGTATTTACAGCCAATCTTTTTGACTCAAGAATTACTCTCTCTATAATCAACTCCTTGGCGCTCTTACCTAAAAAACTTCTGATTACATTGTTTAGATAGTCTGGAGTAACCCCAATCTGTTCTGAGTAATCTTTTACCCTGTGCCATTTACTATAGTTTAACTCCAGCAGACGGCGGAACTCTTCAACTATTATGTTTCTGCTTTCGAGTAACTGTGTGTTATCTATGCTATCTTTTACAGCATATCTGCTGCATTCAATAAGAAAGAGCTTTAACCAAGCTGCAACAGTTTCATTTCTAAATCTCTCAACATTGCAAGATAGATCCCCAAAACTCTTGATTATTTCATCTGCAGCAACTCTTAAAAAGCCATCTTTTTTTTCGGGAACATCTACATAGGGCGATTCCGTTCCAAAAAGATTGAGATTATGCATAAGATCCTCCCCTATTCCATACTTCCTTACGAACTCCTTTGTAAACATAAGAACCAGTCCGGTTGGAGCTATTGGGGTAATTACCTGGTGAACTTGACCGGGCGAGAGAAAGAAAACTCTGCTCGCTTTTATTTCATGGCTCTTAAAGTCGACCACATGACAACCTGCTCCGCTTTTAACCCAAATCACAGTGAAAAAATTGTGTTTATGCGGGTTATCCGGAGTATCTCCATACTCTTCCCAAATCTCCTCCATTGTCTTAAATAAGAACACAACGGGGAGGTTGTCGTCTAATAAGTCGAACGAACTAATTTTCATAACCACCCATTTTTGTAGAGGTCAACTTTAGATATATCGGGACACTCACGCAGCAAATCTAATACACTCTTATTGAACAACGGATGAATATAGTGGGGAATTATGTCACATAAGGGGGTTAGAACAAACCTTCTTAAGTGCATTCTTGGATGTGGAAGAGTGAGCAGATCTGTTTTACACACTGAGTCACCAAAAAAAATAAGATCTATATCCAAAGTCCTCGACTCATAGCGCTCTCCACTATCTTTATTTCTGCATCTCCCAAACTCTCTCTCTATCTCTAAAGCTCTTTTCAAAATGAAGGTAGGTTGTTGGCTACTTCGGAAAGATACTGCTGTATTCAAAAACCACTCTTGAGTGTTAAAACCCCACGGTTCACTTAGGTAAAGAGAAGACACCACAAAATCAGCTTCGGCAAACTCTTGAATCAATCTAGCAGCTTCTCGAATGATTCTTTCGCTATCACCCGTGTTACTGCCAAAAAGAAGTACAGTACTTTCCATTAGAGCATACCCAACTCAAAAAGGGCCTCCTCACTCATCCTTCCCTTATCCCATGGTGGATCAAACGTAAGCTCTATTGCAACATCATCTACAGAAGGCACTGTTGAGACCGCATCGTGTACATCTTGCAACAGCTCGTCTACCATAGGGCAGTTAGGAGCAGTTAGCGTCATTTTTATAAATGCTTTTTTTTCTTCAACCCTAATTTCGTAGATAAGGCCTAAATCATAAACATTTACAGGTATTTCGGGATCGTAGACCTGCTTTAAAGCCAAAACAATATTCTTCTCTACGCTCATAATTTTTTACTAATTATTTTTTAACTGAATATAAAAGAGCAAAATACTTAATCTGTTTTATCATTGATAATAACCCATTTGCTCGTGTAGGAGATAGATTCTCTTTTAACCCTATCTGCTCTATAAAACTTACATCGGAAGAGAGTATCTCTTGTGGGGTTCTGCCCGAAAAGACCCTTATTAACAGCGAAATAATTCCCTTTGTAATAATTGCATCACTGTCTGCTGTAAAAAACAGATAACCCTCTTTGAACTCGGCATTAAGCCAAACTCTAGATTGACAACCCTTGATTAAATTGCTCTCTTGTTTATCTGAGTCTTTAATTAGAGGGAGAGATTTTCCAAGCTCTATTAAGTACTCATATTTATCCATCCAATCTGTAAAGATGGAAAACTCCTCTACAATTTGCTGCTCTATCTCTTTAATTAACATTATATACTATTCTTTAATACTGTTCTTTAATGACCTTTATATAATTTAATAAAACACTATCTTAACATATTGATAGCTCTTTTTAATGAGCTTATAAAGAGCTGTGCCTCATCTAGAGTGTTATAAACTGCAAAAGAGGCTCTTAGCATAGATTCCGTTTGAAATCTTTTCATTAGTGGCTCGCAGCACATCATTCCGGAACGTAAAGCAACTCCCATTTTATCCATTATCATTGCTATATCAGATGGGTGAGCTTTATCTACTGTAAATGAAAATAGAGGAATCTTATTTATGCTATTATCTCCATATATTCTTACTCCATCTATCTTTGTAAGTTGGTCAAATACAAAATCTTTTATCTCTCGTTCATGGTTTTCTACAACTTCTGCATCTAAGCTTTCGATAAACTTTACAGCAACTCCAAGTGCAGATGCACCTATAAAATTTGGTGTCCCCGCTTCAAATTTGAGAGGAATCTGTGCATATGTAGTCTTTTGGAAAGAGACACTCTCAACCATATCTCCCCCACCCATCCATGGAGGCATTTTTTCTAAAACCTCTCTTCTCCCCACTAATACTCCTGTTCCGGTTGGGGCATATAATTTATGACCCGAAAAAACATAAAAATCACA
Source organism: uncultured Muribaculaceae bacterium (assembly GCA_964469965.1). GTDB lineage: Bacteria > Bacteroidota > Bacteroidia > Bacteroidales > UBA932 > Bact-08. Next base: position 5,500 of record CAYYAM010000033.1, on the reverse strand, counting down.
CCCCAAATCCTGAACATCTATCTTTGTGTGAACAACGCCTTGGGCTCCGTCTATTATTGTTATCGCTCCAACTAGCTTAGCTTTGGTAATCACCTCTTTTATAGGGTTTATAATTCCCAAAACATTTGAAATATGAGCTAATGATACAATCTTAACGCTGCTGTCTAAAAATCTATCCAGCAGATCTACTCTCCATAACCCATTATCGTCTATGGGCAAAACCCTTAGTTGAGCCCCATGTATATCACATACTATTTGCCAAGGTACAATGTTTGAATGGTGCTCTGCCTCTGAGATAAGCACGGCGTCTCCCTTTTTTAGAGATATAGAAGAGAGTGAATATGCTAAAAGATTTATTGAGGCCGTAGTACCAGAAGTAAAAATAACCTCCTCCCTCTCTCTTGCATTCACAAAGTGCTTAACTGCATCTCTTGCACCTTCATAGAGTTCTGTAGATCTAGCACTTAATTCATGTACCGCCCTATGAATATTCCCATTAATACGGGTATTCATTTCATTAACCAGTTCGCTTACACAGTATGGTTTTTGCGCTGTTGCAGCATTATCGAGATATATAAGCGGTTTACCGTTTACACTCTGCTCCAGCGCGGAAAAGTGAGTTCTAATCTTCTCTATAGACTTAAGTTTCTCCATTATCAAATAATTGTGCTGCAAAATTAACAAAACAAAGTTGCCTGTTATACCTTAAAAACATAAATTTGTGGCAAATGTTTATTACTGGATATTATGTATGACTACATCTCGGGTAAAATTGCCGAGTTAACCCCAACAGAGATTGTTCTGGATAACAACGGCATTGGATATAAGATACTCATATCTCTCTACACCTACTCGGCACTCATGCAGGGAGAAGATTTCAAAATATATATTTATCATCATCTAAGGGAAGATAATGAGCAACTGTTCGGGTTTAAAGATAGAGAAGAGAGGTCAATATTTTGTAACCTTATAGAGGTTTCGGGTATTGGACCAAATACAGCCAGAATGATGCTCTCGTCAATGAGCCCGGAGGAGATAAGAGATGCCATCATTGCCGGAGATGTAAACAAGCTTAAAAGCATTAAGGGGATTGGGCTTAAAACAGCTCAAAGATTGTTGATTGACTTAAAAGATAAAATAATCAAAGGGAGCTCCTCCTCATCGGTTTTCCCAACTATTCCTTCTAAGAGTGACAGATACAGAGATGAGGCCTCCACGGCATTGGTATTGTTAGGATTCTCTAAAAGCAGCGTAGATAAAGTGCTTGATACACTCTTAAAGGAGAATCCATCCGGCACTCTTGAAGAGCTCATTAAGCTCGCTTTAAAAAGGTTATAGTTTCAAATAAATTTCATACATTTGTAAAAAATTTTAAATCAAAAGACATGAACATTCCTGCAGATCTTAAGTATTCTCCAGACCATGAGTGGATTAAAATTGAAGGTAATATTGCTACAGTTGGTATTACCGATTTTGCTCAAGGTCAGTTAGGAGATGTCGTTTTTGTTGACATTCAAACAGAGGGTGAGACGCTTTCTAAATCAGACATTTTTGGCGCAATTGAGGCGGTTAAAACTGTTGCAGATGCATTTATGCCTCTGTCGGGTAAAATAGTAGAGGTTAATTCTCAACTTGAATCATCGCCCGAATCTGTAAATAAAGACCCTTATGGAGCCGGTTGGATGGTAAAAATTGAGATGTCAGATCTATCTGAAGTTGACTCTCTACTAGATGCCGAAGCTTATAAAGCGTTGCTCTAAAAGCACCCCTTTTTATTATAAAACCTGTCATTAGATATGGCAGGTTTTATTTTTTTATAATTTTACCAATAAAACCTAAAATTAAACCAGATGATTCACAGTTTTGGTAGCGATAACCACTCAGGGGTGGCCCCTGAGATTTTAAAGTCTATAGAGGAGGCAAACAGCGGTTTTGAAGTGGCATACGGAGACGACCGTTACACTAAGGAGGCAGAAGAAATTTTTAAGCGATTATTTAATGACAGCACATCTGCTTTCTTTGTGTTCAATGGTACCGGGGCAAACATCCTTTCACTGAGAGCTATGACCGACTCATATAACTCAATTTTATGCCCAATCAATGCCCATATTAATGTAGACGAATGCGGTGCTCCCGAAAAGTTTACCGGTTGTAAAGTTGTCCCACTCCTATCTGAAAATGGCAAAGTAAAACCTGAGTCTGTAATTAATGAACTTAAAGGATTTGGTTTTCAGCACCACTCCCAGCCAAAAGTGCTTTCAATTTCTCAACCTACCGAGTTGGGAACTCTTTATACCCCCGGGGAGATAAGTGAGTTAGCAGCATTAATGCACAGTGTGGGAGGTTATCTCCATATAGACGGTTCACGTATTTCAAATGCAGCGGCGGCGTTAGAACTTCCCATTAAAGCATTTACATTGGATTGTGGTGTAGATGCGCTCTCTTTTGGAGGAACCAAAAATGGACTTTTAATTGGTGAAGCTGTGCTCTTCTTTAGAGAGGAGCTCTCAAATAACTTCCTGTACATCAGAAAACAGGGAGCTCAACTATTCTCTAAGAATAGATTTATTGCAGCCCAGTTTTGTGCATATTTAAAAGATGGCCTGAATATAAGACTTGCTCAACACTCAAACAGAATGGCCAAATATCTGGAAAAGAGACTTCATGAGGTTAATAGTGTAACTATTTCAAGACCGGTAGAGACAAACGTTGTTTTTGCAAAATTAGATTTAAAACTTGCAGAGGAGTTGATGAAAAAGCACTATTTTTATATATGGGACGAGCAGACAACAGAGGTTAGATGGATGTGCTCTTTTAATACAACAAATGAGGATATCGATAATTTTGTAGATGACATTATATCTCTATCCAATCAAATCAGATAACCCCCTAAATAAAATACTATTATGGAAGTAAAAAGAACTTTCGACATTCTGGAAAATCTCATCGAAAAATATCCAAAAGATGACATTTTAAGCAGAAAAGTGAATGGAAAATGGATTAAGTTTTCATCTGACAGCTACTATAGACACTCTCATCTTATGGCGTATGCCCTTCTCTCACAAGGGTTGTCTCCACAAGATAAGGTAATAACAATCAGCAATAACAGGCCTGAATGGAATTTTGTAGATATGGGACTCACTTTAGCCCATATGGTACATGTTCCTGTTTACTCAACATTAAGCAGCGATGACTACCTTCATATTATTGAACACAGCGATGCAAAAGCAATTTTCTTGGGTGGAGATGCCCTCGTTAAGAAAATAGCTCCTCTTCTGGAGAAGATTGACAGAAAAATAACTGTCTTCACTATGGACCCATTTGATGGTTTTACAAACATAGATGAGCTTTACAAAACAGGGGAAGCTAATGAAGAGAGATTTAGAGAAGTAATTGAGAAAAATAAGCAAGAGATAGATGAGAATACTCTTGCAACGATTATCTACACCTCCGGAACTACCGGAACTCCAAAAGGGGTGATGCTTTCTCATAAAAACTTAGTATTCAATTTTATAGGCCATGCAGTACAGCAAATTAGAGATCATAGACACAAAATGCTGAGCTTCTTACCTCTATGTCACATTTATGAGAGAAGCATGAACTATGACTATCAATACCTTGGCATAAGTACATATTATGCAGAGAGTTTATCTACAATAGCTGCAGATTTGGCAGATTGTCATGCCGACGGCTTTTGTGCAGTACCTAGAGTTTTAGAGATGATGTTTAATAAACTTGAAGCCGCAGGCAAAGACCTTAAAGGCGTTAAAAAGCTTATATATAAGTGGGCATTCTCAATTGCTTGTGAATTTGATTATAGCAAGAATGGATATCTTCATAAAGTTAAATATAGTATTGCAGACAAGCTTGTTTATAGTAAATGGAGAGCTAAACTTGGAGGGAAGGAGATGCTGGTAGTTTCTGGAGGATCATCTATCCAAGCTAAAATAATTAGACTTTTCTCGGCTGCTAAACTTTATATTTTTGAAGGGTATGGTATGACAGAGGCCTCTCCTGTTATTGCCGTTAACAATCCTAAAGAGATGATTATAAAAATTGGGACTGTTGGTAAAGCAATGGAGGGAACAGAGCTTAGGATAGCAGAAGATGGAGAGATACTAACTCGTGGACCACACATAATGATGGGTTATTATAAAGACCCCGAATATACTAAAGAGGTAATAGATGCAGATGGGTGGTTGCATACCGGAGATATTGGAGTTATGGTAGACAAGATATTTTTAAAAATAACCGACAGAAAAAAGGAGATTTTCAAACTTTCAGCGGGAAAATATATTGCACCTCAAGTTATAGAGAATATGTTAAAAGAGTCTTCATACATTGAAAACTGTATGGTTGTTGGAGAGAATCAAAAATTTGCATCTGCTATAATAATACCAGACTACAACAGACTTCATTTCTGGGCTGCAAAAAGAAAGATTCACTTTACAGATAATTCCGATCTCGTAAAAGAGCAAGCTATCATAGAAAAAATCAACAAAGAGATTGAGATTGTAAATAAACGACTAGCAGCTCATGAACAGATTAAGCGTGTAAAATTAATTACAGATGAATGGACACCATTGAACGATATGTTGTCTCAAACGTTAAAGCTTAAGAGGAATAATATTAAAAATAAGTATCAGTCCCTTATAAACGATATTTATAAAAACGAAAGTTAAGATGTCTGTTAGATTTCTAAAAAGTACCGACACTCCCTCTGTAATTAAAATATGGAGGGAGTGTTTTACTAATGACCTGGATTATATAAATTCTTTCATTTATAACTGTCTGCCCTATACAAAAACTTTGGTTGTTACAGCACCGGGGAGCGATGAAGCAGTATCTATTCTTACTCTAATTCCTACTTACACCAAAGTTAATGGTAAAAATATCAAAGGTGGATATATTTATGGTGTTGGCACTCTCATAAAACATAGGGGTCACTCCTATTCAAAATTGCTTATGAAAGCGATAATTGAAAGTTCAATACAGGAAAATTTAGACTACCTCCTTGTAAAACCGGCAAGCGATTCTCTCTATCCTCTTTACCAGGGAATGTCTTTTGATCATATTTTAAATAAAATTGAAATTAGCTACAATAAAATTCAAGTTAATTCACACCCCAATCTTCTTGCCAATTCAGAAGACTATCATTATTATAGTTCATTTTCTCAAACTCTTGCAACTACTCTATACAGAATAAGAGATGAGAGCTTATCAGAAACAACCTTTCTGCTCCCACAAAACAATCTCTCCTACTCTTTACAAGAAAACTTTAGCAGATCTGGTTTTGTTTGTCTCAACCCAGACGACGGCTTATTTTGCATCGGCTATCCTAATAAAAGCAAAAATGGACAAACCACTGCAATCATAACCGACCATAATTTAAAATCTGAGAATGAATTTTTAAGTTATTCCAAGCTAATACTAAACGAGGGTCTATATGAGAGCATCTTGTTTGATGCTCCTGAAAATCTTGACTCCTCAAATAAATTGG
>CAYYAM010000032.1:0-23355 GCA_964469965.1 uncultured Muribaculaceae bacterium | reverse complement strand
TTAACGCTCTCTGCGCTTCCAAAGAGTGAGTTTCCTCCGTTAACGGTGTCGGTTTGATACCTGTTTCCATATTTTATGAGCGCATCTATAAAGAGCTCATCTTTTGAAGTTGTACCAAGGTACTGCTCTCTTTTGACGCCCTCAAAGCTGTCGAATGCACCCGCATAAATAAGAGACTCGATTGTTTTTCTGTTAACTATACCTAGGTTGATTCTCTCAATAAAGTCGAAAATTGAGGTGAATGGAGTCTCGCCCGACTCTCTTGCTCTAACAATGTTCTCTACAGCAGAAGATCCAACCCCTTTTACTCCCGCCATACCAAAACGTATATTGCCCCTCTTATTTACGGTAAATGTCTCTACGCTTTCGTTAACATCGGGCCCTAAGACCTCAATCTTCATCCTTTTACACTCATCCATGAGCTTTGTAAGCTCTTCTATGTCGTTAAGGTTTCTGGAGAGAGTGGCAGCCATAAACTCCGATGGGTAGTTTGCCTTCAGGTATGCTGTTTGGTAGCCGATCCATGCATAGCAGGTGGAGTGTGATTTATTGAAAGCGTACTGAGCAAATGCCTCCCAATCTTTCCAAATCTTTTCAAGAACCTCTACAGGGTGTCCGTTCTCCTCTCCTCCTTTGATAAATTGCTGTTTTAAGTCGTCCATTACAGCCTTTATCTTCTTACCCATCGCCTTTCTTAAAGAGTCGGCATCTCCCTTGCTGAAGCCGGCAATCTTTTGTGAGAGAAGCATCACCTGCTCTTGGTAAACCGTAACACCATAAGTTGCCGCAAGTACCTCCTCCATAACAGGCAAATCGTACTCAATCTGCTTAACTCCGTGTTTCCTGTCAATAAAATCGGGGATATACTCCATAGGACCCGGACGATAGAGTGCATTCATGGCAATAAGATCTTCAAACCTTGTAGGTTTGAGCTCGCGCAACCACTTTCTCATACCGTCACTTTCAAACTGGAACGTACCAACGGTATCTCCTCGGCTGAACAGCTCATAAGTGACCTTATCGTCAATAGGTATAGCATCTATATCTACTACAATCCCTCTAGACTTTTTTATATTTGCAACTGCATCTTTGATAATTGATAGTGTTCTTAGCCCCAGAAAATCCATCTTGAGCATTCCCACCTTCTCTATCTGCGACCCCTCGTATTGCGATACCCATATCTTCTCTCCTGTCTCCTTGTCGTTTGCAGTTGTTATTGGAATATACTCTCTGAGGTCGTCTCGGCCAATTATTATTGCACAGGCGTGAACACCCACATTCCTTACAGTACCCTCCAACTTTCTGGCGTAGTCTATAGTCTCCTTTACAATTGGCTCTCCGTTACTGTACGCATCTGCAAACTCCGGAACCAGCTTCATACAGTTCTCTATGGTAACATCTATCTGGTTACCGTTTTCGTCGCTCTGAAAACGAGTGGGTACAAGTTTTGCTAATCTGTCCGATTCGGGCAGCGGGAGTCGTTGAATACGAGCAATATCTCTAATAGCACTCTTTGCAGCCATTGTTCCAAATGTAATCACATGTGAAACATGGTCTTTACCATACTTATCCTCTACATATTTGAGTACTTTAGATCTCCCGTCATCGTCAAAATCTATATCTATATCGGGCATAGATATCCTGTCGGGGTTAAGGAATCTCTCAAAGAGAAGGTCGTATTTAAGAGGGTCAATATCTGTTATTCTCAAGCAGTAGGCCACTACAGACCCGGCTGCCGACCCCCTTCCCGGCCCTACCGAGACATCCATATCTCTTGCAGCAGCAATAAAATCCTGAACTATAAGAAAATAGTCGGGGTAACCCATGAATTTTATTGTATTAAGCTCAAAATCTATTCTCTCTATATGGGCTTCGGTGAGAGTGCCGTATCTGGTTTGAGCCCCTCTGTAGGTGAGGTATTTGAGGTAGTCATCGGAATCGATAAACTCAGAGGGGATAGGGAAGTTTGGCATTATAGGTTTAGACTCTATATCGTAAACCTCTACTTTATCTGCTATCTCTATTGTGTTGCTGAGAACCTCCGGAATGTCGGAAAAGATTAGCTCCATCTCTTCCTGTGTTTTCAAATACTCCTGTTTTGTGTATCTAAGCCGCTGAGGATCGTCTACATCGGCGTTTGTGGTGAGACATATCAAGCGGTCGTGCGCCTCTCTGTCGTCTGAAGAGACAAAATGCACATCGTTAGTTGCTATGCATTTTATTCCCAGCTTTTTTGATAGCTCCAGAAGCCCTTCGTTGGCAATACATTGAGATTGAAATGTAGATGTATCTGCCCCCTCTACATGGGTCTCATGTCTTTGCAGCTCCAGGTAAAAGTCGTCTCCAAAAACCCCTTTGTACCATAGTGCAGTCTCTTGTGCCTTTGACATATCCCCGGCCAGTATTGCCTGTGGTATCTCTCCTCCAAGGCATGCCGATGAGCAGATTAAACCCTCTTTATGTCTCTCTATCAGCTCTCTGTCTATTCTTGGTTTGGAATAAAAGCCCTCTATAAAAGCATTTGAAGTGAGCTTTACAAGGTTTTTATACCCAATATGATTTTTGGCAAGAAGAACCAGGTGATAATTACCCATGTCCTCCTTGCCTCTCTTATCTAATCGAGAACCTTTTGCCACATACACCTCACACCCAACAATTGGTTTTACTGTTGGGAATTTTTTGGCTGTTTCGAGAAACTCTTTTACACCAAACATGTTACCATGGTCGGTTATTGCCAGAGCTATCTGGTTATCGTCTCCGGCCCGGGCAAAGAGTCTCTTAATGTTAGCGGCTCCGTCGAGAATAGAATATTGTGTATGAACATGAAGGTGAACAAAGGCCATTTTGTAACTGTATAGAGTTGGGAAAATTACTAAACTAATGGCCTTCCGGTCATCTCTTCAGGTGCAGGTATGCCCATAATTTTTAGTATTGTTGGGGCTATATCTGCCAATCTTCCGTTATCTACCTTAAATACATCTTTGTCTATAACTACAAATGGAACGGGATTTAGTGAGTGGGCAGTATTAGGTGAGCCGTCGGGGTTTACTGCATTATCGGCGTTACCGTGATCGGCAGTGATTATGATTGAGTATCCGTTCTCCCTGGCAACATCTACAATCTCTGCAACACATCTGTCTACTGTTTTAATGGCCTTTTTAATTGCACTGAAAACTCCTGTGTGGCCAACCATGTCTCCGTTGGCAAAGTTGAGAACTATAAAGTGAGTCTCTCCTCTCTTTATCTCATCTATTAATGCCTCCTTCACCTCAATCGCGCTCATCTCCGGCTGAAGATCGTAGGTTGCTACCGATGGAGATTTGATAAGTATTCGCTTCTCTTTTTCGAAAAGTTTCTCACGGCCGCCCGAGAAGAAAAATGTTACGTGCGCATACTTCTCAGTCTCGGCAATTCTAAGTTGACTCTTGCCTGCTGCAGAGATAACCTCTCCTATAGTATTTGTAACGTTCTCTTTATCGTACAAAATGTGCAGACCTCTAAACTTTTCGTCGTAAGGGGTGAGGGTGGAGAAGTAGAGTGGAATTACCCTCATCTCCGGCATCTCATGATCTTCCTGAGTAAGTACAGTTGTTAGTTCTCTGGCTCTATCGTTTCTAAAGTTAAAGAAGATAACGGCGTCACCCTCCTTAAGGGTGGCTATTGGTTCACCTTTTTCATCTACAGCAACATGTGCCCTAACAAATTCATCTGTTATTCCATTATCGTAACTTCTCTGCATTGCCTCTGTACCTCTGGTAAAGGGCTCCCCTTTTCCAAATACTAACAGATCGTATGCCTCTTTAATCCTCTCCCATCTTTTATCTCTGTCCATTGCATAGTACCTGCCTATTATTGATGCAAGCTTTCCTTTGCACCCATTTAAGTGATTCTCGAGCTGTTCAATATACTTTATACCGCTCTTAGGGTCGGTATCCCTTCCATCCATAAAAGCATGGACGTAAATCTTCTCTATTCCACTCTTTGCTGCCAGGTCTAAAAACGCAAACAGGTGCTCCATTGAGCTGTGTACGCCCCCATCAGACATAAGACCCATAAAGTGAAGCGCCTTACCGCTCTCTTTTACATAGTTGTAGGTCTCTCTTACCTCTTTATTGTTAAAGAGCGTTTTACTCCTGCAATCTTTATTGATTCTAACCAAATCTTGGTAAACAACTCTCCCCGCTCCAATGTTAAGGTGGCCAACCTCTGAATTACCCATTTGCCCCTCGGGCAGACCAACATCTTCACCGCTAGCATTAAGAAGTGAATTGGGATATTTCTTCCTTATAGCGTCTAAGTTGGGAGATCCTTGAACATATATGGCATTGGACTCATTTTTAGCCCCTTCTCCCCATCCGTCCAAAATCATTAAAAGTACCTTCTTATCCATAATTTATCTTTACATTTGTCAATTAATACTTCGGGCAAAAATAGTCAAATATGAACAAAAAGAAAAATCGCAGTAAAAGCGAGAGAGGCTCAAAAACAAAGTCAAAACCAGATAATAAACCCAAGATAGAGATAACAGGTAGAGTGTTAATGACTCGTGAAGGATACGCCTTCATTACACACGAAGGTTCCGATGACGATATTTTTGTTCCTGCAAGAAAACTTAGAGGAGCTTTGCATAACGACACCGTTAAGGTTGTAGTTAATAAGAGCAAAAGCAGGGGGATGAGGCAAGAGGGAGAGGTAACAGAGATTTTACAAAGATCTGAAAGGCCATATATCGGGGTTTTACAGATAGTGGGCGATATGGCTTGGGTGATTACCGAGGGGAAAAACATGCCTTACGATATAGCTGTTAACCTAGATGATAACCTTAAGGAGTATAACGGATTTAAAGTGGCCGCAATGGTAAACGAGTGGCCCAGAAAATCGGACTCTCCGATTGGAAGGGTTATTGAAGTTCTTGGCAAACCCGGCGACAACAACACCGAGATGCACGCCATTCTTACCGAATTTGGCCTGCCTTTTAAGTTTGATCCAAAAGTAGAGAGAGAGGCAGAGATAATCCCCGAAGAGATAACTGCAAAAGAGATTGCATCCAGAAGAGATTTCAGGGGGGTTACAACATTAACCATAGATCCGTTCGATGCAAAGGATTTTGACGATGCACTCTCTTTGAGAAGCGTTGGTGAGGGAGTTTGGGAAGTTGGTGTACACATTGCAGATGTTACACATTACGTTAGGCCGGGCACAATCTTAGATAAAGAGGCACTGGAGAGGGCAACATCGGTATATCTTGTAGACAGGACGGTTCCTATGCTTCCCGAAAAGCTTTCAAACAGACTTTGCTCCTTACGACCTCACGAGGAGAAGTTGTGTTTCTCTGCAGTCTTTGAGATGGATGAAAAGGCCAGAGTACTCAAAAGGTGGTTTGGCAAGAGTGTTATACGGTCGGATTACCGCTTCGATTACGAACAGGCCCAAGATATAATAGAGAACCAAAGGGGACCTCTTCTAAATGAGGTTCTCAAGCTTCACGAGCTTGCCTCATTAATGAGGGAAGAGCGATTCAGAAGAGGAGCAATAAGTTTCGAAAGGCCCGAGATGAAGGTTGAAGTAGATGGCAACGGAAAGCCCATTAATATTAAGCAGAAAATCTCAAAAGAGTCTAACTGGCTTATTGAAGAGTTTATGTTGTTGGCAAATAGAGAGGTTGCAACTCTAATTGGGGCAAAAAGTGCGGGTAAAAAGCCAAAAACCTTTGTTTACAGAATCCATGAGGAGCCAAACCTAGATAAAATTGAGGCGTTCCGCTCATTCATAGCTCATCTTGGCTACACTATGAAAGGCACTAAAAATGCACGCGAACTATCATCAGAAATAAACAATCTCCTCTCTACGGCCAAAGGCAAACCAGAGGAGGGTGCTATAGAGATAATGGCACTAAGATCTATGGCAAGGGCAAGATATTCAACAGAAAACGCAGGACACTACGGTCTTGCCTTCGATTACTACACCCATTTTACATCTCCAATAAGGAGATACCCCGATATGATGGTTCACAGAATGCTGGAACACTACCTTAGTAACGGAAAATCTCTAGACAAAAAATGGTTTGAAGAGAGATGTAAACACTCTAGCGAAAGAGAGCAGCTTGCAACCGAGGCAGAGAGAGCAAGCATTAAGTACAAGATGGTTGAATTTATGCAAGATAAGATTGGTGGAGAGTATATGGGGAGTGTATCGGGCATTACAGAGTGGGGAATGTTTGTAGAGCTTGAAGAGACTAAAGTAGAGGGGTTGGTTGCTTTAAGGGATATTAAGGAGGACTATCTTGTATTTGACGATGAATCTCTATCGTTAACCGGGAAAAGAAGCAGACGTCGTTTTGTTCTTGGGACACCTGTTAAGGTTAAGTTAACTCGAGCAAGTCTCGAGCAAAAACAGATTGATTTCGCTCTTATATGGGGAGAGGAGAGTGAGGAGGTTGCACCTAAAAAGAGAAGGAGACCCCAAAAACAAAGGTAATAGGCCTAAGTTTGTACAGTAGCTCTGTAGATGAGAGTATCCCGGCGCTCTTAACACGATACTCCCTATTATCCAGAAGGTTAATAATCTGAGCATATATCTCTCTCTTTTGGCTCTTATACCGCCATGAAATATCGCAAAACGGGAAGGAGTAGAGAGAACCGTTATCTAACTCATTCACATACAAAACATTTACGCTCTCTAATGAGTGCTTAGCAGAGAGTTTAGCACTAATTTTTACAGATGGGTTTGCAGTAAATAGATTAGTGCCCGAGAATCTTCCCGACTCTGTTTGGCTTTTGGTAAAAGTGAGCGGTAATTCTGCCTCTGTGTCCAGCCATGTAAAGAGAGAGAGGTCTGCCTTAAATTTTATATTTAATCTTTTAAGGTTAACTCTCTCCCTCAACCCCATTTGTATTGTCTCATACTCCCACAAAGAGTAATTTGTTCTTAAATCCAGCAATAGCGGTGTGTTAAAAAAGCTTTTTGTAAAACTTAACGAGAGAGAAGAGGTGTTCATGTTTGAACTCATACCCTCTCTCCTCCTATATATTAAACCGTCTACTAGGTACGATGAGTTTATTGTTTGTGAGCCGGAGTTAAGGTACGAAAGAGAGGCGGTAATATTAACAAGCTTTAACGGATTATTATAAATACTTCTTATTGTGTAAAAGCTGTTACCGGTATAACTCCTCTGATTGTAACCACTGCTGTAAAGTCTGTAATTTACCATCATCACCGATTCATTCCTGTCTGTTATATCACTAAAATCTCCCGAATCGATATATTGAGCACTCAACTCCCAAAATGAAGATAGTTTATACCTCATACTAATTTCGGGCGACAAGACAACATCTTCACCAGTACTTTTTAACGTGAGTTTGAGCTCACTTTTTATCCTCTCCTTATGATACCTGATTGAGGGTGATAGATACAGGAGTGGCAAGTAGTTATCACTTTTAAACTTCTCAAAACCAGATAGCATGTTTTCCATTACCTGGGAATTTAATTTTACACCCGAGCTCCCCTCAGCCGTAATGGTGCCAAATCTCTTTATAAAACTAATCTCGCTCTCACTCCTAAACTCCTTAAGTTCTACCTCTTGAACAACCATTTCGTTCTCTTGCACCATCAATTTTTGTGGGAGAGCTCTAAAATGGTTGTTAGTTGAAACTTTTAACAGAGATCTCCGGAATGGCCTTATAAAAGAGATAACAGCAGATCCGTCGTATTGCGATAACCTTGCATTTGTGTTGTAAAATTTATCTCCATTAACTCCTGCGTTATTTATCTCCCTTCTTCCTCTGATATTTAACCTTGTTTGTAAAAACCAATCCTCTCTGTTGATCTTATAAGAGAGGTCGGCTTCGGGTCTTGAAATGAATCCTTTGAAGTTGCTTCTTCCACCCAATGTAACACTTTGTCCACTCTCTGTATAGAACCTCTCCAACTCTCGCTCCTCTCTCTCTCTATGCTCGTAAGAGTACCCTATCTTAAACGAGCCCTCGGCATTTTCGCTTGTGTTGAAAAGGGTGTTAGATGTTATATAGCTGCTCTTGTTAAAAAGGGCTCTCTCCTCACCTATAGGAGCCGGTGTTACACCTGTTACATTAACCAGGTTTTTTTCATCTTCTGAGAGTAACTGTGTCTGAGCTGCAGCCCCAAGAGGATTACTCTTAATATCGGAGTATATAGAGTTGCCCTTACTGTTGCTCTTAACGACTGTCATGTTTTGAAATTTTCCCGAGAAATTGAATGCCATCAATCTGCTGTCCCAAAGAGGAACCGGGGCTCCGGTTGCCAGATTTCCCATCCACAGAGTCTTACCCTTAGACCTATTGTTGAGTTTAAGGTTAATGGCTGCATTCTCAGATGGGGTAAAGTCTTTGAGAGCTCTCACCGGCTGGTGGTTCTCAAAAACCTGAATCATAGAAACCATATCGGGGGTTATGTTTCTAGTTGCCAAAGCATATCTGCCGTCTAGAATATTCTTGCCATCTATGTAGAGAGCATTGATAGGTTTGTCGTTCACTCTTATCTGCCCCGTAGGAGTTACCTCTACTCCCGGAATCCTTTTAATGATATCTTCTATGCTTCTGTCTCCGTCTTTCACAAGCCCCCCCGTATGATAACTGAGGGTGTCTCCTTTAATTGCAACTCTTGGCGCCACCACCCTTACTTCGTTAAGCTCTATCCTTTCAAGAGCCAACTTCACCTCTATAGACTCTTTGGGATAAGCTTCCAGAAGAGTGCTCCACTTTGCATACCCCATAAGCGATATCTCCAAGTTTAGAGGTAATGTTCCCAATCCGTTTCTGATTACAAAAAAGCCCGAAGCGTCTGAAAATGTATAGGCCAAAATTCTGCCCGATTGTGAATCTCTGAGTGTTACTCTTGCATTGAAGAGAGGTGAACCATCTTCTGCCGAAACCGCTTTTCCTCTAATCATCTCCTGCCCTAACGCAATGATAGGGAACATTATAAGTATAACGAACAAGATAACTCTTGATGAAAGAGAGAATCGCATACCCTAGTTGTACTCCTCGGCAGAGTTCATTCTTCGTTTTGGTATCTGGCTCTCTAACCCCTTATCGTCTGTAACAGAAAGGATTGTCATACCTTGGGCAGCAATAGAACTCCTTAAGTCCTCTATACTTTTACGCTTTATCTGCAAAAACGTTTTTCCATCTGTCTCAATATAAGAGTTAGATGTGAGCAAAGCTGGAGATAAAAGGGCAATTGATGGATTTAACAGATATATACCTTTTGCCTCGTATGAAAACTCCAACAGCGAGTCCTCTGCTTTTAAAATTAATCCCGGTAAACCGGATAGTTTCCATGGACCATCCATAGATGGAATGTCTTGAGTGTACCAAACTCTCCACTCTCTTCCTCTAAAGAAAGTTGTAGCACTGTAACACAGGTGCCCCAGTACGGTAAGGGTATCGTTGCCCAGCTCCCAGTTAACAGATGGGATATCTTCTGTGTATTTATAATCTTGTATTATTACTTTAGAGTAGAATGTAAGTGAACTCTTTTTGTAATCTTTAATAATTACATCGCTTGATCCCTGTTTATAACTCCTGGTATTTAAGAAAACCTCTTCTGCCGAAAGGCCTCTCTTTGTAAGAGACTGCTTTACCGAGTCTAAAACCGCATTGTAGTGACTGTAGAATTTCGAAAACTCTTTGCCTATGTCTAAATAGTGAAAATCTTCTGTTCTTCTCTCACTATCTGTGTAATTTTTGCTTTTTGAGAGGTACTGGACTCTGAGAAATGCAGAGTCCATAACCTGGGAAAAGAGGTTAGGAGCGGTAGAGATAAACAAAATTATCCAAAGAGTTCTTTTCATAATCAGAGCTTTATATTATTACAAATGTAATAAAAGAAAATTATTTGGAACAAAAAATAAAAATAATATAAATTTGCATCGTTGATTAAACAACTATTTCAAATGCAACTAAAAGAACTTGTAAAATTAGATGAGCTGCTTTCTGTGCTAAGCGGAAGAATTTCGGCATCAATTAACAGGCACCTAAACAGAAGATTCAGAGATGCCGGCTTGGACATAACCTCAGACCAGTGGCTAATTATGGTTTGTCTATGGAACAGAGATAATCTTACGCAACAAGAGATAAGTGATTTAACATACAAAGATAAGGCAAGCATAACACGATTATTAGACAGTATGGAGAAAACTCGTCTTATTGAAAGACTCTCCGACCCTACAGACAGAAGAATAAACATAGTTCATCTTACAAGTAAAGGTAAAGAGATGGAGGAGATTGCCATGAAAATAGTAAAAGAGGCCTTTTCTAAAGCTGTAGATGGGATAGATCCCAATGATCTTCTTTTTACCAAAAATACTCTTGTAAGAGTACTTCAAAACATTATTTAAAATTTGTAGATCAAATTATCGATCATCTAATTAACGCACATTGTAAACATATAGTTGATTATTTAACTATTGATAGAACAACCAATGAAAAAAACATTATCTATTACGCTACTGCTGCTCTCTTTTCAAATTATACGAGCACAACAGAGTTATTCGCTTGAGCAATGCAGAGCTCTTGCAATGGAGAATAATAAGAGAATATCAATGTCTCAAGAGAGAGTCACTGCTGCAGAAGAGTTAAGAAAGGCAGCGTTTACGCAGTATCTTCCAAGAATATCTGCTAACGGTGCCTGGCTGTGGAATGAAAAATCTATCTCTCTGCTGCATGAAGATGCGCTACTCCCGATTGGAACTAAGATGCCCGACGGATCGTTCGGATTTAGGCAAGATCAGATAAAAAACCAATGGATGCAGGTATCTCCCGGAGTTTATGCCCCCCTCGATGCAAGCGGAAAGCCGTTTGATCCAAAAGTTAATCCTGAGAAAATAATCTGGAAAGATTATGCACTCCTCCCTAAAGAGGCGGTAGAGATGGATATTCACAATGTCTTTGTAGCGGGTGTGGGTCTGAGTCAACCCCTCTTTTTAGGGGGAAAGATAAGAGAGCTTAACAGAATTGCAAAAAGCTCTGAAAAAATTGCCCGGTCTATGCACGAAAAAGAGATAGAAGATATTCTCACAGAGGTAGATGAGGCATATTGGAGAGTTGTATCTGTTAAAGGTAAGTGTGCTATAGCCCAAGAGTACCTCAATCTTTTAACACTACTTGAGAAGAACATTCAAGAGATGGTTAAAGAGGGCCTTCTCTCTAAAGGAGATCTTCTCAAAGTTGGAGTTAAGAGGAGCGAGGCAGAGCTTATCAATACAAAAGCACTTAACGGATTGACTCTATCGTTAATGTCTCTTTCTCAAATCTGCGGGTTAGACCCCAACTCAATCACATCTGTAGTGGAGGAGGATATATCTGCCAATCCCAATTTAAAAGAGGGGTTATCTATAGAAGATGTATACTCTAACAGAGTGGAGCTCAAAGCTCTTGGGGAGATGACTCATATAGCAGAGTCGAACTTAAAAATTATGAAGTCGAGATATATGCCAAATGTTCTGTTTACCGCAAATTATTTAGTAACCAATCCTAATGCGTATAACGGTATAGAGAATAAGTTTGGTGGTATGTTTAATGCGGGTCTTGCCGTGAACATTCCAATCTTCCATTTTGGAGACAAGAACCACACGCTGCGCGCTGCTAAGAGTCAATTAAGAGTATCTGAACTTAAAACAGAAGAGGCAAAAGAGTTAATCAAGCTTCAACTTAAGCAGTCGGAATATAAGATAGCAGAAGCAGTGAAGCGAATGGAAACATCTCAATACAACCTTGAGAGAGCAACAGAGAATCTGCGTTTTGCAACTGAGGCATTTAAGGAGGGGGTTGTTCCCGTTTCAGACGTTCTTGAGGCCCAAGTATCTTGGGTAGCCGCAAAGTCTGAGCTTACAGACTCAAAAATCGAGTACAATCTGTGTATTCTATATTTAAACAAAGCACAAGGAAAGGATATATCAAAATAAACATAATAGAGTATGAGTTCCAACAGTAGCAAAAAAAACATTATCAATGGCCTTGCAGCACTGGTTGCAGTAATAGCGCTTGTATCAATAGTAGGATACTATGCAGCCAAACCTTCGGGGATTATTATTCAAGGCGAAGCAGAGTCTCCGGAGTACAGAGTTTCGGGGAAGATACCAGGAAGGGTTAAGGAGTTTTATGTTAAAGAGGGCGATGCTGTTATGCAAGGCGACACCCTAGCTCTTTTAGACACCCCCGAACTTTTGGCAAAACTGAGCCAAGCAGAGGCGGCTCAAATGGCTGCAGAGGCACAAAACAGAAAAGCTGTGAAAGGGGCAAGAAGCGAGCAGATAGCAGCTGCATGGGAGATGCTTCAAAAGGCAGAGGCGGGAGTAGATATCTCTAAAAAAACCTACGATAGAGTGAATGCTCTTTACGAAAAAGAGGTATTACCGGCTCAAAAACGAGACGAAGCCGAGGCACAGCTCAAAGCAGCCATAGCCACAAGAAATGCAGCAAAAACTCAGTACGATATGGCAGTAAACGGAGCAGAAAAAGAGGATAAAGAGGCGGCTCTTGCGCTTGCAATGAGAGCACGAGGAGCTGTTAGCGAGGTAAAAAGCTATCTGGATGAGATGTATGTGATTGCTCCGGCATCGGGAGAGATTTCTGAGATTTTTCCAAACAGAGGAGAGCTTGTAGGGCCGGGTGCTCCAATTTTTTCTATAATAGATCTAGAAGATACATGGATAACATTTAACCTTAGAGAAGATTTGCTCAACGGAATAGAGAACGGAGTAGTTATAGATGTTAAGATTCCCGCTCTAGGGGGTAGAGAGGTTAAGGCAAAGGTTACCTATTTGAAGGCAATGGCCTCTTATGCCACTTGGAGAGCTACAAAAGTGAGCGGTGAGTACGACGCAAAAAGCTTTGAGGTTAGAGCAGTTCCGGTCTCAAAAGTTGACGGGTTAAGGCCCGGCATGACAGTTTTAATGGAGATGAGATAAAACCATCTATCTATGATATTTAACAACATTTGCAGAGTGGCAAAAAGAGAGCTGGTTCAGATCTCTAAAAGACCCATCTATATTATCTCAACTATAGTTGCACTTCTGTTCTGCTACCTCTTCTTTTTCACTCTTATGAGTGAAGGGCTGCCCGAGAGGTTACCAATAGGGGTGGCAGACTTAGACAATAGCGTAATATCGGCAAGATTATGCAGGGAGATAAACTCCACTCAGGCAACAGAAATTGTTATAAAAGAGAGCTCGTTTACAGCTCTAAGAGAGGAGATGCAACGCGGTAAAATCTATGGGATAATGGTTATCCCCCACAATTTTTACAGCGATCTTCTATCGGGGAAAAAACCCACTCTCTCATTCTACATAAACAACTCTTACTTGATTGCAGGAACATTGGCATACAGAGATCTGCTCTCCATGTCTGTTCTCTCTAATGCGGCATACCACAGAGAAGTTCTAAAGGCAAAGGGTTATAACGAGAGGGATGCTATGGGTATAATTCAACCTATTATCATAGATAACCATCAAATTGGCAACAGTTGGTCTAACTACGGTGTATATCTGCTTAATGTTTTACTCCCTGGAGTTCTTCAACTGTTGGTACTTATGTCTACTGTGTACAGCGTAGGAATGGAGCTTAAGTTTAGAAGTGCCAATGAGTGGTTAAAATGTTCCGGAGGGTCTATAGTAAAGGCAGTTACCGGAAAGCTCCTCCCTTACTCTATACTATTTATCATTGCCGGATTGGCAGGAAATGTATTTATGTACAAGGTTATGGGGTATCCAATGAACGGCTCGTTTACAGTAATAGCCCTCTCTACAGTAATATTTGTGCTTGCACACCAAGCAATAGGGGTTTTCATGGTTGGCCTCTTCCCCGTTTTAAGATTAGCAACCAGCTTTGCAGCTCTGTACGGGATACTCTCATTCACATATGCGGGCTTTACCTTTCCAATTGAAGCTATGCCCCCTCTTGCTCAAGGGGCGTCGTATCTCTTTCCATTAAGATACTACTTCTTGGTGTATTCAAGAGAGGCACTATTTGCATCGGACTTTGCCATGTTGGTGCTACCTCTTACAGCCATGGCTTCGTTTATTGCTCTACCACTGGTTGTAATAAAGCGGCTCAAAAAGGCCATTTTAAATGGAAATTATTCAATAAAATAACAGTCATGACCTCTATAATAAAAGATATATACTGGACCTTTAAAAACGAACTGAAGCAGGTTTTAAGAGATAGCGGAGTTATGACAATATTTATTGTTGCAGGTGTGCTCTATCCTCTGCTTTATAATGGTATCTATAGAAACGAAGCAGTGTACGAAATTCCCGTAGCTGTTGTAGACAAATCTGCCTCTGCCCAAAGCAGGCGCTATATTAAAAAGCTGGATGCAACACCCGAGGTTAGGGTAAAATACATGGCTAACGATATGGAGGAGGCCTCAAAGCTATTCAAAGAGAGGTCTATCAACGGGATAGTTTTGATTCCGCAAGACTACCACATAAAGCTTGCAAACAGAGAGCAGGCGCATATATCTATATATAACGACATGAGCAGCTTCCTCTATTATAAAAATCTGATGATGGCTGCAAACTACACTATGTTAGATGAAATGGCGGTGGAGTATAACCATGTTGCTCTTTTTAACTCGGGAGGAGGGTTTAGCAGCTTCCTGCTTCCTGCTCTTTTAATCCTAATCATACATCAAACTCTGTTCTTTGGAATAGGTATGATTGCCGGAACCGCAAGTGAAGAGAGTATCCATCACACACAAATCCCCGAGCACCTCTATGGCAAAGGGATATTCAGGGTTGTTGCAGGTAAGGCGGCCTGCTATTTCTCAATCTACTCATTTATCTCTGTATGGGCACTCATTGTAATCCCGGATATCTTCGGGTTGCCATCAATAGGGAATAAGATTACCCTGATTCTGTTTATTGTCCCTTTTTTACTTGCAACCATATTCTTCTCTATGGCAGTTTCTGTGTTCATCAAGAATAGAGAGACAGGCATTATATCTTTTCTGTTCGTTACACTTCTGCTGCTTTTCCTATCGGGTTTCTCATGGCCTGCATCTAACATGCCCCAAATCTGGAGATGGCTCTCCTATATCTTCCCATCCACTCACGGGGTGCAGGGATACATAAAAATTAACAGTGCCGCAGCAGAGCTGCAGCACGTTAGATTTGAGTATGTATCCCTATGGATTCAGGCAGCTGTATATTCAATTTTTGCCGCTCTCTCTTTAAACTTTATGGTTAACCGAGATTTAAAAAGGTTCAAGCTCAACAGTGAAGTGCCTCATAATAGGTAACTCCTTTTTAATTACATATCCCTTAGTTATTGTATCTCTCCTATCATAAACATTTTTAAGGGCGGCAGCTATAAAGTCTATATGATTATTGGTGTATACCCTCCTTGGAATTGCCAGCCGGAGCAGCTCCAAAGTAGGGTATCTGTTCTCTCTTGTGATTGGGTCTCTGTCTGCTAATAGAGCTCCAATCTCAACCCCTCTTACGCCTCCCTCTAAGTATAGCTCTATGCCTAGCGTCTGTGCAATAAACTGCTCTTTTGGAACATTTGTAAGTATCTTCTTTGCATCTACGAATATTGCATGACCCCCTGCAGGTTTTTGAAATGGAATTCCGTACTCTTCAAGCTTTTTCCCCAAATATTCAACCTGAGAGATTCGCGTCTCCAAATAGTCGAAGGTTGTACCCTCAATCAGACCTTGTGCAAGAGCATTCATATCTCTCCCAGACATCCCTCCATAAGTAATATAACCTTCAAACATGATATTATACATTTGACATGCCTTCCAGTCACTCTCGTCTCTGAATGCAATAAAACCACCCATATTAACAATCCCATCCTTCTTAGAAGACATAGTCATAAAATCGGCATGTGAGAACATCTCTCTGCAAATTTCAACAATACTCTTGTTGGAGTACCCCTCTTCACGAACTTTAATAAAATAGGCATTCTCTGCAAAACGAGCCGAATCGAATAAAAGCTTAACTCCATACTTTTTAGCCAAAGCAGAAACCCCCTTTATGTTCTCCATAGATACGGGTTGCCCCCCCGCAGTGTTATTGGTTACTGTTAAAACTATACATGGGATTTTCTCTTTTGGAGTAGTTTTTAGAACATCTTCCAGTTTGTTCAGATCTATGTTCCCCTTAAACGGTAGTATGGCTGTAGTATCTTTTGCTTCATCAACCGTACAATCTACAGCGTGAGCTTTTCTAAACTCAATATGACCCTTGGTAGTGTCGAAATGTGAATTTCCAGGTAGAACATCGCCACTCTTTACAATTGACGAGAATAGAACATTCTCTGCCGCCCTCCCTTGGTGAGTAGGTAGAAAGTAGTTGAATCCCGTAACTTTTGCTATACTATCCTTAAGATTATAGTAAGATCTGGCACCGGCATAACTCTCATCTCCCTCCATCATAGCTGCCCACTGTTTGTCGCTCATAGCTCCTGTTCCCGAATCGGTTAGAAGATCTATAAAAACATAATCACTCTTAAGGTTAAAGAGATTGTAATTTGCCTCTTTAATCCAAATCTCTCTCTCTTCACGAGTACTCCTGCGTAGAGACTCAACCATTTTAATTTTATACGATTCTGCGAATGGAAGTTCCATATTATTACATTTTACAGTTTTTTATAAATAATTTTATACAAAGTTTGCAATTAATCGCCTCAAAACCAAAAAAAACTAAAAGCAAGACCCTGCCTTTTTGGGGCAGGGTCTGCTAATAGTATCTAATACTAACTCTATTTCCTGTTCATCTCTTTTTTAGCAATTCTCTTGCTGTACAAATCGTAAACAATAGGAGATCCAACAAAAATTGACGAATATGTTCCTATAACCACACCAACAATCAGCGCTACTGAGAATCCTCTTATCACCTCGCCGCCAAAGATTGCAATTGCCAACAACACCACTAAAGTTGTACCTCCGGTATTGATTGTTCTTGACAACGTGCTGTTAAGAGCTTCGTTGATATTCTCTTTGAGATCGCGTTTTGGATATAATTGCCTATATTCACGAATACGGTCGAAGATTACCACGGTATCGTTGATTGAGTAACCGATTATGGTAAGTACGGCAGCAATAAACGACTGGTCTACATCTAAGCTGAAAGGGAGTATTCCTGTAAATATTGCAAAGAAGCTCATTACAAATAGCGCGTCGTGAATAAGTGCAACAACACCGCCGGTACCCCATGTCCAATCGCGGAAACGGGCTGCAATGTACACGAATATTGCCAAAAGGGCAATCACAACTGCAATAACAGCGTCTCTCTTAATGTCATCTGCTATTGTAGGACCCACCTTTTCTGAACTTACAATTCCGTTAGGGTTATCTGTTGTAGCGGTAAAGTCCTCCAAGGTCATCTCATTTGCAAAGAGCCCTTTAAGTGCTGAGTAAATCTTACCATCTACTATAGCGTCTGTCTCCTCTGAGTTGTCATCTATAAGGTATTTGGTAGTTATCTTCATCTGGCTTCCGCCGCCAAACTGTTTAACCTCTATAGATTCATCGAACTCTGCAACCAGAGCACTTCTTACCTCTCCGGCAGTCACCTCTTGGTCGAATCGTACAACATAGGTTCTACCTCCGGTAAAGTCTACTCCATAAGAGAAACCTTTGCCAAAGATAAATCCTAACCCAATAATAGTTACTGCTATAGAGAAGATGTATGCCTTCTTTCTCATACCTACAAAATCTACCTTTGTGTTTTGGAGGAAGTTGCGGGTATATTTATTATCGAAGGTTATGTTCTTATTCCTTGAGAGTCTCCAGTCGAAAATCAATCTGGTGATGAAAATCGAAGTTATAAGCGATGTGATGATACCTATAACCAAAGTAGTTGCAAATCCTTGAACAGGACCCGAACCAAATATAGCAAGTACAATACCTGTAATGATTGTTGTAAGGTTACCGTCTACAATTGCGGAGTAAGCATTTTTGTATCCGTCAGAAACTGCAAGTCTTAAAGCTTTGCCCGATCTTATCTCCTCTCTTATCCTCTCGTAAATGATAACGTTGGCGTCAACTGCCATACCAAGGGTTAGCACTATACCTGCGATTCCAGGTAGAGTAAGAACTGCTCCAAAAGAGACAAGTGCACCAAACAGGAATAGAACGTTGGCAAGTAGAGCCACATTGGCAACAAGTCCTGCTCCACTGTAGAACAGCATCATGTAGATTAGAACAAGTAGAAATGCCAGAACAAATGAGATTAGACCTGCGTTTATGGACTCGCTTCCCAAACTTGGCCCAACTACCGCCTCCTGAACAATACGCGCAGGTGCAGGAAGTTTACCCGATTTAAGAACGTTTGCAAGGTCATCGGCCTCTGTAACTGTAAAGTTGCCGGAAATCTGTGAACGACCCCCCGTAATCTCTGAGTTTACTCTTGGGTATGAGTATACCATTCCGTCCAGCACAATTGCAATACAACGGCCTATGTTGTTTGATGTCATATTTGCCCAAACTCTGGCACCCTCTGCATTCATTGCCATATCTACCTCGGGCATACCGCTGGTATTGCCAAAAGATTTATTAGCATCGGTAATAACCCCTCCGTCTAAAGGTGCCTTACCATCTCTGGTTGTAGATTTAATTGCTATAAGCTCAAAAATTACACCTGCAGGGTCTATCGGTTTCACTGTCCACATCAATTTTAAATCTGATGGAAGTAGTGACTGTACCTGGTTAGTTCTTAACCAGCTTCCTATTTTTGCCGTATCTTTATAGTGAGCTCTTCCAACGCATGGGCCCGGTATCAGTTGACCTTGGCTCACATTTGGATTTAGCGCAAAGAAGAAAGGGTTCTGCTCTGCCAACATGGTCTCTTCTACAGAGAGAGAGTCTTCTGACTTAATCTCGCTTAAAAGAGATTCTGCCTCGCTTTTTGCAGTTGTATCTAGTGTATCTGAAACCTCTGCATTTGCAACCGGCTGGGCAGATGTTGCCGAAACCTCTGTTTTTGAAGCATCAATAAGCTCTTTTACGGCCCTGTTAACCTCTAGTAAATATGGATATACCTCTTGATTTTCATAAGTTTCCCAGAACTCGAGAGAGGCGGTTCCTTGAAGCAGTTTTCTAACACGAGCCGGCTCTTTTACACCCGGAAGCTCAACAAGAATTCTGCCTGTGCTTCCTATTTTTTGAATATTTGGCTGAGTTACTCCAAAGCGGCGTATACGATTTCTTAATACGTTAAATGAGTTTGAAATAGCACTTTCTGACTCCTCTCTTATAACCTTGATTACATCTGCATTAGATGTCTCCGGTTTAATTCGGTCTCTCATTTCGTAGGTGCCAAAGATCTGTGACATTCTCTCACCCGGAGCAACCTGATCCCAGGCCTCTCCAAAGAGTGCAATAAAGTCTGTTCTTGATGGTGAAAGATTACTCTTTGCAACCTTCATTGCCTCAACAAAAAGAGGATTTGTACTGTTGTTGGCCAAAGCTGTAACCAACTCAGGTACGCTCACCTCCAACATAACGTTCATACCGCCTTTGAGGTCGAGACCAAGGTTAATCTCTTTCTCTTTTATCTCTTTATAGGTAAAACCTAAAAACACCTTCTCTGCGGTAATTGAGTCAATAAAGAATCTCTCCTTAACTCTTCTTACAGAATCGAGATAATATGCCTTGTCTAAATCTGACACTAGGCTGAATGAAGGTGAATTTTGCTCGATTACAACCGACTTTTCGGCATAATCTCTCGCTTTCCTCTCCTGATTCTTTGTGGCCCAGGTGAATGACAACTGGTAGATACAAGCCACCGCAATCAGAAAAGCCACAAGTTTAATGGCGCCTTTACTTTGCATGGAATATTTTGTTTAAATTATATAATCCTACGAAAATTAGAGCACAAAAGTAGTATTTTTTCCCAAAATATAAAGAAATTCGTACTTTTGTTATCCTATATATTGAGCGATGTATGAAAAAGTCTATAATCTTGCCAACTCTATTTATGCTAATTTGCGGCATTGCGGCAGGGCAGACCAAGGTTGAGGAGACAAAGCTCGCACAGGCAGAGAGTCTAAGAAAAGAGTATCGGTTTAACCAAGCAATAGAGATATACAAAGGGATTTTGTCCCAAACATCCGACTCTGTGCTACGAACAGAGATCACCCGCTTGATTGCCAAGAGCGAAAATGGCCTTAATATGCTCCAGTACGCAACACGCCCAACAGTAACAGGGAGTAAAACTCTCTCTGTTAAGGATTTTTTTTTATATTATCCCGGAGTACCCGATAGTGTCTGGCATTTGGTTCCACCATCGCTCTCAAACTCAAACAATGGTTATATTTTCCCAAACCCCTTAATGCTTAATGGTACCGAAGAGGTTATTTACTTCTCTGCCCGCTCAAAAAAGGGAGACTGGGATATATACAAAATAGCAAGAATTGATGGTTTAAACTGGAGCTCTCCACAACCATTAAGCAGCAATATAAACTCGGCCGGAGATGAACTTTTTCCTGTGGTGGTAAATGGCGGCAAACAGCTCTTCTTCTCCTCTACCGGCCATTTTGGCGCAGGCGGATTCGACCTCTACGTTAGCAACTGGAATGAGAGAGAGCAGGATTGGGATACACCCCAAAATTTAGGCTTCCCCTACTCTTCGGTACACGACGACCTTCTGCTGATACACAGTAACGACGGCCTTAACACCTACTTTGCTTCTAACAGAAACAACTCTTCGCGTGATTCAATCACCCTATACCGGCTCGACTATGAAAACATGCCCGTAAGAAGGCCTGTGAGCTCTATAGAAGAGGCCGGAGAGATTGCCTCTTTAAAGATGGTGAGCTCCCACGACACATCTTCGGGCAGAGATACCACCCGTGAAATTATGACATCTCCCGATACAGAAGAGTATATTAAGATGATTATGGAGGTGCGTAAAATACAGAGAGATATAGACAGCATTACCAGAGATATAGCCCAAAACCGCAACCTCTACTCCACCCTCACCAATGCCGACGACAGAGTACTGTTAGAGAGAAAAATAACTAACGGAGAGTTGGCTCTTATTGCCACTCAGTCTAGACTGAGGGATGCCAATCTGGTTGTTCAAAGACGAGAGCTTGAGTTTTTAAGCAAAGGGACTCTTCTACCCAGAAGCGAAGATTTTTTCAGAGAAGAGAGACCTCCTGTAGTAAAGGAGGTTGCTTTAAACCTGTTCAACCCTCAAAGAGGTGCTCTGATGCACTTTCCGGTAATCAATATTATTGAGCCGGTTAAGCTCTTCGACTACACCTTCTCTGTGGCTGAGCACTCCGAGATGGCAGAGGACCATTCGTTCCCCGATGGCCTGGTATACCGCATTCAGCTTTTTGCAGTATCTGCAAAACCGAATATTACTGCTTTTAAGGGGCTAAGACCTATCTTTGAAAATAGAAACAGCTCGGGAAGATGGGTTTACTATGCAGGGCAGTTCCGCAACTATAATCAAGCAGCAGAGGCACTCTCTACAGTAAAGCGCTCTGGGTTCCCAAATGCAATTATTGCTCCCTTTAACAATGGGAGCTCTGTAACTATAAGAAATGCAAGACTTTTAGAGCAACAAACAAAATCAAATGTAACCTATCAGGTAAAGATTGAAGGGTATCCTCAAGGTCTCCCTCAACCAATAATCGAGGCCATAAGGATGGGTACAGAGAGAGATATTGCTAAGAAAGTAATAGAGGGAAAAGATGTATTCTTTATTGGACCCTTCACCTCAAAACAAGAGGCAGAGTCGCTTATTATTCTGCTAAACTCTTTATCTGTTAATGGAGTAAGCCTAACCGAAATTTTTTAAAACCACTTTAATATGGCGCTCATAATAACACTTATTTTAATTGGCTTGCTTTTGCTAGCCATAGAGTTGCTCATTATACCGGGATTCGGACTTACCGGGGTTCTGGGTCTTCTATCTGTAATAGGAGCCATTGTTCTATCTTTTACAGAGTTTGGTCATGTAACCGGGCTGATTGTTCTTGGTTCGGTTATTGTAGTGATATCTCTCTCTATGTGGATGATTTTAAGGTCTAAAACATGGAAACGGATCTCCCTTAAAGAGAGTATAGTCTCCAGAGTAGATAGCGCTCCTATAGATAAGGATCTTGAGCCGGGCATAAAAGGTATAACCTTGAGTCGTCTTGCCCCTTCGGGGAAAGCCCGTTTTGGACTCATAGACACCGAGGTTTGGTCTCAGATGGGTATCATAGATAGCAGTAGCGAGATAGAGATAGTTAATATAGATGAGAATAAAATAATAGTTAAACAAACCGAATAAAAATTATGGAAAGTATCACTGTTTTTTTGGTATGGATTGGTATCTCCCTTGTAGGGCTAACCATTCTGTTATGGTTTTTTCCTGTAACCTTGTGGTTTCAGGCGCTAATCTCGGGAGTAAGAATATCACTCCTGCAGCTTGTTCTAATGAGATGGAGAAAGGTGCCTCCGGGAACCATTGTAATGGCAATGATAACAGGAACCAAGGCCGGTCTTCAGTTAAATCCGAACGAATTGGAGGCACACTTCCTTGCAAAGGGTAATGTCCCCAAGGTTGTTAATGCTCTTATCTCTGCAGATAAGGCCAATATTGCACTAAACTTCAAGATGGCTGCTGCTATAGATCTAGCCGGAAGAGATGTTTTTGAGGCGGTACAAATGTCTGTAAATCCCAAAGTTATAAACACCCCTCCTGTTACCGCTGTTGCAAAAGACGGTATTCAGCTCATAGCAAAAGCACGTGTAACGGTACGTGCCAATATCAAACAGTTGGTTGGTGGTGCCGGCGAGGAGACTGTTCTTGCTCGTGTTGGTGAGGGTATAGTATCCAGCATTGGATCGGCAGAGACTCACAAGTCTGTGCTTGAGAATCCAGACTCTATTTCAAAGGTTGTACTTATGAAGGGTCTCGATGCCGGAACAGCATTTGAGATTCTATCAATAGACATTGCAGATATAGACATAGGAAGAAACATTGGTGCTGTTCTCCAGATGGATCAGGCAAATGCCGACAAGAACATTGCACAGGCAAGGGCAGAGGAGAAACGTGCAATGGCTGTGGCTCTTGAGCAGGAGATGAAGGCAAAAGCCCAAGAGGCCAGGGCAAAAGTTATTGAGGCAGAAGCTCAAATCCCACTTGCAATGGCAGAGGCGTTCCGTAGTGGAAACATGGGTATCATGGATTACTACAAGTTCCGCAATATCCAGGCCGACACAGAAATGCGCGAAAACATAGCCAAGCCGCAAAAGTAGTATTTGCAGATTAAAAAGAATTTGTATCTTTGCACTCCCTGCAAATTAACCTGCAGGGATTTGGTGAGGTGGGTGAGTGGCTGAAACCAGCAGTTTGCTAAACTGCCGAACTCG
>CAYYAM010000031.1:0-23760 GCA_964469965.1 uncultured Muribaculaceae bacterium | reverse complement strand
ATAGAACGGAAGTTTCCTAAACTTCAGATCCAGGTTCGAGTCCTGGTGGGACTACCCAGACCGGCAAGTGTGCCGGTCTTTTTTATTGGAATTAATTAAACTATTTTTGCGCTTTAATAACATAAAAAAAATGAGAAGAGGACAATCTGCTTATCTGCTATTTACAATTTTAATCTTACTATTAACATCAAATAATTCCTACTCACAACAGGAGAGTTCACCTGTTTACAAATTTGGAGGCATATTGGAGATAAAGACATACAGAGACGACTACAGGTCAAAAACAACAAGGTCAGACCTCATAAACCTTTATCCTTTAGCCCCAAACATAAATAATGTAGGTAAAGATCTTAACAGATACTCATCGCTTAATGCCAGTGTTTTTGCAAGTCGACTCAACTTCTCTGTTACCGGCCTAAACTATCTGAATGCAACTGTTAATACGTACATTGAGACAGATTTTAACGGAGAGTCCGATG
Organism: uncultured Muribaculaceae bacterium; assembly: GCA_964469965.1. GTDB lineage: Bacteria > Bacteroidota > Bacteroidia > Bacteroidales > UBA932 > Bact-08. The sequence continues at coordinate 23,281 of CAYYAM010000031.1, read as the reverse complement.
CCACGATGTATCTTCTCAATCTGCGTCATGCATATATAAACATGAAATGGAAGAGGAGCTCTCTTCTTATAGGCCAAACTGATCACCTTACTCTTGTTAATGAGGTTATAGCCGGGACTATAGCATTCGGAGCCGGATTTCCATACAATCCGCTCAACAGGAGTATACAGTTGAGGTACTCTCAAAAAATATTCGATAAAGCCGAGATGTTGTTGGCTGCTCATATATACACATCTCACAACAGTGTTGGGCCTGCAAAATCTCAGATGCAGGCAGGGATACCCGATATGCAAGCCCAAATTAAACTGGGTGATCCATCAACCATCTTTGGAGGTTTTACGCTTGGAGCTAAATTTTTAAGACCTGCGCTCTTCGGCCCCTCTGCAGAGGAGAGAGGAGCTTTATATACAACCTTTAATGCCGGAGCTTTCATCAGGGCAAATCTTTCAAGCAAGCTTCTATTGAGAAGTTGGGCTATATACGGAGAGAATATGACCATGTTGGGCCACATGGGGGGATACGGAGTTGAGTATGTAAATAACCAAACATCTCAAATCAACTACGATGGTGTAAAGAGCTTCTCTGGTTGGATTGACGCCGATTATAAAATTACAAATAAGCTAAAGAGCGGATTGTTTGCAGGTTATCAAAATAATAGAGGGACTTCAAAAGCATTAACTCAATCTACCGGTATGGCATTAAAAGATGAGAAGTTAACATGGCACTCTAAGATCTCTCCAAGGGTTGAGTACCACATTAACGGAAAGTTTATTTTAGCTGCCGAGTACAGCAGAATATGGGCAAAGTGGGCAAAAACCCTCGACTCCAAACTTAGACCGATAGAGAGCCATCCAACTGTAGCAAATAACCGGATTGAGTTGATGGCAAGAGTAATTTTCTAAAAATAGAATTATGAAAATATCCAGAGCAGATGTTTTTTGGAACTATGGCGCAACCTTTATGAGAGTTGCTTCTGCTTTGGTAGTTCTGCCATTGATCCTTAAAATGCTCCCCAAAGAGGAGGTGGGCTTATGGACGGTTATGATAGGGCTCAACTCAATGATCTACCTTTTGGATTTTGGATTTTTTCAAACCTTCTCAAGAGCAGTAACTTATGTATATTCAGGGGCTAAGGAGCTAAAGAGGGAGGGATTCTCCCCCATAGAGGGGGAGGCGGAGTTGTCTTACTCTCTTCTGAAGGGAGTATTACTCTCAATGAAAAGATATTATTCTGCAGCATCGTCTATTCTGCTTCTGCTTCTATTCACAGGTGGAGTTTTTTATATAGATAGACTGCTGGAGGGCTATTCGGGCGATAGAGAGAGAGCTTTAATTGCTTGGTTCTGGTATGGAGTACTTCTCTGCTATCAATTTTTCACCTACTATTACGATGCGGCACTCACCGGAAGGGGGATGATTAAAAGATCGAGGCAGATAATTGTGCTGTCGCAGACTATCCATATAGTTGTATCCTCAATTTTATTGATAGCCGGTATGGGCATAATCTCTTTGGTTATCGGGCAGTCATTGGCCACCTTGCTAAATAGATTTTTGGCCTCCAGAGCATTTTATGATGCCAAAACCAGAGAGAGGCTAAAAAATGCTGAATCACATGATTGGAGAGTTATTTTGAAAACACTTTTTCATACAGCTTCACAAAACGGACTTGCAAGCTTAAGTTGGATATTCACAAACAGAGTGCTTGCCATACTAGGAGCTTTATATATTCCACTCTCATTTATAGCGCCATATGGGATTTCTAAGCAGATAACAGACATTACAATTACCCTCTCTTTGGTTTGGTTCTCTACCTACTACCCTAAACTAACCGGAGAGCAGATAAGAGAGAGAGTGGGGGAGGTTAAGAGGATATTTATTAAAGCTCAATTGATAGCTCTCTCTATTTTTATATCTTCTGCACTATTTGTAATAACACTGGGTGATTCTTTGCTAACCTTCATAGGAAGTAACGTACCTCTGCTTAGCAGAGGATTGTTGCTGCTACTGTTTGTAGCGTCATTGCTAGAGGCAATCACACAGTTGTCAACCTCTTACCTGATGAGTAGAAACCAAGTTCCTCACTATAAAGCCCAGTCAATTACAGCAATTGCATCGCTTCTATTGCTTTTATTTGCACTAAATGTGAGCGATGAGGGTGTGCTGATGCTCATTCTTATACCTATGCTTGTGCAAATTGCCTATCAACACTGGAGGTGGACCTCAAGGGTTATAAAAGAGCTGAAGATTGTTCCCCGAGACTATCTAAACGGAATTAAATCCATCTATAAATCCATCCCAGTTTTTAAGGATGATTCCAATAATAATAAGCAAAACAAGCACTGCAAATAACAAAGTGTAGTTAATTCTTCTCTTTTTCATACCAATAATTTATTGAATATTAATTTATTATACTATCAAAATTAAGCTCTATTTCTCAATATGAGAAGAGTTGTGAGAATTTATTTATTTTTGTTTAAAAGATTTTTACAATTGATTCACAATTATTTCTCTTTAGATAATTCATGGATTATTAACTGTTAATTGAGGTGTTAAAATGAGCAAAGCAAAATATATCGGGGTTTTTGGGAGAAGGAATTCGGGGAAGAGTTCTTTAATAAATACAATCTCGGGGCAGAAAGTTGCCATAGTTTCAGATACTCCCGGCACTACTACCGACCCTGTAAAAAAGAGAATGGAGATATTTGGAGTAGGCCCTGTTGTACTTGTAGATACTGCAGGTATAGATGATGAAGGAGAGCTAGGTTCGCAAAGGGTTGCAAAGACTGTAGAGGTAATTTCTCAAATAGATGTTGCTCTCTTACTTTTTACAAATAATGAATTTGGAAAATTTGAAAGAGAGCTTGCACACCAATTTGCAGAGGAGAGTATTCCCTTTATAATAGTGCACAACCAATCAGATATCATACCGTTGAAGAGTGAGATATCTGCAGAGCTTAACTTTGCATATAAATGCGATGTATTGGAGTTCTCCTGCTCACTCCTAGACGAGAATGAGCAGCAAGAGCTAGTGTCGGTTCTTACATCTCTTATCATTAAAGCCATTAGCAGCTCTCCATACAACCACAAAGCTCTTTTCGAAAATCTGGTTCAAAAAGACGATGTAGTTGTTTTGGTTTGTCCTATAGATAGCGAAGCTCCCGAAGGGAGGTTAATTCTACCACAAATGAATGCAATCAGAGAGTTGTTGGACAAAGAGGCAACAGCGGTTGTTCTTCAGCCGCAAAATCTGGATAGTTATATAAAAAGCAACAGTAATATAAAATTAGTTGTTACAGATAGTCAGGCCTTCGATGCTGTTTGCGATGTTCTGCCCAATCATATTCCATTGACCGGATTTAGTGTACTGTTGGCAAGAAGTAAAGGGAATTTCGACCACTATCTCAAGGGCACTCCTGCTATAGATTGTCTTAAAGACGGAGATAGAGTGCTTATACTTGAATCGTGTTCTCACCACAGCTCTTGCGATGATATTGGGAGAGTTAAGATTCCGGCCCTATTGAATAGAAGAACAGGAAAAAATATCTTATGGGATATTGTAGCCGGTTTAGATCCATTGCCTTCAAATATAACAGATTACAAATTGGTGATTCAATGCGGTGGTTGCATGATAACTAACAGACAATTGGCTTCCAGATTAAAGAGCGCTTTAAAAATGGGGGTGCCTGTTACAAATTACGGAATGACACTTGCATGGTGTATGGGGATCTATGATAGGGCTACAGCCCTCTTTAAACAGTCAGAAGAGTAGCGTAAATAAGTTGAAGCATAATGGAGATTAATAATAGTTTTACTAAAGAGAGAATTATCTCCCTGTTGGAGGAGAGAAATACAGATGTGGTTGAAAACCTTTTAAGGAGTGCATATCAAATCAAGGTAGACAATATAGGAAGTAAAGTCTATTTAAGAGGACTCATTGAACTGTCTAACAAGTGCTCAAAAAACTGCTACTATTGCGGTATAAGGCAATCAAACAGAGAAGTAGAGAGATATGAACTGTCAGATGAGCAGGTAATAGATGCAGCAATGTTTGCGTGGAGATCGGGTTACGGATCTCTGGTAATTCAGGCCGGTGAGAGGAGTGGAAAGGCTTTCACCTCAAAAGTGACGAGATTGGTAAAAAAAATCAAAACGCTTACCGATGGGAAGTTGGGAATCACACTCTCTCTGGGAGAGCAAACCATAGATACCTACAGAGAGTGGTTCAATGCAGGGGCGCACAGATATCTTTTAAGGATAGAGAGCTCCAATCCTGATCTATACTCACGTATTCATCCAAATAACAGCAAACACTCCTGGGAAAAGAGACTTCAATCTATTTACGATCTTAAAGCAGTTGGATTTCAAACAGGAACAGGGGTTATGATAGGGCTACCATATCAGACGGCAGAAGATTTGGCAAACGATCTTCTCTTTATAAAGAATCTGGGTGTTCACATGGTGGGAATGGGGCCATACTTGAGACACTCTCAAACTCCTTTGGGTAGAGTTGTGGAGAAAAACCAAGATCTCTCACTCTCTTTAAAAATGGTAGCGCTTCTTAGACATTTAATGCCCGATATCAATATAGCAGCAACAACAGCAATGCAGGTTATAGACCCTTTGGGGAGAGAGAGGGCGGTGATGGCCGGTGCAAATATAATTATGCCTAATATGACCATTACTGAGGTGAGAAAGAATTATCAGATTTACGAAAACAAGCCCGGTATTGAAGATGATGCTCAGATATCAAAATCGAAATTGGAGGATAATCTTGCTAAGATGGGAATAGAGATTGGGTGGGGAGAGTGGGGAGACTCAAAGGCATTTAAAAAAGAGAAGGGGATTAATCCCCTCCTTTAATTCTCTCTTTTCTTGTCCACTCTAATATTACCTCCTCTTCTCCGGAGTTGATTGCAGAGCCGGGTCTGAAAATAGTGAAAGAGAAGGGGGGCATAGAGTTATCTATTATTACAGAGTCTATCAAATTGAGATAGTGGCCGGAAATTGTAATACCGTTATCTCTATACTTTAATATCTCTGCTATATCAAGAAGTTTTGACGCTCTCTCTGAGTCTCTTCTGATTTTTGATCCTACCAAAGGTATTATTGAGTAGGAGGGGAGCTTTGCATTTTTATTATGACACAACAGACACCCCGAATTCTCCACTATTGCCATAAATTTCTTCTCTTCATCTATGTTGGCAGATGGGCTGAGGTTGATTGCCCTGTAGGTAACTATAAACGACACCGTTATAATTAATAGGCCAATCAGGGTTTTTGTTGTGAGTTTCATCTAAAATTTGTTTTCTACGGCTTTCTTAAGAATAATCTCAAGATTTCTGGAAAGTGAAGAGGCTGTAATTGTAGCCCCGGAGTAGCTGTCTGCCTTTGCACTTTTCTTAAGAGCACTCTCTATAGTTAGACCGTTCCAGTTATCAAAATATTTAAGCGTCTCCAGCCGTCTTACGTAAGAGGCAGTCTCCCAGTGGCTGAGAATGGCAACTTTTCTTATTACTCTATCTGTATCTAAAACCACAATTACAGGTGTTGTATTATGGTATCCTTTAATGTCTTCTGTAAATGGCTTGCTGCTAAGTGTATATCCAAGTACCTTTTTTGATTGATCTACAATTTTGAACCAAACAGTATTTACCTTCTCTACAGATGCCGCTTGCGGGTATATGCTTTTTATCACCTCCAGGCCTGATATCTCTTTTAATACAGGTACCTCTTTTCCTTTTCCGTTTGGTTGAGATTGAGCAGTTATTCCAACAGCTAATATAACAAATAAAAGTAGTGTTCTTTTCATATTATGCATTTTATTTTAAAAAAGAGCTGCCTCCGGGAGGCAGCTCTTTTATATATAATAGACTTTTTAGAGACTATTTGTACTCTTTAATAGCTGCCTGAGCTGCTGCAAGGCGAGCGATAGGTACTCTGAAAGGAGAACATGATACATAGTTCATGCCAATCTTGTGGCAGAACTCTACCGATTCGGGATCGCCGCCATGTTCGCCGCAGATGCCAATCTTAAGTTTTGCATTTGTGTTCCTTCCACCCTTGATTCCGGTCTCAACCAGTTTCCCTACAGTAGCTTGATCTAAAGTTTGGAACGGATCGGCAGGTATTATCTTCTTTCCAAGATAATCTTTCATAAACCCTCCTATATCGTCTCTTGAGAAGCCGAATGTCATTTGGGTAAGGTCGTTTGTTCCGAATGAGAAGAACTGAGCAGTTTTGGCCATCTCATCGGCGAGGAGAGCTGCTCTTGGAATCTCAATCATTGTACCATAGAGGTATGATATTTTTACACCGAATTTCTTTTCAGTTTCGGCATGTACTCTGTCGCATATAACTTTTTGATCGTCAAGTTCTTTAACAGCTACCGTAACAGGAATCATAATCTCCGGCTGAGGCTCAAAACCCTCCTTAATGAGCTCTGCGGTTGCTTCGAAGATTGCCTTGAACTGAGTCTCTGTTATTTCTGGGTATGTTATACCAAGTCTAACACCTCTGTGACCCATCATTGGGTTTACTTCGTGGAGAGAGTCTCCTCTTCTCTTAACATCCTCTACAGATATTCCAAGCTCTTTTGCAAGTTCTGCCTGCTTCTCTGCTGTTTGAGGAACAAACTCGTGTAGAGGTGGATCTAGAAGTCTGAAGGTAACAGGTTTGCCGTTCATAACCTTCATGGTTCCTTTAACGGCCTCTTTCACAAATGGTTCAAGTTCAAGAAGTGCATTAACTCTCTCCCCTTCACTCTTAGAAAGAATCATTTTGCGAAGTTTTGCAAGAGGTTGCTCAGAGTTTACACCGTAGAACATATGCTCAATTCTGAATAGACCAATACCCTCTGCTCCAAAGTTTATAGCATTTTGAGCGTCTTGAGGGGTATCTGCATTTGTTCTTACTCCCAGAACTCTATATTTATCTACTATAGACATGTACTCTACAAATCTTGGATTTTCTGAGGCATCCATAGTATCTATGGCAGAATCGTAAACAAAACCTTTGCTTCCGTTTAAGCTGAAAGTGTCTCCTTGGCTGTACTTCTTGCCGTTAATAGTTACACTCTTAGAGTGCAGATCTATATGTAGAGCGTCGCAGCCCACAATACAGCACTTACCCCAACCTCTGGCAACCAATGCTGCGTGTGAGGTCATACCTCCTCTGGCAGTAAGAAGTCCGTCGGCAGCGCGCATCCCTTCTACGTCTTCGGGGTTCGTCTCTTCACGAACAAGAATAACTTTTTTACCTGATGCTGCCCACTCTACTGCATCTTCGGCAGTAAATACTATCTGACCAACAGAGCCTCCCGGACCTGCAGGAAGACCTTTTGCTATAACATTTGCCGCCTTCTCTGATTTTGGATCCAGAATTGGATGCAGTAGCTCGTCTAATTGAACAGGAGCAACTCTCATAACAGCTGTTTTCTCGTCTATAAGACCTTCACTCAACATATCCATCGCCATGTTGAGGGCTGCCAATCCGGTTCTCTTTCCAACTCTGCACTGTAGCATCCACAGCTTACCATCTTGGATAGTAAACTCAATATCTTGCATGTCACGGAAGTGCTTCTCTAGACTCTTTTGTATTCCGTCAAGCTCTTTATAAACAACAGGCATTGAGGTCTCCAAAGATGAGAGATGCTTGTTTTGATCATTTTTGGTAGACTCATTGAGTGGATTTGGAGTTCTGATACCGGCAACCACATCTTCGCCCTGAGCATTTACGAGCCACTCTCCGTAGAATTTGGCCTCGCCGGTTGCAGGGTTTCTGGAGAATGCAACACCGGTTGCTGAGTTATCACCCATGTTTCCGAACACCATCGCCTGAACGTTAACGGCAGTTCCCCACTCATCCGGAATATTCTCGATTCTTCTGTAAGAAACAGCTCTCTTACCGTTCCACGATTTGAAAACAGCACCTACACCTCCCCAAAGTTGCTCATAAGCATTGTCCGGGAATGGTTTGCCCAATACATCGAGGATTCTTGCCTTAAATGCATCGCAAAGTTCAATCAGATCGTCCGAAGTTAAATCGGTATCGCTCTTATATCCTTTTTTGTTCTTTACATCGTGAAGCATTCTGTCTAGTTGAACACGAATACCTTTACCCTCTTCTGGATCTATACCCTCTGCCTTCTCCATCACAACATCGGAGTACATCATTATCAAGCGGCGGTAAGCGTCGTAAACAAAACGAGGGTTGCCGGTCTTCTTTATCAGACCCGGAATAGTGTCGGAGCAAAGGCCAATGTTAAGAACCGTCTCCATCATGCCCGGCATAGAGCTTCTAGCTCCTGAACGGCAAGATAATAGAAGTGGGTTCTCTTTGTCTCCAAACTTCATATCCATCACAGATTCAACTCTTTTTAGAGACTCTTCAACCTCTTTTTTGAGCCCTTCGGGATATTGCATACTGTTTTTGTAAAACTCAACACAAGTCTCGGTTGTGATTGTAAATCCTGCAGGAACAGGTATTCCCAAAGCGCACATCTCTGCAAGGTTGGCACCCTTGCCACCCAGCAAATTTTTCATTGAGCCGTCTCCGTCGGCACTCTTGCCTCCAAAGAAATAAACTCTTTTAATTTCTGACATAAAAAATATTAATTTACGGTTTATATTTCTACTTAATCATAGGGGTGCAAATATAGTAAAAATTTACAATAGTTTGCCCGCCAATTCCGAGAGTTCACTCCTCTCCCCTTTAGTGAGATTTATATGGCAGAAAAGATCCTGACCATAAAGTTTTTCACTAAGGTGAGTGAGCCCGTTTGAGTGAATATCCAGATACGGAGAGTCTATTTGATGAATGTCTCCCGTGAAGACAAGTTTAGAGTCCTCTCCGGCTCGTGTAATTATAGTTTTAACCTCGTGAGGGGTTAAATTTTGTGCTTCGTCAATTATGAAAAAGGTGTTGGAGAGACTCCTGCCTCTGATATATGCCAGAGGGGAGATAAGAAGTTTCTCGTTTTTTAACATCTCCTCAATTCTAACTGCCTCCCTGCTGGTTGATTTGAAAACTCTCTTGATAACTGCAAGATTATCGTAAAGCGGAAGCATGTAAGGACCCAGCTTCTCCTTGATATCTCCAGGAAGAAAACCCATCTCTTGATTTTTTAGAGGGATCACGGGCCTTGAGAGCAGAATCTGTTCGTACATCTGCTCTTGGGCAAGTGCTGCGGCCAATGCGAGCAGTGTTTTACCCGTTCCCGCAGTACCTGTAAGCGATATAAGTTTTATTTCTGGATTAAGAAGTGCATCAAGTGCAAAGATCTGCTCCTCATTTCTAGGCTCTATACCGTATGCTCTCTGCTTTTTTACAGCCACTAATGAGTGGGAGTTGCTATGGTATCTTGCCAAAATACGGCTCTCTTTTTTCTCTCCTCTTATAACATATAGTTGATTTCCTGGGATGTTCTTTAGTTTTAACTCCGATACCGAGACACCTTCGCTCTGAAAAAAGAGCTTCTGAACAATATCATCAGGAACATCGTTCAGATAGATTACCTCCTTCATGATGCTGTCTAATCTCTCTTCGGTAATTTTGTCGGTAAGGTAATCCTGAGCCATAAGGTGAAGAGCTTTGGCTTTCATCCTAAGGTTTATATCTTTTGTTACAAGCACTACCGATCTGTGTGGGTTCTTGTCGCTCAACCACTGCGTTGTAGCCAAAATTCTGTGGTCGGGAGTATCTTCCAAGAGAGATTCGGCCAAATCGTCGCTAAAGGGGTGTCCCATCTCAATTTTTATCAAACCCTTTCCCTTTCCGATTGGAACTCCTTCGCCAAACAGTTGGTTGTCTGTTATTTTGTCCATCTCCCTAACAAATTCCCTAGCGTTAAAGTTGATTGAGTCGTTCCCTTTTTTGAATTTGTCCAGCTCTTCTATTACTGTTATGGGGATAACAATATCGTTCTCCTGGAAATTGTGGATGGCACGAAAGTCGTGAAGTATAACGTTAGTGTCAAGCACAAAGATTTTTGGTAATTTTTTCTTCTTCATGATGTGCTTCTATATTATTTGATCTTCTATCCATTTGCGGGCATTAATAAACATGGTCAACCAAGGGGTTACAATGTCATCTCTGCGTTCTCGAGGGTACCATGCCCAGTTATGTGGGTAGATACACCTCTCCGGATGAGGCATCATTGCTAAATGTCTGCCGTCTGAGCTACATACACCGGCTACAGATAGAGGCGATCCATTTGGATTTGCCGGGTAATCTTCATAGTTGTATCTTAATGCAATATTGTAATTATCTATCTGTTGAGGAAATGAGAATTTCCCTTCGCCATGTGCCACCCATATTCCAAGCGACGAATCCTCCAACCCTTTAAGCATAATAGAGGGAGACCTCTCAATTGTAACACCAACAAAAGCGCTTTCGTACTTGTTAGAGTCGTTATGCTTCATCTTTGGAGAGCTCTCTCTCTTTTCCGGGGTTATTAATCCTAACTCTGCCATGAGCTGACAGCCGTTGCACACTCCAAGACTTAGAGTGTTTTTTCTGGCATAAAACCTTTCAAGAGATGCAGATGCTTTTTCATTGTACAAAAATGCACCAGCCCAACCTTTGGCCGATCCTAAAGTATCTGCATTAGAAAATCCTCCCACAAAAACAATCATGCCCATATCATCCAAACTCTCTCTCCCCGTTATTAGATCTGTCATGTGAACATCTATTACGTCAAATCCGGCAAGATAGAGAGCCCAAGCCATCTCTCTGTCTCCATTAGATCCCTTCTCTCTAATAATTGCTGCCTTAGTTTTTGACTTGCTCATTTGGTTGGTAACAGATGCAGAGTGGTCACCCGAGTAGCCGGCAGGAAATTTATAGTTCAACGGCTGTGTCTTGTAGTTTGAATATCTCTTGAAGGCAAGTTCCTGTCCAACCTGTTTAATGTCGAACAGGTATGAGGTTTTAAACCAGATATCTCTGTAGTGGTCTATATTAAGCGAAAGCTCTTTTTTGTACAACTTAAGGTTAAGAACTCTTTTTGGGATGTATGTTCCAATCTTGTAAAGATAAATTCCAAACTCAGAGGAGATAGTTTGGAGAGCCGCCTCATTACTGTTGGATACCTGGACTATCACCCCCGGTGCCTCTGAGAAGAGAACTTTAATGTTATCTCTCTCTCCCAGCTTCTCCAGATCTATCTCTAAACCCCCCTCTCTGTTTGCAAAGTTCATCTCCAGAAGGGCCGTTATCATTCCACCCGACGATATATCATGACCTGCAAGCAAGATTTTATCGCATACCATCCTCTGCACCGCTTCGAAACATTGTCTAAAGTAAGATGCGCTTTTAACATCGGGAGACTCGTCTCCAAGCTGGGATGTTATCTGTGCAAAAGCACTACCACCCAGTGAAAGGCACTCTAAGTAGTTTAAGTTAAACGGAATGTAATAGATAGATGAGTTCTCATCTTTGGCAATAACCGGGTCTACAATCAATTTTGCATCGCTGCACCCGCATACAGTAGATATAATCAATGTGCCCGGAGAGAGCACCTTCTCTCCATCGGGGTACTTCTGTGTCATAGACATTGAATCTTTTCCTGTAGGGATATTGATGCCAAGCTCTATAGCAAACTCACCGGCGGCCTCAACCGCTTTGTAAAGTCTTGCATCTTCTCCTATGTTGCGGCATGGCCACATCCAGTTTGCAGAGAGAGATACACCCTGCATTCCCCCTTCAATCGGGGCCCAAACCAAATTTGTAAGAGCTTCGGAAATTGCCATCCTGCTACCCGATGCAGGGTCAATCATTGCAACTGCAGGGGCGTGTCCTATAGAGGTGGCCATTGCTTTACAACTTCCGTAACCTATTCCGGCAACTCCAAGGTTAGACAATGGGAGTTGAATCTCTCCAACGCTTTGTTGTTTGTATATCAGACCTGTAACAGAGCGATCTACCTTATTTGTAAGCCAATCTTTGCATGCAACCGACTCAATTTGTAAAACCTGATCTAGATAGTGCTCAATATCGTCGGCGTCGTATTCTATTGGATACCATCTCTCCTGAACAGAGATGTCTTCCATAACTGTTAGAGGTGCCGATCCAAACATATCATTAAGAGAGAGATCTATAGGGGTATCTCCGTTTTTGCTGTTCTTTAATGTGAAGTTCCCCTCTCCTGTGGTTTCTCCTATTACGTAGACCGGTGCTCTCTCTCTCTCTGCTATCTTTATCAGCTCATTGGTATCCTCCTCTCTCATCACAAGCCCCATTCTCTCTTGTGACTCATTACCAATAATCTCCTTAGCGGAGAGTGTTGGATCGCCCACAGGGAGTTTGCCTATATCTATATTACCTCCTGTCTCTTCTACCAGTTCAGATAAACAGTTGAGATGCCCGCCGGCTCCATGGTCATGTATTGAGATTATTGTATTTCCATCACGTTCGGCCAGCGACCGGATGGCATTGTATACCCTTTTTTGCATTTCGGGATTTGATCTCTGTATGGCATTCAGTTCAATTGAGTTGTTAAACTCCCCTGTAGCTACAGAAGAGACTGCACCTCCCCCCATACCTATTCTGTAGTTATCTCCACCAAGCAGAACCACCTTTTGACCGGTTTGTGGCTTATCTTTAAATGCATATTGCTTACGGGCATAACCTACTCCTCCGGCAAGCATAATTACCTTATCGTAACCAAACTTTCTATAACTTTCTGAATGTTCAAATGTTAAAAGAGAGCCACAAATGAGGGGCTGTCCGAATTTATTCCCAAAATCACTTGCTCCGTTGGATGCCTTCGTGAGAATATCTCCCGGACTTTGGTATAACCACTCCCTGGCTTCGGTCACCTCTTCCCAATCTCTGCCCTCATTTTGAAAACGAGGATAAGAGGTCATGTATACAGCCGTTCCTGCAATTGGGAAAGAGCCCTTGCCACCAGCTATTCTGTCTCTGATTTCACCTCCCGAGCCGGTTGCAGCTCCGTTAAACGGCTCCACGGTGGTTGGGAAATTGTGCGTCTCTGCCTTTAGAGAGATAACAGTCTCACTTTCACAAACTGTGAAGGAGGATGGCTTGTCTCCCTCTTTGGGAAAGAAAAGCCTGGTTGCCGGCCCCTCGATAAATGCGCAGTTGTCTTTATAGGCAGAAACAATTAAGTTTGGATTAACAGCAGATGTTCTTTTAATGAGTTTAAAAAGAGATGACTCCATCTCTTTGCCGTCTATAATAAATTTACCGTTGAAAATTTTATGCCTGCAGTGCTCTGAATTTACCTGTGAGAATCCAAAAACTTCGCCATCGGTAAGTTTCCTACCCAACCTCTTGCTAAGAGAGTTCAAGTAATCAATCTCTTCTGTACTCAACGCCAGTCCTTCGCTCTCATTGTAAGCGGCAATATCCTCTATCTCCTCTACACCTTTTGGCTCTCTATCTATTGTAAAGATTTCTTGGTCAAGAATATGGTATAAACGCTGAAGCATTTTATCATATTGAGGCGAACTCAGAGAAGACTCATAAAACTCTTCAATCCTCTCTATGCCGGGTATGTTCATATTTGAGGTAATTTCAACAGCTGTGGTGCTCCAAGGAGTAATCATCTCTCTTCTGGGGCCGATAAAGAGTCCCGGGAGGGAGCTCTCTTTTAATAACTCCGCTTCTCCAAATAACCATTTAAGCGCATTGATGTTATCATCTGAGAGTTGCGTATTTGTCTTAACGGCCAACACAGGACCTTTCTCCGATCGAAAGAATAGAATCATAATATACAGAACATATAATAAATTGAGCGCTAAAATTACTCCATTTTGACCAATTCCCGAAAAATATTTGACCGGTTAATTTTTTTGTGACTTTTATTTTTGAAATTTGTACCGATAAACAATAAACAAAGAGATGGATCAGGAAAGGTACAATGAGCTGATTGAACATATCTTCAAACAGTTTCCCTCTTATCAGAGCGTAGGAAAAATAGCGTATAAAGAGGGCTTAGAGACAATGAAAGAGTTCGACAAACTTCTGGAACACCCTCATAAATACTATCCGATTATTCATGTTGCAGGGACTAACGGAAAAGGGTCGGTGAGCCATATGACGGCCTCTGCGTTGATGAGCTGTGGGCTCAAGGTGGGTCTATATACCTCTCCCCATCTTATAGATTTTAGAGAGAGAATCAAAATAAATGGAGAGATGATATCCAAAGAGGCAGTATATGATTTTCTCTCAGATAAGAAGATTAAGATGTTCATGAGTGACAACTCTCCCTCGTTTTTTGAAATAACAACAGCGCTTGCTTTTGACTATTTTAAAAAACAGAGAGTAGATATTGCAGTTATAGAGACAGGTTTGGGTGGGCGTTTAGACTCAACAAACATCACAGATCCAATTATATGCATGATAACTAATATTGCTTTAGACCATTGCGACCAGCTAGGTTTCACAATAAGCGCCATTGCAATGGAGAAGGCCGGTATTATCAAGCATAGTGTTCCGGTGGTAATCAGTGAATACACACCAACCACAAAAGAGATTTTTGAGAGGGTGGCAGAGGAGAGGGGAGCTCCTATAATTTTTGCACAGGATTCGGTTTTTAAGGATATTAAATCATCCGATTATGAGTTAGATTTAAAAGGAGACTGCCAAACGAACAACCTTCGTTGTGTTTTGACAGCTCTCTCGGTGCTCTCTAATAGCAGCTCTTTTTTAAAGATGGCAGGAGAGGGGTGGAGTGATGAGAATATAAGGGATGGTCTAAAGAGAAGCGCCAAAGCAACCGGATTGAGAGGAAGGTGGGAGTATCTCTCAGATAATCCCCCAGTGGTGTGCGATACCGGACATAATGTACATGGACTGACAACCGTTTTTTCTCAGTTAAGAAGGGAGAGTTGTAAAAGACTATTCTGTCTTATCGGGTTTGTTGCAGATAAAGACATTGAGAAGATACTTGGCCTTTTGCCACACTCTGCTTACTATCTTTTTACTCAGGCATCTTTGCCTAGGGCGCTTGCTGCAAATGAGCTGGAAAAAAGATGTAAGTCGGCAGGTTTGGAGGGAGAGCTATGTGAGAGTGTAGAGAGCGCTTTAAGGAGATACAAGCAGATCTATAAAGAGGGAGACCTGCTTTTTATTGGAGGAAGTACATTTATTGTAGGAGAGGCGATAGATTTTTTTGAAAAAAACGATAATTTTTTTGCAATTTAAAAAAATGCAGATATCTTTGCACTCCCAAACCAAAAGAACGGGGCCTTAAAGGGAGCATAGCTCAGTTGGTTTAGAGCATCTGCCTTACAAGCAGAGGGTCACAGGTTCGACTCCTGTTGCTCCCACAAAAAATAAAAAGACGGATTTTTATCCGTCTTTTTTATTTTTAAGGGATAATGTTTATCCAATCTGAGAGAGCCAGATCCTCTTTATTACCCAGAGCTGTTTTTGCTATAGCATTGATAATATCATGACCCCTTGCGCTGTTGGTAAAATATACAAAATCCCTTTGTTGAGATGGAACTACAGCAAATAGAGCTTTAAAGTTGCCGTTATCACCCCAATGAAAAAAGATATCTCCCAACTCGGGGTTCTTCTCAACTCCAACACCCAGAGCCCAGAAAATTTTGCTGTCGCAATCTCTTGGTTTATCACTAAATCTTATTGCATTAATATGAGGTTTGAGAAACTCTTTTCTGGTCTCTTCATTGATACTCTCTCCATAGAATAGCTCATTTAAAAACAGTGAGTAGTCAGATGCTGTTGTTCTTAATGTGTATGCAGAGTTGGCTATTGGAAAATTGCCTTTACCTCTGCTCTTACCCTGTTTATCAAAGCCGTTAACGGCAAAGGTATCATAAGCACTTTTCCATATATAGCTGCTGTTGTGCATCCCTATAGTTTGAAAGACCTCCCGGATTGCAATCTGTTCAAGACTATTTGAAAGTATATTCTCTACTGCCTGTTGCAACAGGTAGAAACCCTCGCCACTATAACTGAATGTTACTCCCGGCTTGAATTTGAAATCCAATTTTGAGTGAGGCCACTCCTGCGACGAAGGTGATACTGCCCAGTTAGGGAGCCCTGTAGTATGGCTCAGTACCATGCGAGCAGTTATCTTTTCTGCCCACTCTCTATTAACCAACCTAGAGGCAGTTATATAGTGAGTAAGTGGTTTATCAAGATCTATCTCACCTCTCTGATACATCTTCATAATAATGTAGGCAAAGAGAGGTTTACTTAATGACGCTGCTTGAAATACAGCCGGTTCAGATGTTTTTGAACTCAGAAATGAGCTGGTAATAACCTCTTTCTTTGTTCCGTTTCTCACAGCTATATCCAAATTTGGAACCATTGCAGAGTTGGCAGTCCGCCTAATCTCACTCTCCATCTTTTTTTTATGCAGCGATATGGCAGCTCCGCCACCTTCGGCTGCGCTGAATGTAATTTTATCTCCTCTTTTAACCTCCATTTCAACTATTGATATCTCTTTAGGGTTATCTCTATAGTGGGCACTCTCTCCATCTTTATAAATTGTTGCTTTATAAGTGACACCCTTATCCAAAAAATCGGTATCCAAAGTAAACGATCGGCTAGTTTGGTTGGTTGCAGCGCCAATAAACCAATCTTCAGTCTCTCTCTCCTGTCTTGCTATAACTATATATTCACCAATCTCGCCGTCTATTACAACTGTTCTCTCCCAATTCACACCAACCTCTTTTATAAAATTAAAAGCGGGATTTCCCTTGTAGTGCTCCGGAAGATCGCAAGCCATCTGTATGGGACTGTATAATATTACATAATGGGCAAGCTGTTGAGCCAGTGTTGTGTTTACTCTGTTGTTTGGTTTATATGAGATATCAATGTCAAAAACCCCCGGTGTAAAATCTACAGGTCCAGCCAACATCCTTGTGAAAGCAATTATAGGAATGTGTTCGGGGGGATTTCCCCCATCTAAAGACCAAGCGTTGAACTCCTGACCCCTAACCCCCTCTTGAGAGATAAGGTTGGGATAGGTTCTTCTCAGACCGGTTGCTTTTACAGGTTCATGAACATTTACGGCAATGCCACGAGCTGCTGCCTCTTTTACAACTCTCATATAGTGGTTTACCATCCACTGACCATGGTGGTGCTCTCCCTTTGGAATAATTCTACCCACATACCCCGTCTTAACCATATCTATCCCGTGTTTCTTCATTAGAGAGAAGGCAGTATCAAGCTGCTTTTCATAAGTTGTGACTGCAGCCGAGGTCTCATGATGCATAATTAGCGATACCCCTTTCAACTTTGCGTAAGCCGATACTTCGTCAAGATTATAGTCTGGATATGGGGTCACAAAATCGAATACCCCCTCTCTATCTTCAAATCCAAACCAGCGTTCCCATCCTCTGTTCCAACCCTCAATTAGTACTCCTCCAAGCCCGTTTTGGGCGGCAAAGTCTATATATTTTTTTGCGTTTTCTGTAGTGGCGCCATGTTTGCCACCCTCGTAGGCCCAAGTACTTTTATCTATATGCATCTCCCACCATATTCCGGTATACTTCATTGGTCTGAACCAACTGATATCCTCAATTACAGAGGGTTCGCAGAGATTCTCGGTTAAACGAGAAGAGATTAGCTCTTTTGCCTTGTCTGCAATTATGAGCGTTCTCCAAGGGGTTTTAAAAGGCAAAGCAACTTTTGCTTTGTATCCATACCTGTCGGAGCCCACCAGCTCGCTGGTAAGCGTAAAATTAGCAGAATCCGGTTTTAGGGTAGTTGCAGGATAGTCAATGAGAGATGCCTCGTGCAGCGATAGGAAAAGACCCTCTTTTGTCTTCATGGTAAGTGGAGTGTGGACGGCATTTTTTGGTATTACCGTATATGCCAAGCTCACTGCCTTTTTGCCCTGTTCAATTGCATCTATTTTTGATAGTGGTGTTTTGCTGTAAAGGTGCTCCTCACTGTCGTAGTCACCGGGTATCCACCAACAGGTGTTGTCTCCGGTCATCTTCCAAGAGGTTGCCTCTTCAATGATTATCAGAGAGTCGGCTCTATTCCGGGGGAATTCATATCTAAATGCAACACCGTCGTCGTATGCTCTGAATATTATTTTAAAATCACGTTTATCACCACCCTCTTCACTCAGGTGAACTGTCATCTCATTGTAGTTGTTTCTAACAAACCTCTGCTCTCCCCATGGCATCTCCCAGGTTTCATCGTTCTCCGTTTTTGTAACCGATTTTATAAAGAACCCACTCTTTAACGGAGACTCCCCCTGCAGATCAAATGAGATAGAGGAGCTATCCACTACAGTTACTCCGTTGTGCTTAACTTTAAACCCCGGTGATCCATCGGGATAGAGAAAAAATTGAACCCTGTTTATTCTGCCCGGAGAGATGGCTGTAGATGAGGTTCTATTATTATCGCAAGACAATAAGATTATAACTGCGCAGAAAAAAGGCAGCAGAAAAGTTTTTTTTAAACTCATAGCTCTGATTGTTAGTGTCTGTGGTAGATTTTATTTACTATTTTCCAACCCTCTTTAAAGTTGTACAGGAAGAGGTAGTCGGTAAAAATAAGCTTCTCCTCTCTAAGGAGCTCTAACTTTACAACAGCTGCATTTCCGGTAATATCTATGCTTAAAAACCTGCATTTAGTCTCAACCGCCGGAACTCTACCGGCCGCCCGAGATTGTTTGATATTCTCTATCCATGTATAGATTGGCAGTTTAGTAATAGTATTACCGTCAGAACCAACACCAAGGAGCTCGAACCCTGGATGAAAACCTGCAGTTATGTTTTCTAATGGTCCTGAGTTGTGAATGCCCGATACATAGGCCTCCATAACCACCTGTTTTATCTTCTCTTGCTCATTTTGAGCGTAGAGAGCATAACCCCACAGAGTAAAAAAGAGTAGAGATATTAAGATCTTTTTCATAGTAAAGAGATGTAAATTGTTATTGAACAAATTTACATCTCTCTGCTAAATAAACAATCAACCTCTATCAGATTATCTTAATCTCCTCACTCTCCGGTTCAAATACCTGCCTCTCATTAAGAACCTCCTGTACGATTTTGGTTACTGTTCTGAAATCAATTTTACCGCTGCTCATCATTGGGAGCTCTTTGATAACCATAAAGTGTTTAGGTAGAGCTATATTAGGAAGCTCTTCTCCCATTTTTTTTAATATCTCTGTTTTATTTACCTCAATAGTTACTGTTGCAATTATTGATGAACCCCTTACTTCGTCGGATACGTCAACAACACAACATGAGACTCCGGTAGGAAGATATTTTTCCAAGGTGTTCTCTACCTTTACAAGCGAAACCATCTCACCACCAATTTTAACAAATCTTTTAAAACGGCCTGAGTGCCACAAGTAGTTGTCACTATCTAAATAACCCATATCTCCGGTGTTATACCATCCATCTTTTATAGCTTCTAAAGTGAGCTCGGGGTCGTTGAGATATCCTTTCATTACTGAGTCCCCCTTTACCATAACCTTACCAACTTCGCCGGTTTTACACTCCAGCCCGGTCTCGAAATTCTCTATCCTCACCTGTACACCGGGTATAACCCTACCTGTGCTACCGGGTTTGTTAAACTCATGAGAGTTAACAGATATAACGGGAGATGTCTCTGTGGCTCCGTATCCTTCCAGAAGAGTAACCCCGTGTTTGTTTTTGTAACCATCTCTAAGGGCATCGGGACATTTATCTGCCCCCGAAACCATTATGCGCATAGAGCTAAAGTCTCCCTCTTCGGACTTATGAAGATACCCCCAAAAGAAACTTGGAGTACCTACCATTATAGTTGGTCTCTCCTCTCTTGCTATCTTGCATACAGTCATAAAATCCAATGGATTTGCATACGTCACCATAGTCATTCCATGATAGAATGAGACCCAAAGATTTACTGTTAATCCAAATACATGGAAAAATACAAGGTTAGCAAGGAGTTTATCTTCGCCGGAGATCTTTACGTATCCACCAAAGCTCTCTATGTTTGATATAATGTTTTTGTGAGTTAATTGAACTGCCTTTGGATCTTTTTCGCTTCCGCTTGTAAAGAGAATTGCAGCAGTGTCGTTCTCAGAACCACTGTGAACAAGCTTTAAAAGCAACGATAGTGGAAGTTTGCTCTTTAATGCGGCAGATATTTTATCTAGAGCCGATACCCCCGACATAATATCTTCTATCATTATCATCCCATCTATAACAGGACATTTAATCTTTTCAAGGAGTGCTCGTGAAGTAATTACTGTTTTAAACCCACATTTTTTTTGAGCATACTTGACATTGTTTTCGGCACCTGTAGAGTAGTTAATCATAACAGGCACTCTTCCACTCATAAGAGCAGCAACAGTAGCCAAAGCAGCACCGGCAGAAGTTGGAATCATAATGCCAATGTACCCCTTTTGGTAGCTTTTGTATTTTTTACTAAGGATAAGTGCTCCAATCAAAGCCCTCGAATAGGTTACTCTCTTTTCTGTAGTTCTGTCTATTATGGCCGGTTTTTCTCCCTTCTCCTTGGCCATTTTAATAAATTGTTGATGTAGAAGCATACGCCAATATTAAAAATGAGGAGCGAATATAATGAAATAATTTTAATATATCCAAATGGGTGTAAAATATAAAATACAAAAACACCTCTAGTACAGAGAGTTTGATAGATATAAAATGAGAATATATGTTAAAGTGTAATAAAGAGAGCTATTTGAGAATTCTAGTGAAAAGATAAAGATGTAAATCCAGCTCCTCTATCCAATATGGCCAAGAGTGTGCTCCGGGTCTAATAATAAGTGTATTTGCAATGTTGTATTTTTCACACTCCTCAACAAAATCGCGACTGCTTTTAACGAGTAGATCTTGAGCTCCACAGCTTATAACAAGCATCTTTTTCATTCCCTTTAAAGAAGATATTCTGCCGATTGCCGAGCTTTTACTATACAGTGTATTTTCAGGCACATAGGGGCCTAAGACCTCGGGGAGTTGAGTCTCTTTTAGTCTGGTATCATGAAGATTAAGCACGCCAGACATACTCCCTGCCGCCCTAAAACGCGTAGTATCATCAATGAATATATTAATAGCACCGTGACCGCCCATACTGAGCCCGGTAATAAATGTTTTATCGGAATCCAGCCCAAAGCGACTCATGATGCCGGGATAGAGCTCGTTATTGAAAAAATCTCTCCACTGCATCTTTTCATTATTAACGTTATTGAGGTACCAACTATTGTAGAAGCCATCAGGTGTGATAATTACAAAACCCCATTTATCGCTTACCTCTTGTATTTTTGTTTTAGTACTCCAATCTTTATAATTTCCACTCCAACCGTGCAGCAGAAATAGAGCAGGGTATCTGCTTAGATTGGCCCTATTCGAGCCCGATGGAGTAAATACCAAAACAGTATCGTTGCATTTGAGGTGTTTAGATTCAAAGATTATCTTCTCCTGAGCGTCTGATAATCTGCATGTTAATAATATAATTATGGTTGCAATAGTTTGAATAGATCTATTTTGGACAATAAGAGTCATGGTAAAATCTTTATTTATTGTTACATCAAAAATAACTTATTTTTGTTATTTATTATAGAGCTTCAATAAACCAACACAAAAATGAGTAATAGATTAAAGCCAACATACTTGAGGATTTTAAATATACTACTGATTATAACTCTATTAACCTTTATAATTCCAGATACGGGTAAATTCAGATATGATTACATGAGGGGCAGACCATGGATATATGAAACCCTTGTTGCTCCTGTAGATTTTCCCGTGCTCAAAACAGGTTCAGAGATGAGAAGAGAGAGGGAGAGTGCTGCCAAGTCTATTATTCCAAGATATAGGTTTAAGGAGAATTCACTCGATTATATCGGCACTTTGGACTCCTCCGATAACAGAGAGATAAAATCAATAATTGGAAAGATTACACTTGCCGGAATTGCCGATTATCTACCAGATTATGAGAACGGTGGAGGAGTGCTGGGAGTGGTTCGTGATGATAAGCTCACATTTGTACCAACGGCTAACGTGTATACGATTGAGAGTGCATACGATAAGCTCACTGCAAGCCTCAAAGAGAGATTTCCCGATAGATGGGAGGAGATTTTAAAAGCAACCGAAAAAGAGAGTATAAAAGCCAATCTCTTGTTTGATGAACTTTTAACTCAAAAAGCGGTGAAAGATGCAGTATCCGATATTTCACCAACCAAAGGCATGATCTATTCGGGGCAGCTGATTGTGAGTAAAGGGGAGATGGTAACCGCCGAAACAGAACAGCTGCTAGACTCTTATAAGCATGAATATGAGCTTACAATGGGCTATTCAGGAAGTAAGTATCTGCTCAAACTGGGGCACTTTGTAATTTCTGCTCTGATTGTGATATTTTTGGTTCTATTGCTTCACTATCTCAAAAAAGAGATTATTACAGACAGGGGCAAATTAAACTTTTTTATGCTTTTATTATTGTTGTCTGCATTTGTAACATCTATAGTTAATAATTATGGAGCAAACTATCTTTATGTAATACCATATAGCGTTATAGCTTTGTATATTACATCTTTTTTTACTTCAAAAATAGTACTTCCGCTATACTCTGTTATCTTGTTGCCTCTATTCCTTATTACCTCGGGAGGCGCCGAGCTCTATCTAATGAACCTGGCAGCAGGCGGTGCAGTATTCTATACATTTCACTTTTGGGATAGAGGGTGGCTCCAGTTTATTAACTCATTGGTAGTTTTTATTGCTTTAGCTGTAATCTATACTGCACTTAAAGTGATTGACGATGGAACATTATCTTCTGCCGATCCTAACAGCTTTGTTTTCTTTGCATGGAACTCGATTCTGGTTATTGCTGCATATCCTCTGCTCTTTCTTTTTGAAAAGCTTTTTGGCTTAGTGTCTAATTCAAAACTGAAAGATCTCTCCGACGCAACATCACCTGTTCTTGCCTTGCTTGCAGAGAAGGCCCCCGGTACATTCCACCACTCATTACAAGTTGCAAATTTAGCCGAGGGAGCTGCAAGAGAGATTGGAGCTTACGCTCTTCTTGCCAGGGTAGGTGGTCTCTATCACGATATAGGGAAGATGAATAACCCCTCTTTTTTTATAGAGAATCAACCGGCAGGAGAGAATAGTGCACACATTGGCCTTTCGCCCGAAGAGAGTGCAAGAGTGATAATTCAGCACGTAGAGGAGGGTGTTGCAATAGCTAAAAAGGAGAGGATTCCGCAGATAATTGTAGATTTCATAAGATCTCACCATGGGACATCACAAACCAGCTACTTCTACAATAGGTTTCTTAATAGTGGGGGCGACCCCTCAAATGTGTCGCTTTTCACCTATAAAGG
>CAYYAM010000030.1:10387-25263 GCA_964469965.1 uncultured Muribaculaceae bacterium | reverse complement strand
ACTTGGAGCTACAGTAACGTATACTCCTCAATACACTTTCAATCAAATAGCAAGAAGATTAGCCATAAAAATTCTAAAATCTGTAAATAAAGCAGATACACTTTATGCAATAGAAGAGAGAGTATTTCCAAAAAGAGATCCGGTAATTAATATGGAGAGTTTAAGATTGTTGAAGAGGTTTCCTAAATCGGAGTATCTAAATAATGCCGTATTACTAAATGTTGCAAAAATCCCCGGAGAGGAGATTGGTTTAACCCAGGCAATATCAATTGCTTTGGAAAACAGTTTAAAAGGGAAAATAGGTGATTATGAATACCAAATAGCAGAAAATGAGATACAAATAGCTAAATCTAATCTTCTTCCTAAGATTGAGTTTAGTGGGAGTGGTATTCAGTTAAGTAAAAACATAGTTGAGTCATCTATGGGTCAGAGAGGTGAATTTACAGTTATCGGCTCGATTTCATTTAAGCAGGTTGTATTTTCTGAGACTGCTTATGCAAACATAGCTCTTAAAAAGTTACTAGCGAAAAGCGTCCAAGTTAACAACCGGCAAACAGTTTTAGATATTGTTCACGAAGCATCTAAGTCTTATATATGGTTAATGGTATCTAAAAGTATTCTGGATATAAAAAACGAAAATGTAAATGCTACCTTAAAAAACTTAGAGTTGGCAAAGTCTAGGGAGATGCTGGGAGAGAGTAGTGTTTCTGATGTAAACCGATGGATTGGGGAGTTAAATGTTGGGAAGATTGAGTTAAGTAAAGCAGAGGCCGACTATAAAGCCTCTATGTATAAACTAAATGATGTTTTAAATAGGCCTATCTCTAAAACTATTCCAACTCCCGATTCTTTAATGGCAGATGAGACTGTAATTTTCAATAGTGAAATTCTAGGAATGTTTTTGAGTGAATCAGATTTGACAGAGAGTTATATTCAGTTTTTAATAAATGAGATGTTAGAAAATTCTCCCGAGATACAACAATTAGATCTTGCCGGAGATATAATAGATCGTCAAATAGCAATGAAACTAAGTGAAATCTATATTCCCGAAATTGCAATAATAGGAGGTGCCGACCAGGCAATAATTAGAGACGGTGTGATAAGAAATCAACAACTACCCATTCCTCCCCCACCAACAGATATAACATGGAGTTTAGGGCTTCGTTTTAGCATTCCTTTGTATGAGGGAGGAAAAAGAAGAGGCGAGCTAAAAAAAGCCAGAATTGAACAAGAAAAGATTGGGTTGAAGAGAAGCGAAGCGCTTAATATGATTGAAACAGGGATTCGTACAAATGTTCAGTTTCTTCAATCCTCTTACCGAGAGATGAATCTTTCGCAAAATGCAGCAATAGCTTCCAAAGAGAACTATAAGAATATACAAGATGCATACGCACAAGGAATTGCAAATGTAGCACAGCTTGCAGATGCTCAATATATGATGATTAGAACTCAGCAAATGGCAGTTGTTTCTAGGTACCAATTTATTTTAAACTATATAAAAACAGAGCGACTTCAGGGAAAATTTGTTTTTTTAGAAAGCAAAGAAGAAAAAGAGCTCTACACTAAAAAGTTATATAACGTATTAACAAAAGAATAGAGTATGAAAACAAAATGTAAACTCATGGTTTTTTGCATTTTCCTCTTTTATGGATGTACGCAAAGTAAGCAGGTAGAGGAGCAAGTAAAACCTGTATATTATCAGGTTGTAGATTTTAACACCACAAAGAGTATGGCCATATTTTCCGGAGTATCACAATCGGCTCAAGAGGCCAAGCTAAGCTTTAAAGTAGGAGGAGTGATAAAGAGTATAAATGTTGAAATGGGAGACACTTTAAAAAGAGGAGAGATTATTTCTATTATGGATAAAACGGATAACTTAATAAACCTAAAAAAAGCAGAGGCCAATTTAAAAAGTGCTAAGGCACAGCTGGCTGCTTCTAAATCGTCTTTTTTAAGAATTGAGAATCTTTTTATAAACAATAGTGCAACTCTAAGTGATTACGAAAAGGTGAAATTACAATACGAATCCTCTCTGAGTTTGGTTAAATCGGCAGAATTATTATTAGAAGCAGCCCGTAATCAATTAGATTATACAGTGTTAAAAGCTCCATTCGATGGTGTGGTAACTTCGGTTTTAATGAAAGAGAATGAGATGTCGGGAAGTGGGAATCCGGTTGTGATATTTGCATCTGTTACAGATATTGAAGTAAAAATAAATGTTCCGGAGATAATGGTCAATAGAATTGTAAAAGGGTTAGATGCTACAATAAAATTTAACACATTATCTACCCATATTTATAAAGGAAAGATAACCGAAATCAGCCCGGGAACACCAAATGCATCTGCCTTTCCGGTAATAATCAAGGTTACTAATCCTCGAGGAGAGCTTTTGCCTGGTATGACATGCTCTGTAGAAATCTCTCTTCTAAACGATAATGTTTATAAAAGTAGAGTGATTATCTCTACAGAGGCAGTGGGCAGCGATTATACCGGCCATTATGTTTTTATTGCAGAAAAAAGTGATGAGGGAGATGTTTTTATTGCTAAGAAAAGAGAGATAAGGCTAGGTGAACTGCTTAGTGATGGATATGAAATAGTAGATGGATTGACTCAAGGAGATGTTGTTATAACAGCAGGATTGAGCTCTTTGTATCATGGAAGAAAAGTGAAGTTGTTAGAAGACAAAGAAAAAACTAATTAGTAGATATGAATCTTACAAGTATTACACTCGATTATAAAAGAGTTACAATAATAGCTATTCTTATTGTAGCTATTATTGGAATAATCAACTACTTCGACCTCGAAAGAGACAGTATGCCTCCATATACAATCAGAATTGCATCTGTGGTGACAAGCTTTCCCGGTGCCGACCCAAATAAAGTAGAGATGTTGGTTACAGAACCTTTGGAGGAGACCATTCGTGAAATATCACAAGTAAAAACGATTACCAGTGAATCACGTCCGGGACTATCTGTGATTACAGTAGAGCTGTTAACAGATGTGAACAGCAAGGAACTACAATCGGTGTGGACTAATCTTAGAAATAAGATAGAGGCGCTTAAACCAAGTTTGCCCCAAGGTATATATGGGCCGTTGGTTAAAGATGAGGATATAGGAAAAGTTTTTGGAATAATTATAGGCGTCACAGGAGATGGGGTTCCTTATTATAAACTTGAAGACTATGCTAAAGCGGTTAGAGAGAAGTTGCTTCTTCTTAGGGATGTAGAGAAAATTAAATATGGCGGGGTTCAAAACGAGCAGATATTTATTGAGTTCGATAATAAGCAACTCTCCAGATATGGGCTGGATGTAATAAAGTTGAAAGGTCTTATCTCTTCTACAAATATATTAAACCCCGGAGGTGAGATCAATATTGGTCGTAAGAGGATAGTTCTGGAGCCTTCGGGAGGGTTTGAGACAATTGAAGATATAAAAAAGATTCTTGTTCCACTCTCTTCGGGATCTACAGTTTATCTTGAGGATATTACCACCCGTATTTATAGAGATTATGTGACTCCTTCACAAAAAAAGGTTTTTGTAAATGGAAAAGAAGCTATTGCCCTTTTTATCTCTTTAAAGGATGGAGCTAACATTGTGAGATTGGGCAATGATGTAGATAAAGCACTTGTTGAAATAAATAACAACCTCCCTCTTGGTGTAGAGGTTGTTAGATCTGCATCTCAAGACAAGGTTGTAAATAAGCAGGTTAACGACTTTCTGATAAATCTGGTACAAAGTATAGTGATAGTACTATCTGTTATGTTGATATTTCTTGGCCTTAGAACCGGCTCTTTGGTTGCATCTCTTATACCTATGGTTATTCTTACATCCTTCTTCTTTTTAGGATTTCTAAACCTTGGTTTTAACAAGGTGTCGCTAGCAGCGTTGATCATATCGCTTGGGCTGTTGGTAGATAACGGGATAGTTGTTTCGGAATCTATAATGGTTAATATGAACCGAGGGATGAGTGCAATAGAAGCAAGCATATATTCCGGAAAAGTTCTTATTGTGCCTCTTTTAATTTCTTCATTAACTACTGCGGCAGCTTTTCTACCCTTTGCACTAGCAAAGACACCTATGGGAGAGATATCATCTCAACTATTTTGGGTTGTGAGCAGCACCTTGATATCTTCATGGTTTCTCGCATTTACCTTCATCCCATTAGTTGCGGTCATAATCTTAAAAACTAAACCTTATGGAAAAGTGAAACGAGAGAGTACCTTGGATAAGGGTTTGGATAGATTTAATATGTGGTATAATAAGATGTTATATAGGACATTAAAAAGACCAAAAGGATTTCTTATAGCAATTGTCTCTATTTTTGTGATTGCAGTATTTATGATTAGGTATCTACCGTTTAAACTAGTGCCAGATAGCGACCGTAACCTAGTTACATTAGACATTAAGTTTCCTACGGGTACACAAATTGAATATACCCAGCAAGCTGTTAAAAAGATAGAAAATTATATTTTAAATAATTTGATGAGAGACTCGTCAAATAAAAGCGGAGGAGCAGCAGTTCTAGATTTTTCTACATTTATTGGAGAGGGGCCTGAGCCTTACGATCTTGGTTATTTTAAAAATGAATCAAACTCAAGTTATGCTCATATGTTGGTGAACACAACAGGAGACAAAGACAACGATTATATTATATCTAAATTAGACAGCTTTTGCTTTAAAAGCATTCCCGATGCTGAGATTAGAGTGAATAGACTTACCGGTGCCGGCGCGTCAGGGACTCCTGTAGAAATTAGAATTTCTGGAGACAATCCTGAAAAACTTGCATTAATCTCACAAGAGGTTAAGAGTAAACTTATAGAACTAAAGCTAACTAAGAATATTAATGATGACTGGGGGCCAAAAATTCAAAAGCTCATAATTGATATTCACCCAGACAAAGTGATGAGGTCTGGATTAACAAACATGGATATTGCAGTAGCTTTAAATGCCGGACTTTCCGGGGTTAGGATAGGTGATTTTTACGATTCAGATAAAAAAGTACCAATTTTTTTTAAGAACGAAGCTAACCCGGAGCACTATATAGAAACCTTACAGGCCTTTACTATTTACTCACCTTCTAAAAGCTTAAATGTGCCATTGTTGCAAGTAGCAGATATAAAAGTAGATTGGCAGTTTGGAAAAGTAATACGAAAGGATTTGAGAAGAACCATGACTGTAGGGGCCTATCTAGACACAGACTACACTGCATCTGATGTATTTAAAAAAATAGGCCCTTGGCTAGAGACTAAAAAGGGGAGCTGGGGCTCCGGCTATACTTATGAATTGGGTGGTGAAGATGAAGATAAATCGGAAAACCTTGGTGCAATATTCGAAAATCTTCCGCTTGCCTTTTTTTTAATTGCTCTTTTACTCGTTTTGCAGTTCAACTCTTTTCGTAAAACTACTATCATTATTCTCTCTATTCCTTTGGGTCTAATAGGTGTAACCGTAGGATGGTTTATAGGAGGTTCCTTTATTAGTTTTTTTGGGATATTGGGAGTCATTGCACTTGCCGGAATAGTTGTAAATAACTCAATAATACTTATAGATAGGATTGAAATAGAGATGTTAGAAGATGTGGGAATAGATAAGCGAGATGCAATTCTAAAGGCGGTGAAAAGTAGGTTTAGACCTGTTATGTTAACAACCCTCACAACCTCTCTAGGGATGCTGCCCTTATGGTTCTCCGGCGATTTACTTTGGGTGCCATTGGCCTTGGCAATAATTTTTGGGTTACTCTTTGCAACTTTTATTACAATAATTTTTGTCCCGGTGCTTTATTCAATTTTTTACAAAGTTTCGTTTTTGGATTATAATTATAAATATTGAGAATCTAAATAAATCCTTTAGAATGATTAAACAAAATTATATTCTACTAACTCTTGCTTTCATCTGCCTGATATTTGGAGGTGTAAATGCTCAGGAGAAAAGGAATTCGGGCATTGAAAATTCTTTTTTTAGTGCTATAAGATCTAATCAAAGAGATAGCTATATGACTTTTAGTCAGGGATTAGGAAATATGGAGCCACTGATTTTTGAGGCACTTGTTTCTCCATATTTTTTATTGAGAACAAGCATAGATTCAAGATGGGGAGCTACAATTTCACCGGCAATAATGATAAGAATGTATGCAGAAGAATCTTTACCTGTTCGTACGCCAAGCTACATGCCCAATATAAGTTTCTATCATCAACTCAAAAGCTCTAAGAATGACAGAATTGTGTATTTGTTTTTGAATTTGACTCACCACTCTAATGGCCAGAATGGGAGCTTTTTCAATAGTGACGGGAGTATAAATACCTTATCGGGAGACTTTTCTACAAACTTCCTAGAGCTGGGATTCTTCTTTAATCAGAACCTGGTTCCATTTTCTAATACTTATGAATATTTTAAAAGTTCTATTGAGTATCACATAGATGCTAACAGATCGGCAGAGCTGGAGGGCAGATACAGCTTTTTACGATGGCACAACAATATTCGAATTTTTAGATTTCTAGGATACAAAACAAACTCTAAAAGGTTGCTTTTTGATAAGACGCCGGCTATACAGACTAAAGTTGAAACAACATGGATGTTTGGAGAGATAAATGACACTAATTTTTTTGATTTTTCAAAGAGATTTAATTTCTCTCTTACTTTCTCATATAGACCAAAATTTCTTTCCGATGTGAGTTTTTTTGCAAATTTCTATAGCGGAGAAGATTATTATAATATGCATTTTCATAAACGTATCACTGTATTGAGAGTTGGCTTGCAGGCGTTCTCCTTTAAATAGAGACATAACAATAAAACAACTATTTAACTTTATTATTATATTTATTTCAGAAAAGGAAGGCCTTTAACCGGCAGTCTGGATATAACCTAGGGATTTTAAAACAGGATCAATATTAATCATGCAAACATGAAAAGGATTTTGCTTTTGGCTTTATGTACATCTATTTGTGGATTTTTTTTAACAGGATGTAACAAAGATCCCCTCTTATCTTCCGATGGAGTAGAGATCTATCTGCTTAAATCTTTCCAAACATTGGATAATTCACAGAAGATAAATGAGAAAAGTGTGGTATTGGAAAGTAAGCCACTGGTTAACTATTCAGATATTTTATTCTATAATACGAATCAATATTTTTTTAAGATAAGCGATAGAGCCGTAGATGCAATCAATAATGTTAATCACTCTGTTAAAGGCGTTGCTTTTGCTTTGACAGCCGGAGGTAGGATAGTCTACACAGGTTACTTTTGGCCAATGTTTTCATCGGCATCGTGTAACTGGATAACAATAGATCCGTTTATGGCGTCTGTAACAAAAGAGCTACATGTTAAGTTGGGATATCCCGGCGATTGGGAGGGGGTAGAAGACAGACGTAATGATGAGAGATTGATATCAATTCTAAAAAGAGATAATAAGCTTAATTAATATATCTTTGCACCTCAAAATTTTAAAGACATAGTATATAATGGTCTCTTGCGACGGGTTGAGTGTAGAGTTTGGCGGAACGGTATTGTTTGAGAATATCTCATTTGTAATCAATAATAATGATAGAATTGCCCTTATGGGCAAAAACGGAGCAGGGAAGTCAACCCTGCTTAAAATTTTAGCAGGGGCAAGAAAACCAACCAGAGGAGTGGTGTCGGCCCCTAAAGATTATCTGATTGCTTACCTCCCTCAACACCTTATGACAGAAGATGGAAGAAGTGTTTTTGAAGAGGCCTCTCAAGCTTTTAAACACCTTCACCAAATAGAGGAGCAGATAGAGAGGTACAACAAAGAGTTGGAAGAGAGGACAGACTACGATTCTGAGGGGTACTATAAGTTGATTGAAGATCTTTCTGCCTTGAGTGAGAAGTACTATGCAGTAGATATATCTCACTTCGAAGAGGATGTAGAGAAGGTATTGCTTGGGCTAGGATTTAAAAGAGAGGAGTTTACAAGGCAAACTTCTGAGCTGAGCGGAGGTTGGAGAATGAGGATTGAGCTTGCCAAACTGCTTTTGAGAAAACCCGACGTAATACTGCTGGATGAGCCCACCAACCATCTGGATATGGAGTCTATTATTTGGCTGGAGGAGTTTCTTGTAAACCAGGCAAAAGCAGTTGTTCTGATTTCTCACGACAAGTCATTTGTAGATAATGTTACAAATAGAACCATAGAGTTGACAATGGGTAGAATTTACGACTACAAAGTTAATTATACCCACTATTTGGAGCTAAGAAAGGAGAGGAGGGAGCAGCAACAGAAACAGTACGACGATCAGCAGAAGATGATTGCAGAGACTAAGGAGTTTATTGAGAGATTTAAGGGCACATATTCAAAAACTCTTCAAGTACAATCACGAGTGAAGATGCTTGAAAAGTTGGAGCTTGTAGAGGTAGACGAAATAGACACATCGGCACTAAGGTTAAAGTTCCCTCCTTCGCCAAGAAGCGGAAATTTTCCTGTAATAGCAGATGAAGTGGGTAAAAGCTACGATGGTAAACTTATTTTTTCCAATGCATCTCTAACCATCAACCGAGGTGATAAAGTTGCATTTGTTGGAAGAAACGGAGAGGGGAAATCTACCATGGTAAAATGCATTATGAGAGAGATTGAGCATGATGGGAAGCTTACATTGGGACACAATGTTCAAATTGGATATTTTGCACAAAATCAGGCCTCTCTGCTAGATGAGGAGCTTACGGTTTTTCAAACAATAGACAATATTGCTGTAGGAGAGATACGCTCCAAGATTAGAGACCTTTTAGGTGCGTTTATGTTTGGTAGAGACGATTCCGATAAAAAAGTGAAGGTGTTGTCTGGCGGTGAGAGAACACGTTTAGCTATGATTAAACTACTTCTTGAGCCGGTTAATCTTTTAATTCTGGATGAGCCAACAAACCACCTCGATCTTAGAACAAAAGACATTCTAAAGCAGGCACTACTTGCATATGACGGTACATTGATTGTGGTATCTCACGACAGGGATTTTTTAGATGGTCTTATAACCAAGGTGTATGAATTTGGCAACGGGAGGGTGAAAGAGCACTTAGAGACAATACAGGGATTCTTAAGTAAAAAACCCAAAATGTTTGGCTAATGCTTATTTGCACAGACTGCTACCGGCTATGTAGGCCGTAGTCCACGCCGCTTGCAGGTTATATCCGCCGGTGATAGCATCTATATCCAAAACCTCACCGGCAAAATATAGGTTTTTGCAAACCTTGCTCTCCATAGTGTTAAAGTCTATATTGTTTAGACTCACTCCTCCACAAGTAACATACTCTTCGCTAAAGGTATTTTTGCCTTTTACATGATAAGAGTCGTTGGTTAGAATATTAACAAGCCGATTAATACTTTTCTTGCCTAACTCTGCCCACCTCTTATCGGGTGTCAATTCACACCTTTCCAGCAGGTAAATCCACAATCTTTGAGGAAGGAAGTATGGCCTTACCGATAACAGTTGTTTTCCGGGATTCTCATTGATGATTTTAGTGATATAGTCTAAAACCGAAAGATTATCTACCCTATTGATCCAGTTTATATTAATATTAAAGTTGTATGAGTTTTGGTATAATAACCTTGCTCCATATGAAGACAACTTTAGTATAGCAGGTCCGCTAACACCCCAGTGTGTTATAAGCAGTGCACCGGTTGATTTTATCTTAGTTCCCTGGATAGCTACACTACACTCCTCCACAACCACCCCCATTAGCTTTTTTAAAGCCCCATCGGAAACATTAAATGAAAAGAGAGATGGTACGGGCTCTACAATAGTATGTCCGCACTGCTCAAGCCAATCCAGACCCTTTTTTTGAGGTGATCCGCCGGTTGTGACAATAATTTTATCAAAAATCTCGCTTTTCTGTTTTGGATCTAAGAAGCCGATCATTAATTTTTGATTGTTATTGTCATCTACTACCGCTATAGAGTTTACCCCTTTTCCCCTGTTTATGATTACACCTAATTTGTCTGCTTCATTTAATAGGCAATCAACAATACTTTGAGAGTCCTGCGATTGAGGGAAAACACAATTGTCATCTTGAATTACTAGTGGTACTCCTCTAGATTCAAACCACTCTATAGTATTAAAGTTATCAAACCTCATAAACCCCTTTTTCAACTGCCTGCCTCCTCTTGGATAGGCACTGCAGAGCTCATCGATTGTTTTACAACCGTTAGTTAAATTGCATCTTCCGCCACCGGAAATCTTTACCTTAGAGAGAAGCTTTGGAGTTTTTTCAAATATAATTACTTCAAGCTCGGGGTTTCTCTCCTTGGCCGTAATTGCTGCAAAAAAGCCGGCAGCTCCGCCTCCTATAACTCCAATCTTCATAACGCAAATATAGTAATCTTCTATTTTTTTGTATTTTTATTAAACAAACCAATTAATTTAAAAATGAGAACAATTTTTTTATCAATCATCTCAACTGCCATTTTAATCACAACATCTTGCAGAGAGAGAGAAGCTCCCGTTCAGTTGGCCTCTGCGCAACAGGAATTTTGGGGAGAGCTTGGAAAGCTGGGCGGAAAGGCATTCAGCGGCACCATTGTATCTGCACCATCAAACGATACTCTTTTCACGGGGAAGGAGCTTGTTATGCATGTACGTATGGTAGAGGATAGCATTATCAAAGTTCCATTCTTTGTAGGAGATGACAGCTCAAGAACCTGGGTGTTTACAATTGACAAGAGGGGGATAACGCTTAAACACGATCATCGCCACGCAGATGGCACACCCGATGAGTTGACAATGTATGGAGGCACTACCTCCAACTCGGGATGGAGTACTTGTCAAGTGTTCCCTGCCGATTGGGAGACTGTTGAGATGTTACCGGGTGCTATTACCAATGTTTGGTGGATAGATCTTGTTCCCGGAGAGCACTTTACTTATAATCTCAGAAGAGTGAATACAGATAGATTGTTCTCTGTAAGGTTCAATCTATCACAAGAGATTCCTGCACCCGGAAAGCCCTGGGGATGGGATACTACTCAATAATAATCTCTTTGGCCCTGTCTAAATCTTTAGGATTTACATAAATATCTATTGAGTCGTTAAAGCAGGGGTAGATACTATTAAAATTCTCGTTGGTTATAAAGCATTCGATCTGCTCATTTAAAAGTTTAGTTTTAATGATGTGTGCATCGAATGTTGAGTTACATGATGTTAATCTTACAGGTTCCATTTTTCTGACTAATTTTGCTACTAATTTAGTAAAATAAAGGGAGTAATTTTAGATAAAGCTATGATTAATATTATAATTAGAGAGGCCGTGTTGGAGGATGCAAGTGATATTGCTCCCTTGATTGCTTTGGCGATGCACGATATTATCTTTAGGTTTATTGGCGAGAGTTCAGAGACGAGGGCCTTGGAACTGCTTCAAAAATTGGTAGCAAGAGATGATAATCAATACTCTTATAAAAATTGTTGGGTAGCAGAGATTGAAAGCAAGATCGTTGGGGCGGCATGCATATATGACGGAGCAAAATTGGAGATATTAAGAGCACCTGTGGCAAAAGAGATTCATAAAATGTTCGGAGTTATATTTAACCCCGAAGACGAGACTCAAGATGGGGAATATTATATAGATACGATTGCTGTTAGCGAATACTTCCATGGCCAAGGAATTGGAACAGTTATATTAAAATCTCTAATCGAGGAGTATTGTAATAATAGAGGTCAAACATTAGGATTGCTGGTAGATAAAGAGAATACCCAAGCAAAGAGATTATATCTTAAGCTTGGGTTTCAAATAAAAGGCGAGAAGATCTTGACAGGGAAGTTAATGGACCATCTTCAATATAGTTAACCTAAATTCATCAATATTTATATCTTTATATCCTGATTTACAAGCTATAAAAACATTTAGAATTTTTATTTTGGTCTTAACACTGGTTACTACGATCTCGTGTTCTAAAGAGAGCAACCTCACTTCTGCCGATTTAATTGCAAAAGAGCTTAAAGAGGTTATTGAGAAGAATAATATTCAACGTGTAATTAATTTTAAATTAGACCAATCTTGGGGTAATGCTTGGATATTAGGAAATTATGGCAAAAATTATAAATTCCAAGGCCAGTTTATTCAACTCGAAGGAGAGTGGTATAATTTGAACAGACTCATAAGATACCAGATAGAGGAGAAGTATGATAACGACTATAAAGTAGCAGTTAAGTTCCTGCTTCTATAGTTTTACTAATCTATTATTTTTAAATTGGACATTATTAGTAATAGTTTTATAGATTTGTATCGTAAACGATACAATCAAGAACGATACAAATAAAAAATGGATAAAGTAAAAATTTATGATTTTGAAGCAGTCACACTGCAACAGAAGGTAGTCTCTTTGGGTGACTACAGAGGCAAAACAGTTATTGTGGTAAATACTGCCAGTAAATGCGGATTAACTCCACAATATGAGGGTTTAGAAAACCTCTATAAAAAATATAAAGATAGAGGATTGATAGTCCTAGGGTTTCCATGCAATCAATTTGGGAATCAAGAGCCGGGACAATCATCAGACATTGAATCTTTTTGTCAATTAAATTATGGGGTTTCATTCCCAATTTTTGAGAAAGTAGATGTTAACGGAGCCAATGCACATCCTCTTTTTGTCTATTTAAAATCAAAACTGGGAGGGATTTTTGGAAGCTCTATTAAATGGAATTTCACCAAGTTTATTATTGACAAAAACGGAAATCCTGTAAAACGCTTTTCGCCATACACAAAACCAGAGAAGATGGAGAGCTTCTTAAAGAACATATTATAAAATGAGAGATATAGAAGAGACATTGCATTTAGATAACCAGATCTGTTTTCCACTTTATGCAGTTTCTAGATTAACAACGCAGCTCTACACACCATTGCTTGAGAAGCTAGATTTAACCTATCCTCAATACCTTGTGATGCTTGTATTATGGCAATACAAAATACAGACGGTAAATGAGATATGCTCTAAACTGTTTCTTGAGACAAATACTGTAACCCCGCTTTTAAAAAGGTTGGAACAAAAAAAAATGATAAATAGAAGACGCTCAGAATGTGACGAAAGGTTAGTTGTTGTAACTTTATCGGAACAGGGAGAGAGGATGAGAGAGAGTGCGCTTTGTATACCCGGTAAGATTGTTGCGCAGTTTGGCGATGATACTTTAACAGTTGCAGAAGTTGAGAATCTAAAGGTTACACTAAATAAATTATTGGATATTATTAGAAATAAGAACAATGAAAGAGTTTAAAGAGTCGCTTGAAGAGTCTGTAATGAGAGCAATGGATTGCGAAAGTATAGAGATCCTTGATTACCTACCCTATATCTTACAGGATTTTTGGGAGATTGGCTCCGACCCCCTTGTGATGATTGATTTGATTGAGAAGCATAGAGGAAATAGGGGGACTTTACTAGATCTTGGTTGCGGTAAGGGTGCTGTATCTGTAAAGGTGGCTAAAGAGTTGGGAACTAAATGTTTAGGAATTGACGGAGTTAAGGAATTTATAGAATTTGCAAACCAAAAAGCTATTGAGTTTGGGGTAACCAATCTATGTAGATTTGATTGTGGAGACATTCGAACAAAAATTGATGATACAGGAAAATTCGATGTAATAGTATTAGGTGCCATAGGTATGGTGTTTGGCGATTACTACACTACTATTACCAGATTAAAAAAACACCTGAATCAACATGGAATAATCATATTAGATGATGGTTATATAGATGACGAAAGTGATTATAAGCACATAAATGTGCTGAACAGAGGAGAGCTTTTAAAACAGATAAGCAGGGCGGGGATGCACATAGCAGAAGAGGTAGTTGTTAATAGAGACGAGCCGGCATTTGACGGTTATAATAGTGAGTTTGCCAACCTAAAACGTAGGTGCAATGAGTTGGCAAAGAGATATCCTCAAAAAGCTTCGATTTTTTTGGATTATCAAAAAAAACAGGAAGATGAATACAACTCTCTTAAAACAGATATAATATGTTCAACAATGGTGCTTAAAAAATATTAAAAAATATGAAAATTACATTTACAACTTTATTTTGCCTCTTCTGTATCGCCCTTTTTTCACAACAGATTGCTGAGCCCCCAAAAACGAAGATAATGACTCTGGGCGTTTTTCATTTCCAGTTTCCAAACCTGGATTTTCAAAAAACAGACAAAAAAGATGAGATATCGGTTCTAGACGAACCATTTCAATCTCAGATTGTAGCACTTTGCAGGTGGATAGAAGAGTTCAAACCAACAAAAATAGCTGTAGAGTTTAATCCTATACATCAATTAAGAGTAGATTCACTGTTTAATTTGTATAAAAGCGGAAGGTGGCAACCAGGTAAAAATGAGGTGTACCAGCTAGGTTTCAGGATGGCAAAAAACTTAGGTCACGAGAGAGTTTATTGTATAGATGATATGGGAAGACACTACTCAAGAATAGACTCTCTGTTCAAAGACAATCAAAGATTGAAGAGATTCGAGAACTATTATATGTCTAATGCCGACTCTATATACAGGCAAGTTCAAAAACAGGAGAAGATAGGTGACATAGCTCAAACGATTAAAGAGCTCAATAATCCTCATAATATTAAAGAGAGGTTGGCCGCATATCTTTTGCATCCGTTTAAATACGAAGAGGTGCCCGGCGATTTTACCGGGGTAGATTTTGAGTCGGGTAGATGGTATAACAGAAACCTTAGAATCTTTAGGAATATTCAACGGATAAACCAAGATAGAGACGAGAGAATATTGCTTATAATAGGGAGCGATCATCTTAACCTGCTTAACCACCTTTTTGATGTTTCAAAAGAGTTTGAGTTAGTATCGCCGCTTCAATACATAAAATAGGATAAAATTATCATCAGATTGTATCAAATTACTAATGTTAATCGTCTATAGGTTATGAAGAGATTAGTAGAC
>CAYYAM010000030.1:0-10287 GCA_964469965.1 uncultured Muribaculaceae bacterium | reverse complement strand
ATTGTATCAAATTACTAATGTTAATCGTCTATAGGTTATGAAGAGATTAGTAGACCTTCAGAGGGCCTTTTTTAACACTGGAGCAACAAAGGAGATTGATTTTAGAATCAATCAGTTAAAAAAGCTTAAAAATATTTTAAAGCAAAATGAGAGCTCTTTAAACAGAGCTATTTTTGAAGACTTTGGTAAATCGGAGTTCGACACCTATACTACCGAGCTTGCAATGCTGTATAGTGAAATTGACTATACACTAAAAAATATTAAAAAGTGGTCGCGTTGGAGAGGGGTTACTACAGACTTGGTAAATCTGCCTGCTAAAAGCTTTATAATACCAGAACCACTTGGAGTTACACTTATAATTGGGGCGTGGAACTACCCCTATCAGCTCTCTTTTGCGCCGGCGATAGCTGCAATCGGTGCCGGAAACACGGTTATATTAAAACCTAGCGAACTGCCGGCAAAAACCGCCGGAGTGATGGCAGAGTTGGTAAATAACAATTTTGATGAGCAGTTTTTTAGAGTAGTGGAGGGTGGAGTTGAGGAGACTCAGGAGCTACTTCAAAATAGGTTTGACAAGATCTTTTTTACCGGCAGTGTAAGAGTTGGAAGAGTTGTCTATATGGCTGCATCAAAGTTTCTGACTCCGGTAACACTTGAGCTGGGGGGAAAGAGTCCTGCTTTTATTCTGGATAGATCCAGTCTAAAAATGTATGTTAAGAGGTTGGTTTGGGCAAAATTTCTGAATGCGGGACAAACATGTATTGCCCCCGATTATGTTCTTATAGATAAATCTTTAAAAGATGATTTTATAAAATTGGCGGTTGAAGAGATTGAGAGGGAGAGTTTTTCTGTAGAGAACGGGAATTACGTTAAAATAATTAACGAGAAGAATGTATTAAGATTGAGTAATTTATTGAGCTCAGGCACTATAGCGTATGGAGGATTATTCAATGTTCAGGAGAGAAGATTTGGTCCAACCATTCTGGATAATGTCTCTTTTGAAGACCCTGTAATGCAGGAGGAGATTTTTGGACCCATTCTCCCTGTTATTGCATTCGATACATTAGAACAAGCAATTGAAAAGGTAAAAGAGGGGGAGAAGCCACTTTCGTGCTATATATTCACAAAAAACGATGATCATAAGAAAAAAATTCTGAGCCAATTATCGTTCGGAGGGGGGTGTGTTAACGACGCCATTATGCATGTCTCAGGTAAAAATCTGCCGTTCGGAGGGGTTGGAGAGAGCGGAATGGGTTCATACCATGGAAAGTATGGTTTCTCTGCATTCTCTCACTACAAAAGTGTACTGGAAAAACCAACTTGGTTTGAGCCATCAATCAAATACAGCCCTCATACAAAAGGTAAACTAAACTTTATAAAGAAAATTATATGAAAATTAAGTTTTTATTATCACTACTAGTTTTTACAACTCTCTTCAATCTTTTAAATGCACAGGAGAAGCTAGATGGCGTTTTCCCATTAAAAAACGGACTTGTAACCTATACAGGAGTGGTTGAAGTAGAAGATGCAAAAGCCGATGAACTTTTTGACAAGGCAGTTGAGTGGGTTAACTTGGCATTTGAATCGGACAAGCCGATTATTCTGTATCTGAATAGAGATAAAGGAAGAGTTATTGCCGAAGGTTTTTTTAAGGAGACCTGGGAGCTATCTGTCTTTGGAGATGAGAAAGTGGAGTTTTGGCAAAAGGTGGTTATAGATGTTAAAGATGGTAAGTATAGGTACTCTCTCTCTAATTTTAGGTTGAGACTTCAACTGGTAAACTCCGACAAGAACTTCCAAAGAGATCTTAACTACGACATAGAATCGTGGACGTTCGAGAGGAGCTCCAGACGCACCAGATTTTTTGAGAAGCTTGCAAATGGGGTAGAGGAGAGGATAGGCAAGTTAGAAGAGACAATGAAAACTCCTTTGGATAATTGGTAAATAAGAGATGAAGAGATTTATATTTTTTGCAGCTTTGTTGCTTGTATGGGGATGTAACTCCCCCGAAGTCCAAAATCTGGAGATGATTAACGACTCCTTTGCTCCGGCAAAGAGATATATGAGTTCTGTCCCTGTAGCAGAGACTCCCGAGGTTTCGCCTCAAGATGATGTTGTGAAAAACAGAATTATTAAGGACGGGAGGGTTGGAATAAAGGTGGGCGATATAGCAAAAGCAAAAGTTTGGGCAGATACGCTAATTAAGAGACACAGAGGTTACTACTCCAATGAGTCTTTTAATAACACCGAAATTGAGTCCTCTTATAACCTTAGAATAAGAGTTCCTCAGGAGGAGTTTGAGCGGTTTATTGCTGCATTGGAGAGCGGAAATGGGGAAATCCTCTACAAAGAGATATACGCAAGAGATGTTACGGAGCAGTTTATAGATCTGGAAACCAGATTAGAGAGTAAAAGGGGTTATCTGTCTAGATATGCCGAGCTTCTAAAGAGGGCAGGAAGTGTTAAGGATATCCTGGAGATAGAGGAGAGGATAAGAGTATTGCAGGAGGAGATTGAAAGCACTACCGGCCGACTCAAGTACCTCACAGATCAGGTTGCCTACAGCTCGCTTGAGCTAAATATTACAAAGAGGAACGAGTATAAATTCTCTCCCGAGAGTAGAGACAGCTTCTATGAAAGGTTAAAGAGATCTTTATTCAATGGTTGGACCGGCATGGTAGATGTTGCTCTTCTTATTATCAAGCTATGGCCTCTATGGGCAGCTTTTTTATTGGCAACACTATTCATAAAAAAGCTGAAAAAAGATAAAAAAAATAAAAAGTTGAAAAGTGTAAAAGAATAATTCTTACATTCGCATTAGCATATTTGAGATGAGAATACAGCTGAACAATAACCTTTCTAATAATAATTCGAATAATAATAATATTCGGGCAGGGGGGCTATTGCAGTAGATATAATAGTTATGTAATTATAGAGCCTCCCGGGATACGGGGGGCTTTTTTTTTGAAGTACTTAATAAGTAAAACCATGAACAGTAGCATTTTAGAAACAGAAGCCGCAATCTCATTTGTAAAGGATTGTTTTGAAAGTCACCTAACAGGTGCCCTCTCTTTAATTAAGGTGTCATCGCCAATTGCCGTGCTGGAGGGAACCGGCATTAATGACGATCTAAATGGGATTGAACGCCCTGTATCTTTTCCCGTAAAATCTCTTGGAGAAAAAAGAGCACAGGTGGTGCACTCACTGGCAAAGTGGAAGAGGTTAAGATTAATGCAGTTAGGAATTGATTGTGGTAGCGGGATAATTACAGATATGAGGGCACTACGCCCCGATGAAGACTACACTTGTCTACACTCAATATATGTAGATCAGTGGGATTGGGAGCAGGTTATTCAGGTAGATCAAAGAGATTTAACCAGACTGTGCTCAACCGTAGAGAGTATCTATAACGCTTTAAGATCTACAGAGAGGGAGATCTCTTTTAGATACCCCTCTATAAAACCTGTTTTACCCCAAAACATAACCTATATTCACTCTCAGGAGCTGCTAGAGATGTATCCTGCTCTAACCCCTAAAGAGAGAGAGACAATGGCTGCCAGGAAGTTTGGAGCAATTTTTATAATAGGAATCGGGGGTCTGCTCTCTAATGGAGAGCCGCATGACGGACGAGCTCCCGATTACGACGATTGGAGCACACTTAACAGAGATGGCTACTATGGCC
Organism: uncultured Muribaculaceae bacterium; assembly: GCA_964469965.1. Taxonomy (GTDB): domain Bacteria; phylum Bacteroidota; class Bacteroidia; order Bacteroidales; family UBA932; genus Bact-08. Next base: position 6,605 of record CAYYAM010000030.1, on the reverse strand, counting down.
TTAACGGAGACATCATTGTGTGGCATCCTGTACTGGAGTGCGCTCTGGAGTTATCTTCAATGGGAATAAGGGTAAACAGAGAGTCACTGGTAAGTCAGTTGGAGCAGAAGGGGTGTAAAGAGAGGTTGGATTTAATGTTTCACAAGATGTTAATGAACAATCTTCTGCCTCAAAGCATAGGTGGTGGTATAGGACAATCGAGAGTGTGTATGTTTATGCTTAAGAAGAGACATATTGGAGAGGTTCAAGTGGGGATTTGGTCTGATCATCAGAGATTAGAGCTTTCAAAGGCGGGTGTAGAGCTATTGTGATGTGGGAATTTATGAGTAATTTAGGGGTGTCTTAATTGTAACCTTTGTATTATGATAGAAATATTGATTGCTGTTATAGCTGTAGTGGTTATTGCAGGTTTGATGATAAGAATAGGACCGCTGTTTAGGGAAGAGTTTAAAAGAAACAGAGAGGAGAATGAGGTCTCTTTCAGGCATAACAGAGAGGAGATAATGAACTCCTTCAAACTGCTGGGGGATTCTCTTTCTAAAACCGTTACAGAGTATTCAAACTCTCAGAAGAGTCAGTTTGACATATACTCAAAGCAGTTAGACATTATTAAAAAAGAGACAGAAGAGAAGCTGAAAGAGATTAGAGATACTGTTGAGGGGAAGCTTAAATCTATACAGGAAGATAACAATAAACGTCTAGAGGAGATGCGAAAAATTGTAGATGAGAAGCTGCAGGAGACTGTTGAAAAGAGGTTTAACGACTCCTTTAAGATGATAAGCGAGAGGTTGGAGCAGGTTCATAAAGGTTTGGGAGAGATGCAGTCTCTTGCTTCGGGAGTTGGGGATCTGAAAAAGGTACTTACTAATGTTAAAACAAGAGGGAGTTTAGGTGAGATTCAGCTTGGTGCAATCCTGGAGCAGATATTGTCGCCCGAACAATATGAGCAGAACGCTTGTGTTAAGGAGGGGAGTTTAGAGAGGGTGGAGTATGCTATAAAATTGCCTGGAAAGAGCACAGACAATATCCCTTTGATGCTGCCAATAGATTCAAAGTTCCCTAACGAAGATTACCAGAGGTTACTTGAGGCCTACGATAATAGTGTAGATTCGAGTGGCAAAGAGCTGGAGAGCATATCTAAACAGTTTGAAAACTCTGTTAAAAAAAGTGCAAAAGATATAAGGGATAAATACATTAACCCTCCAAAAACAACAGATTTTGCAATCATGTTTGTTCCAACAGAGGGTCTTTATGCCGAGATTCTAAGACGTACAGGGCTGTTTGAGACATTACAGAGGGAGTATAAAATTACAGTTGTTGGGCCTACAAATCTGGTTGCTTTTTTAAGCAGTCTATATATGGGATTTAAAACCCTGGCAATAGAGAGGAGATCCAGCGAGGTTTGGGAGCTGCTGGGTGCTGTTAAGAGTGAATTTGGCAACTTTGGTGTAATTCTGGATAAGACCAAGAAAAAACTGCAGGAGGCGGCAAATGTAATAGACAAAGCGGGAGTCAGGTCACGTGCAATAGAGAGAAAACTAAGGACAGTGCAGGAACTTCCATCTGCTCAAGCTTCTGAGATGTTGGGAGAAGCAATTGAAATAGAGGAAGATATAGAGAGCGAAGAGCTCTCGGAAGAGTAGAGACTAACGGTGAGTGTAGCGAAATGGGCTCTTATTTCGTATAGTAATCACAAGAACCATTAAAATTGTGAGATATGACAAACAAGAGATTTCTAATTTCTGCCATTAGCCTACTGGCTGTTTTAAGCGTATTAACATCGTGTTTTAATACAGAATCAGATTATGAGAGGCAAGTAAAGATTGACGATAAGTTATTGGCAGAGTTCATTGCAACCAACTCAATTAATGCAGTAAGAGACAGTAAAGGGTTTTATTATGAGGTTATCACCCCATCTGCTGCTGGGACTTCTCTAAAAAAGGGCGATGTTGTCTCGATTAATTATAAAATCTCCCTTTTAAACGGAACCATATTAGAGAATAATTTTGAGAACGGCCATCCTGTTAAGTTTAAGCTGCTCAACTACTCAATAATACCCGAGGGCTTAGATTACGGGGTTTCACTTATGAAAACAGGAGCCAAATACAGGTTCTATATCCCATCTTACCTTGCATATGGCAGTTATGGCATACATCCCACTCCTCCCTATTTTCCGGGGAATAGCAACTTTATAGTAGAGGTAGAGGTTGTTGGCGTTCAAACAGAGAGTGAAATAGAGAGTCTTCAAAGAGATTCAATTGCAACTTATATAGCTCAGAATTATAGCGGAGCTCAACACTTTGCAAACGGACTTTACTTTATAGACTCAATACCCGGTAACGGCCCCACGCCTTTTGCATCTGGAAGGGTTATTGTAGATTTTAAAAGAAAATATCTAGATAACTCCTTAATTACTTCAAAAGAGAATGTAACAATTTTCTTGAATATGAATCAGGCCGTAGAGGGTTTGGAAGATGGTATTAAACTAATGAAGGAGGGTGGCAGTGCAATACTAATTATGCCTTCGAGCATAGGTTTTAAACAGAGTGTATGTGTAATCCCAAGTCAAGCAAGGGAGAGACTGCTTAGAGATAAGCTCATAGTTACAGATGTATTGCCATACTCAATTTTAAAATATGTTGTTAAATTAAAGGCGGTTAACTAATTTGAGTGGCGGAAAGTTATTCAGATATCACAGACCAGATTCTGCAAGGTTGCGTAAAGAGGGAGAGTAAGTCTCAGGAGCTTTTATATAAGAAGTACTTTGGTTATGCACTAAGCGTCTCCCTGCTTTACTGTAAAAGCAGGGGCGATGCCGTAGAGGTGGTTAATGACAGTTTTCTTAAGGTGTTTGCAGTTATTGAATCATTTAGACAGGAGGGATCGTTCAAGTCTTGGCTTAGGAGGATTGTTATTAATACAGCTCTGGATAAAATCAGAAAAGAGAGGAGAAATATCTCTGCAGAGGAGAGTATCAATTCATCTCTTCCCGATTTAACGGGAGATGTTATCTCTCATTTGGAGGCACGTTCGATTGCTTCTCTGATAGACTTTTTGCCATTTTTACACAGAACTGTATTTTGTCTTTTTGAACTGGAGGGGTACTCACACGACGAGATATCTAAAAAACTGAAAATCCCTGCCAGCTCCTCAAGAGCATATCTATCCAGGGCAAAGAGGCAGCTGAGAGAGCTTTACCTAAAGAGTACCAAATCACCAACAAACCTACATTTTAATAATCCCGATGAGTAAAGAGAATCATAATGAGTTGGATAAACTGATTGCCGATGCCATCAGGAGCGAACTCTCCAGCAGTGAAGAGGGTTACACTCATGGCGCTTGGGAGCAGTTTGTTGCTGTGAGAGCAGCAAGGCGTAGAAGGGCCCTATTACAATGGTCAACTACAGCTGCAGCTATTCTAATTGCAGGTTGGCTCTCATTGGAGCTATTCCTAACCAATAATCCTCCAATATTGCAAAAGGAGCTTACGGCAGAGGAGCCACTCTCTGTACAGACAGAGCCGGTGCCACATCCTCAAATAGAAACCCCGGCTCAATCTCAGGGAGATAAAAAGAGGGGTTCTTTGCCGATTAAGCAAAAACAGCACGCAATTTTGGCAGAAAATATAGAGCCGATTGTTTTTAACCTTAATACAAAAGTTGTCTCAGGTAAAAAAGGTGTTGAACAACAAGATAGATGGAGGGCAAAACCAATAAAAAGGATTTACAGAGAGGAGCAGACCTTAATAGCACAAGCTGTAGACAGAGAAGACATAAGGAGTAAGGTGAGGGTGGGAATTACTCTGTCTTCGGGGTTTAATTCCAGTTCGGGCAATCCGGAGGGGGGAGTGAACTTTTCTGCAGGGGTGTCGATTGATGTTGGAGTGGCAAAAGGGGTAGAGATCTCTACAGGGGTACAGTATGGGAAGCAGAGCATAGAGGCAAGAGCATGGGAGGGCAAAGCAGCAATCCCCTCAACACATACAGCAGCTACGCTTACAAATATAGATATTCCGGTAAATATAAGATTGAACGTATTCTCTAACAACAACAGTAAATACTATATATCGGGAGGTTTCTCCACAGTTGCTTTCTTAACCGAGGAGTATAAAATTACCACCTACAGGCAGGAGTTGAGAGAGGTTGTAAATGTTATGGATGAGAATAAATTCAGCACCTTTAGACTAGAAAATGTTACCAGTGTAGAGAATATTACCCCTCCACCATCGGCTGCCATAGATTTTGCGGGCAGGATAAATTTAATGATAGGTTATGAGCAGAGGGTTACTAAAAGATTAAATCTTCATATTGAGCCATATGTAAAGCTTCCACTATCGGGAGTTGGTATAAGAGACATCAGATACACCACGGGTGGAGTAACATTTAAAATATCGTTCTAAAATTATTGCTATAATTGTAGGTTATTTTACATTGTTAAAAGAACCATATGAGGATAGAATACGATATTAAGCTTGGCTTTAAAGATGTAATGTTCAGGCCAAAGAGATCTACGCTTAAAAGCAGATCACAGGTAAAATTGGAGAGAACTTTCAAGATGCTCCACAATAAAAGCGAATGGAGCGGTGTGCCTGTTATGGCGGCAAATATGGACACAACAGGAACATTTGAAATGGCCGTAGAGCTGGTTAAACACAAAATGTTCACTGCAGTACATAAACACTATACAATAGAGGAGTGGAGCGATTTTTTGAACAGCCCCCCTAAAGGGATTGAAAACTATATTGCAGTAAGCACCGGAACAAGCGACTCCGACCTCTTTAAGCTTACCAACATTATGGAGCTCTTTCCTATGCTCAGGTTCATTTGTATAGATGTAGCCAACGGATATTCCGAGCATTTTGTTAACTATGTAAGAGAGGTTAGAAAGAGATTCCCCGAGAAGATAATAATTGCCGGAAACGTTGTCACCGGAGAGATGGTGGAGGAGCTTCTGCTTTCGGGGGCCGACATTATTAAAGTTGGTATAGGGCCGGGGTCGGTATGCACAACTCGTGTGAAGACAGGTGTAGGTTACCCTCAACTCTCTGCAATTATTGAGTGTGCCGATGCTGCACACGGGTTGGGAGGATTGATAGTGAGTGATGGAGGATGTTCAACTCCGGGAGATGTAGCAAAGGCATTTGGAGCCGGTGCCGATTTTGTGATGCTTGGAGGAATGCTTGCGGGTCACGATGAGAGCGGAGGAGAGTTGGTTGAAAAGGGTGGAGAGAGCTATAAAATGTTCTATGGAATGAGCTCAGCCACTGCAATGAAGAAGCATTCGGGAGGTGTAGCTGAATATAGGGCAAGTGAGGGAAAAACGGTTTATGTGCCATATAAAGGAAAGGTTGCAGATACTGTGTCGGATATATTAGGAGGCATAAGGAGCACCTGCACCTATGTTGGGGCCTCTCAGCTGAAGGAGCTTTCAAAAAGAACAACGTTTATTAGAGTTGCAGAGCAAGAGAACAGAGTTTACGGTAAGGAGATATAAAACCGAATGCAATGATTATAGGAATAGATATTGGCAGTACAACTACAAAAGCGGTTGCAGTTGAAGATGACAAGGTAATAAGAACAGTAAAAACAAAGGCATTCGATGCTGTAACTTCGGCTACGGGGGCGTTGGGAAAGATTTTGCTGGAGAGCAATATAGAGATAGCGCTTGTAGAGAAGATAATAATAACCGGAGCAGGAGCCGTAAAGATAAACAACCAAATATTTGGAATACCTACAAAAAAAATTGATGAGATTACAGCTATTGGTACCGGGGGGATGTTTCTTTGCAAGAGTGAAAGTGTTGTAATCTGCAACATAGGCACCGGCACATCAATTATTGAGGCCTCAAAAGAGAAGATCACTCACCTGGGGGGCACCGGTATAGGTGGCGGAACAATTACCGGCCTCTCAAAGGAGCTTTTACACGCCTCTACTTTTGAGCATATTCTTGAACTGGCAGAGCATGGAAATCTAAAAAACGTAGATTTGCTGATTGAGGATATCTACGATACTCACCTTAGCTTTTTGAACAAAGAGTCTACTGCATCTAACTTTGGAAAGATGCTAGACACTGCAAAGAAGGAGGATCTGGCACTGGGTGTTATCAATATGGTATATCAGGTAATTGGTATGATATCTGTCTTTGCTGCCAGAAGCCGGGGTAAAGAGTGTGTTCTTATAACCGGAAACGGCAGCAAAAACATGATTGGCAGAGGCATATTGGAGGAGATCTCTACCCTATACAATATCAAGTTCGAATACCCTCCCGATGCTGAATACGCAACAGCAATAGGAGCCGCACTGTGCGATTATTTATAGCTTTTTACCTACTCACTCCTGAAGGAGCTTACCGGGCTACGGTTCGCAATCCTTATTGAATTGATAACCACCACTAGAAGAATAAGAGCAATAACAAACAGGGCACATGAGGCAAACATTGCAAATGTGAGCTGTGCCTTCTCTGAAAAGTTCTCCAATATCTTTCCCGATGCCGGTATAGATATTACAATTGCCACTATAGTTGCAGGTACTGCCAATATCAGTATGTCCAAAGATAGAAGCATGAGAATCTGCTTTACAGTTGCACCGCTTATTTTTCTGATAGAT
>CAYYAM010000029.1:0-26190 GCA_964469965.1 uncultured Muribaculaceae bacterium | reverse complement strand
AGTGTCCAGGCAGCAGCTTTGTCTACTCTGGCGTATTCATTGGTTCTAGGAGCTTTTAAGTCTTTTTCAATCTCTAATAGCTCTTTCTCTATGTACTCAAATAGCGCTTTCCTGCCAATCTGTTTGGGCATATAACCTCCAATCGGATGCTCTTCGGTAATGAAAGGGGGATTACCATAGATGTCCATCAGAATGGAGTATGCTAGGGCCCTCATAAATCTTGCTTCAAGTCTAAAAATGGCAACGTCGCCTTTAATAGCATTATGCCCTCTTGAAGATAGACGATCGTCTGAAGTCTGCTTAAGGTATTCGTTTGCAAGGGCAACCATAAACATAGATCTGTAATACACTCCATCTATTGATTCATTCTTGATATTACTCCATGAGTTGTTATTAAGTTCAACAACCCAAGAGTCGTTACCCCATGCGTTCTTACACTCATCAGTTGTAACAACCTGAAGATTCCAAAGACTCCTTAAAAATTGCGCATTTCCGGGATCTAGACCAAGAATATCTGTGCTACCTGCACCATCTTGTCCCGATACAGACATAACCGAATATATCTTTGCCAAACCCTGCTTATAGCTCTCAGGGGTTGCATACGCCTTGTCTGCAGTAAAGGTTTTCTCATCTAGCGGCCTTGTATCCAAATCTTTAAGACAAGAAGTGGTTATAAGGGAGATGATCATTAATATTGATATGATTTTTATCTTTTTCATGACTTGTCCTATTTAGAATGTTAAATTTAGACCAATTGTATAAATCCTAGGTCGTGGCCAAATGTTATTATCAATTCCCCATCCTTCAGGATCCAGACCGGTATAGTTTGTGATTGTGAATACATTCTGAACCGAGAACGCAACCCTACCGCTCAATTTTTCAAATAATAGCTTATTAAAGTTATAACCTACTGTTATATTATCCATCTTAAGGAAAGACGCATCTTCAATAAAATAATCGGAGAATATTTGTGGAGTACTGTTACTTCTTGTAAAACCGGTTCTGTTAACTACATCAACCAGATTTGTATGGAATCCTTGATTTCTGAAATTTGCCGTGGTGGAGTTTCCTGCTGCAAACTCGTTGAACATATAGTTACCCAGATTTGCTCTAAGGTTAAATCCTAAATCGAACTGCTTGTATGTGAACATACTGCTAAAACCAAAGTACCATTCAGGTGCCGGGCTTAAGTTTGTAAGATATCTGTCTGCCTCTGTTATACGTCCATCTTTGTTTCTATCAACAAACAGATTTTGAACAGGTTTTCCATCGGCATCATACACCTGCTGATAGGTGTAAAAAGTATAAGGTGCATGACCAACACTGTGCATCTGTATTGTACCGCCGGTACCTGTTGAAATTCCGCCAACGGAAATACCTAAATAGTCGGGATTGTTGTTGGCTGTAAGTTTGGTGATTTTGGTATCGCTCCAAGTTGCATTAGCACCTGCCTGCCATACAAAGTCTCCCGAATCAATTACCGTAGCGTTAACATTAAGTTCAACACCCCTGTTCTCAAGGTTTCCTATATTTGTGATTATCCTGTTTGCAAAATTAGTCCCTGCAGCAACATCTATCTCATTAAGCAGGTCTTTTGTCTCTTTAAAATAGAGGTCCAAAGATGCTGTTACTCTGTTTCTTAGAAATCCCATATCTAATCCAACGTTATAAGTTGTAGTCTCCTCCCACTTAATGGCTTCGTCGTAACCGGTTGGTTTTAGAAGTGGGTAGAAGGTATTGCCAAACATATAATTTGAGTAAACATTTGACTTATTATACAAAGCAATGTAAGGATAGTCATTCAGTTGTAGGTCTTGTTGCCCTGTTACACCGTAACTTGCCCTTAGTTTCAGATCGGATATGCTCTTAATGTTCTCCATAAACGACTCTTTATTTATGTGCCAGGCAGCTGCTACAGACGGGAAGAGACCCCATCTTGTTTCAGGTGAAAATCTGGAGGAGGCATCGTTTCTTAGTGTTAATGTAAGTAGATACTTCTCCATAAATGTGTAGTTTAGTCTGCCATAGAAAGAGAGTAGATAGTTCTCTGTGGCAAATGTATTCTCGTTCTTAACTACCGGGTTTGTCTTATGGTTAGATTGCTCTTTGTTGTAGTCTTTAGCATAGAAATGCTGCCATGAATAACCACCCATAACATCTACCTTTGAGCTTATAGACTCAATCTCTTTTGTATAATTAAGATAGAAATCGAGAACACTGTTTTCTCTTCTGTTACTCCACTCTTCCATCCTGCCAATTCCTTTAAAATCACTATCTTTCCATGCCTGGAATGAGTTCTGTTTAACCCCTTTCGTTCCCTCACCCTCTCCAAGATCAAATCCTAAGTTCAATTTTGCTCTAAGTTCTGGAAGAAAATGCATTTTATAGTCGAGCTCAATGTTACCAATAGCCCTTTTTGATTCTGTTATATCGTATTTGTCATACAAAAGAGATAATGGATTTGTTCCACTTAATGTATTTGGAGTCTGAGGAGTTCCCCAGTTGAAGTACCCATTAAAAACATCTCTGTCTATAGCCCCGTTTTTATAGTTATAGATTGGCTGTGTGGGGTCGAAGAAGGCTGCTGCACCTACTGCTCCGCCATCCACAAAGTCGTTATTGTTGATAACCCCTTTTATGTTGGCCGTAACCTTAAGGTAATCTTTGAAAAATGACGGACTTAAACTTACTCCTCCTGTGATTCTCTCGTAAGACGACCCTTTTAATGTTCCGGTTTGGCTGTTATAACCGAAAGAAACCCTATAAGGTAAATTTTTATATGTTCCTGCAGCCGAAAGGTTTTGATCTGTAGTGAACCCTGTTTGATAGATCTCCTTTTGCCAGTCTGTATCTTGATTTCCAAAGAGCGCGTTTGCTGCTGCCCCTGTAGAGGTGTTGAGAGGAAATGCTTCTAAAATTTTTGCCTTAAACTCAGATGCATTCAAAGAGTTTACGGTTTTTATATTCTGATTAAAAGCATAGGTTGAGTTATAATCTATTTTAAATTTTGATGTTCCTCTCTTTGTAGTGATGATTATAACACCGTTAGATGCTCTGGCTCCATAAATTGCAGTTGCAGAGGCGTCTTTCAAAACGGTAAAGGTTTCAATATCCGATGGGTTTAGAGATGCAAGTCCATTTCTCATTCCCGGAGCCGCATCGTTGGATACCGGGACGCCATCTATAACAACCAGAGGATCGTTGCTGGCTCTTAGAGATGCCCCCCCTCTAATTCTGATTGTAGGGCCCGATCCCGGAGCTCCATCACCCGGGGTAATCTGAACACCTGCCACCTTTCCAATCAAAAGCTCTTGAGGAGATGTCACCGTACCTCTGTTAAGTATTTCGGGTTTGATTGCTACAACAGCCCCTGTTACATCCTCTTTTCTAACCTGGCCATACCCGATTACAACTATTTCGCTAAGAAATCTGGTATCTTCGGTAAGAATGATTCTTGAAGCCTGAGATACTGTAACTTCTCTGGATTCATATCCCATATAGGCAACAGACAGAATGGCGTTGGGAGAGCTTACTGAAATGGTAAAAACCCCATTCAGATTTGTCTCAACTCCATTTGTAGTGCCCTTCTCAATAATTGCTACCCCAATAAGAGGTACATTCTTTACGTCAACAACAGTACCTGTTACGGTAACTCTCTGTTGAGCGTTAATATCCAATCCACTTAACAGCAGAATAAAGGATATCAGCATTAAAAATCGCTTCATAAAAAGTGAGTTTAAGTAAAATTTTGGTTATTGTTTTTTTCTTTTGAATATTAAATATTTTGGAGCATCGTCTCTATCTTCTACAAAGACAACAGAGAGAGATGCTATCAATAGGCACACACCCGCAAATACTATAGCATAAATTGCTTGAGATTCATATAATCTCTTAACAATAGGTCCTCCAACAATGCCATTGAAAATCTGTGGTATAGTTATAAAAAAGTTAAATATTCCCATATAAATACCCATCTTGTGCGCAGGTATAGAGCCGGCCAATATTGCATAAGGCATGGCTAAAATACTACCCCACGCCATTCCAATTCCTATCATAGGAATGATAAGGAACAGAGGGTCTGAGATAAAATAGAACGAGATTAAGCTTATTCCACCAAAAATCAGAGATATAGAGTGGGTCAACTTACGGCCTATCATCTTGGCTATTGCAGGAAGCAGCAGAGCATATATTGCCGCCACTCCGTTGTATATTCCAAATATTACACCTACCCAGTTGCCGGCTTTTTGAAACAGTTCAGAAGAGGTGTCATCTACACCTGCTCCATAAATATGTACTGCTACTGCAGGGGTTGTAAATACCCACATTGAGAACAGTGCAAACCATGAAAAGAACTGTACCAAGCCCAACTGTTTCATTGTCTTAGGCATCTTAGCAAAATCTGTAAAAATCTGACCTAATCCATGTTTTTCAGAAGTAGTTCTATTGTTAGGATCGGGAGGATACTCCTTTGTTCTAATTATGGTCCAAAGAATTGATGATATTAATACAGCTGCCCCTATATAGAATGAGACTGTTACATTTGCAGGTACCTCTCCCTGTTCCGCTCTAATTTCAACTCCGAGAAACTCTCCTAAGATGTAAGGTAGCCATGATCCAATAACAGCTCCTATCCCAATTAAGAAGGTTTGAACGGAAAAACCAAGTGTTCTTTGGTCGGAGGGTAGAAGATCTGCAACCAGTGCTCTAAAAGGTTCCATTGCCACATTAATGGATGCATCCATTATCATAAGCATTCCGGCTCCTACAAGCATCGGTGGCAGAAGGTGAGCCAACATAGATGAGTTAGGCATAAATATCAGCGCAAGAGCCGTAAAAATTGCTCCAAATAAAAAATATGGTTTTCTTCTGCCTAGTTTTGTCCAAGTGTTATCGCTGTAGTGCCCGATAATCGGTTGGACAATCATGCCGGTAAGAGGAGCTGCAATCCAAAACCAGGAGAGATGCTCAACATCGGCGCCAAAGGTTTGAAGAATCCTGCTTGCATTCGCATTTTGAAGTGCAAATCCAAATTGAATACCTAAGAATCCGAAACTCATGTTCCAGATATCCCAGAATGACATTCTCTTTTGTTTCATTTATTCCTACTTTTACATAAAAGTATAATATTATGTTACAAAAATGAGACGATTCCCGACGAAATTTAGGAATATTGCGATGAGTTAACAAAAACATTAACTCAATTTAACATACTACTATTCGCTCTCGATACCCTCAAGCCAATTCAAAAAAGATGGCACTTTGGCTCTGCTTACCAAAATGTCCTCTACCAGATTTGGAGTTAGTTTAATTTTTAGTCGTGAGTTAAAGTGTTTGGAGATAGATTCAATTGAAAAAACGCTTGCTATACAAGATCTTGAGAGTTTGAAAAACAGTGATGGGTTAAGCTGATCCTCTAATGTTTCGAGACTTAAATCTGATAAAAACTTTCGTTTATCTCTTGTTACAAAGTAGGTGGATTTGTTTTCTGAATATATGTATGCAATGTCGTTTATATCAATAACAATTATATGATTTCCCACCTTAACAGTGAATCTTTGCTTATAAACTTTAGAGGAGTTGACAAGTTTTGTTATAGTTTCTTTGTTAAATGGGGAGTTTGTTCTATTTTTTTTAAATTTTTCCACAGCATTGACAAACGACTCGCTGTCTATGGGCTTTAGCAGATAGTCAATACTGTTAACTCTAAAGGCCTTTAGAGCATAGTTCTCGTATGCTGTTGTAATAATTACTCCTGCTTCTACTTTCACAATATTAAAAAGTTCAAAACAGACTCCATCTGAGAGCTCAACATCCATAAAGATGAGTTCGACGCTGTTATTTTTGAGCCACTCTGCAGCCTTGGTTACACTATCCAACACCGCCAGCACTTTAAAATCGGGATAGTGCTTGTCAATTAATCTTCTTATCTGCAACTGCGCAGGAATTTCATCTTCCAATATTAAAATATCCATTATCTTTCAATTAGTGGTAGTGAAACTTTGAACGTTAAATCATCAGACTCTATGGTGATATCTCTTTTAAAAAGAAGATTGTACTGTCCCTTGATATTATTGAGTCCAAAACCACCTCTATCCAAAGAGTTAATTTTTGGCTGTAGATTATTTGAGATGGTTATATATCCATCTCTTGCATAAATCTCAATTTTTAAAGGGGTTTCCAAACTCACAATATTGTGCTTTACAGCATTTTCCACAAGTAGCTGTAGCCCACCGGGTATAATCATTGAGTCGCTGCTCTCTTTATCAATATCTACTGTAAGCTCTAAACCATCGCTAAACCTCTCTTTAAGAAGATCGAAATAGAGTGAGACAAACTCTAGCTCCTCTTTGATAGATACGGTACTGTTCTCTTCTATGCTTAGAAGGTATCTGTATACCGACGATAACTTTCTTACAAAATCACTGGCTTTATCGGGATTTGTTTGAATAAGATAATCTAAAACGTTCAAACTGTTGAAGAGAAAGTGAGGATTCAGCTGTCTTTTGAGTTGTTGATATTGATACTGAGCCCTATTTTTCTTTCCAATCTCTACATTAAGCTCTCTCTCATGTGATTTAATATAGTAAAGGTATACCTGTATTACCGATATTAGCAGAAGGTTAAAGACAAAAGCGGTAAGGAGTGTTAGTCTAAAGTAAATGTCGGAGAAAAATTTACTACTAAGTCCCTTATTCCATACAGGGTATCTTATGAGGATTGCTGCAAAAAGGGCAACGACGAGGGCAATCAGCAGAATATACAAGGTCTTTAGAAAGAGACTCTCCTTTTTCTCAAATTTATTTAAAGTATAAAGCGATACAATATTGAGCACCACAATAGTAACAGTAACAGGTATATTCGAAAGGAGTCTCCCTACAAATTTCATAAAAGAGAGATTTAAGTTCTGCTCAAACATAGGAATGGCCTCCTCAATAAGCAGTCTGAACCCAAAGACGAAGACAATCAGGAACGAGAGCTCGGTAATTTTTCTGGCTTTGCTTTTTTTCATCTTTTTTGTGGCTTTCTGACTGAGAAATAGACAAGCCATCCAAGTATCTCAGTAACCGCAAAAGTTGAAATTACGTGCGTTAACACCGGGCTATAAGGAATTATATAAGAGATGAGTACAGCCCCATTTGTTCCAAGGTAAAAGCCAGCTAAACTAGAGATAACCAAGAGAGAGAGAAAAACATCGGTAGTACCTTTAAAAAAATTAATTATAAGAACTACCATTATGATGGTTAGAATAGTGAGAGCCCAGCCGTCGTCGAGAGCTCTGCTTCTTAAGATATGACATACCAAAGCATGAAGAAGTGCAAACAGATGAACTATAACAGAGACTATCTTAAAATCCCTGGATATGTTTCCATCGCTTTTAAACAGAGTATCTGCCATAAGAAATTGTTTGTTTTGTAAATATAGGCATTTTAAGGATTTTTATGAAAATTTAAAAAAATAAATTAGGTTTGTCTTTAGATATAAAATAGAAACCGGTATGAATAAAGTATATTTCAATCTGCCTTTCCATACACACTTTGGTCAGGAGCTTATGATAACCGGCTCAATAAATGAGCTCAAAGACATTGCAACCAATAATGCAAAAAAGATGAAGTACAGTAACGGTGTCTGGAGTTTTGAGCTTAACACAAAAAACGTCAGACACTTTACTTATAGCTATATTCTTAAGGATGGCGATAATCTGATTTATGAAGCGGGACCTCCGAGAGATTTTTATTCAGAGCCATCAAAGAGGTATTGTGTATACGACGAATGGAGAGAGTTCGACAATGAAACTCCTTTTAGATCTCATGCTTTCAGCAAGGTTTTTTATAGAAATCAACTCTTGGGAAAGCCCCTGCATAACACTTTAACTATCTCTTTATCTGCGTATAATACTCCACCTGATTCGTTGATTTTTATATGCGGAAATTGTAAAGCTTTGGGTAATTGGGACATTACTAAGGCTATTTCTATGCAGCAGGGAGCAGATGGCAATTGGTATCTTTCAGCAGCCATAGAGGAGATTCCTGATGATACAGAGTATAAATTTGTAGTTTTCAGCCCTACAGAGGGGAGATATATTTGGGAAGAGGGCGAGAACAGAAGATTTACAATAAAAAGCAAAATAGGAGTCCAAAATATTGTTATAAATCACTCTAAATTAAGGGTTGTTTGGAACTATCCAAGGTTTGCCGGTACTGCTATTCCCATCTTTTCACTTAGAAGCGAAAAGAGTTGTGGTATAGGAGATTTTGGTGATTTGAAATTGATGGCAGATCTGCTTTCGCAAACTTCGCAAAATATTCTACAGATACTGCCTATCAACGATACCACAATGACTCGTACCTGGGTGGATTCATACCCTTACGGTGCTATCTCTAACTATGCCATCCATCCCCTCTACATTAATCTTGAGAGCGCAGGTATTATTAAGGATAGGGAGTTTAGGGAGAGACATATCAAAAAAGCAAAAAAACTTAATTCACTTTCACAGCTTGATTATGAAGCAGTTGATCTGGTAAAATGGGCTTATCTCAAAAAATTATTTACCCAAGAGGGGGAGAAAACTCTAAAATCCAAAGAGTTTAAAAACTTCTTTAAGAGCAATGAAGAGTGGCTTGTTCCCTATGCCGCTTTCTGCTTCCTTAGAGATAGATATAAAAGCGCAGATTTTAGAAAATGGCCCTCATATTTTGTATACAATAAAGTTGAAGTTGAGGAGCTAACATCTCCAGAAAGCAGACATTACGACGCTATTGCAATTCACTATTTTGTACAATATCATCTTCATAAACAATTGGTTGAAGCGCATGAGTATACAAACTCCAAACGGATTATCCTTAAAGGAGATATACCTATAGGTGTTAACAAAAACTCTGTGGAGGCGTGGGTAGAACCCCATCTGTTTAACTTTGAAGGACAAGCCGGTGCACCACCGGATGACTTTTCAGTTAAGGGGCAGAACTGGGGATTTCCAACCTATAGGTGGGATGTTATGGAGAGAGACGGATTCAACTGGTGGAGGAAGAGATTTTTAAAGATGTCGGAGTACTTCGACTCATATAGGATTGATCACATTTTAGGTTTTTTTAGAATCTGGGAGATTCCTTCCGATGCTGTAGAGGGGCTTCTTGGAAGGTTCAATCCATCTATCTCTATGAGTTGCGACGAAATCAGAGAATTTGGATACAACATAGATTATCACAGAGACACAAATCCATGGATTACAGACCAAGTATTGGGTGAGTTTTTTGGAGATAGAGCTGATGAAATTAAAGGTGCCTTTTTAGATGTAAACCCCAAGGGAGGATACCGCTTAAAAGAGGAGTTCTCATCGCAAGTTAAGATATCTAAATTAGACGAAATAGCAGGTTATGAGAGATTTTCTCAAGATAAAGAGGCACTGATGTCGCTATGCGCAGAAGTCCTGTTTGTTAAAGATCCAATAGACAATAGCAAGCTCTATCCCAGAATTTCGGCACAATTCACAAAATCTTATCTAGCTTTGGATAGTTGGCAGAGGGAGTGCTATAACAAGGTATACAACCACTTCTTTTACAGACGTAATGAAGATTTCTGGTATTGGAATGCAATGAAAAGATTGCCCTCTCTTATCTCCTCTACAGGTATGTTGGTATGCGGAGAAGATTTAGGAATGATTCCGGCTTGTGTTCCTGCAGTTATGGAGAGACTTAAGATCTCTACGCTTGAGATTGAAAGAATGCCAAAAGATCCAACTCAAAATTTTGGAGATCCTGCTCAGTATCCTTACCTATCGGTTTGCACAACAGGCACGCACGATACCAGCACAATAAGAGGATGGTGGGAGGAGAACAGAGAGTTGACACAATCTTACTACAATCATAGGTTAAAGTTGGAGGGTGGTGCTCCACAATACTGCGAACCATGGATTTGTGAGAAGATAGTAGATTCACATTTAAAATCGCCATCAATGCTCACAATACTGCCCCTGCAGGATTGGCTGTCACTATTCGAAAATTTGAGGTATCAAAATCCTCACGATGAGAGGATAAACATCCCTGCAAATCCTAAACATTACTGGAGATACAGGATGCATTTGACTCTGGAACAACTCCTAAACAATGAGCCGTTTAAAGCAGCTATAGCAGAAAAGGTGAGAAACAGCGGGAGAGCTTTATAGGTTAAGCTTCTCCCCTTCACTATTTGCAACAACTACTGCAGCAACTGCGTCGCCATAAACATTAACCGGGGTACGAATCATGTCGCACAACTGCTGTACGGCCAGTATTAGACCTATACCTTCTAGCGGCAAACCAACCGCTCCAAGAACCACGGTTATCATGACAAGCCCTGCCATTGGGATTCCAGCCGACCCAACAGCTGCCAATACAGAGGTTAAGATAACTACAAATTGCTGACCTATAGTAAGGTCTATCCCATATGCTTGTGCTATAAATATTGCCGTTACCCCCTCGTATAGGGCTGTTCCATTCATATTTACAGTGCTCCCCAACGGAAGAACAAAGCTTGCTATCTTATTGGAAATACCTGTCTTCTCTTGAGACTCTTTTAGAGTAAACGGAAGAGATGCACCCGATGAGCAAGTTGAGAAAGCGGTTAGCAGCGGGAGAGACATTTGCTGAATATGCTTGTATGGATTAAGCTTTGTAAATCCATACAGAATTGAGGGTAAAATGATTGCTCCATGTATAATACACCCGCCCCACACTAAAGCTGTGTATACACCCAGACTGCTTACTATTCCAATCAATTTCTCGGGATCGGCCTGCTGATCTGCTACAATATTTGAAACTATTGCAAAGACTCCGTATGGTGTAAACTTAACAATAAAGAGAGTCATCTTCATAAAAACCTCAAAAGCTGAGTTGAAAAATGCACTCATTGTAAGTTTTGTACTCTCCGAAGAGCGTGTAATAAAGAATCCAAAAAATATTGCAAAGAAGATGATTGGAAGGAGATTTCCTTTTGATAGGTCTTCGAAGATATTTTGAGGTACTATTCTTATTACCTGATCTTTGAATGACATTGAAGTAACAGCTAAGTCACTAACCGGTTCGCTAAGATTTAAATCTACCCCCACACCCGGTTTAAAGGTATTTACCAGAAGAACTCCAAGAACAACAGCAATAGCAGTTGTTGCTAAATAGAACGAAATTGTTTTCCCTGCAAGTCTTCCCAGGTCTTTATAGCCGCTAAGACTGGAGACTCCCATAACCAATGATGAGAAGACAATAGGAATAGCTATCATCTTTAATGACCTTATAAAAATATCACCGATCCATTTTATTGCAGGGGCGTATTCAAAGAAGAAGATTCCAAATGGAATGGCAAGTGCAATCGAAATAAGGATCTGCCAGTGTAGTGCCGGTTTTTTCATTAGTTGTTAACTTTCTTTATTGATCTGTTTATTTTATTCATAACCACTGCAATTGCACCATCTCCGGTAACATTGCAAGCCGTACCAAAACTATCCATCGTTATATAGAGAGCTATCATAAGCCCTGTGAGAGTTTCATCGAACTTAAGCATTGATTGCAAAATTGCAACTGCAGCCATTATAGCACCTCCCGGGACACCCGGAGCCGCAACCATTGTTATTCCTAACATGAAGATAAAGCCAATAAACAACTCTGTTTGAGGAATTTGCCCGG
The DNA here is from genome assembly GCA_964469965.1 of uncultured Muribaculaceae bacterium. GTDB lineage: Bacteria > Bacteroidota > Bacteroidia > Bacteroidales > UBA932 > Bact-08. The sequence continues at coordinate 14,536 of CAYYAM010000029.1, read as the reverse complement.
TAATAAACATAACAGCAAAGGCGCATGATACAATCTTTAACATACTGCCTGAAAGATGTATTGTAGCACATAAAGGAATTACAAAATCTGCCACCTCTTGGTCTACTCCATTCTTTTTTGCTTGAGCTAGAGTAACCGGAATAGTTGCAGCAGAGGACTGTGTTCCCAGTGCTGTCATGTATGCGGGCATCATGTTTATAAGCAATCGGAATGGGTTATTTCCGGTGTATGCTCCGGCTATAACAAACTGCACAAGCAGGAGAACAATGTGCATTATAAATATTACAATTATAACGCTCATAAATAGTCCCAGAACAACAGAGACCTGCCCCTCTGCTCCGATTTTTAAAAAAATCCCAAAAATATATATTGGCAATAACGGTATTATAACAGACTCAATGATAAGAATGATAATAGATTTAAACTCATTCAGAGCCCTTTTTAACGACTCCGATGAAGTATAAGCAACTCCCAGACCTATTACAAAAGAGAATATTAGAGCAGAGGTTACACTAGCAATAGGTGGCATCTCAATCTTAAAGAATTCAGAAATTGTATCTGAAAAATTTATATTAGATCCATGCTCTTGAATGCTCTCACTCAATAGAGAGGGTAATGTAATCTTAGTTGTAAAAAATGAGAAGAATCCCGAGAAAATTGTAGAACCATATGCAATTAATGCAGTGATTGCCAATAATTTTCCCGCTCCTTTGCCAATATCTGCGATACCTGGAGCTACCAAACCGATTATGAGCAGTGGTATAATAAAAGAGAGGAAGCTTCCAAAAATACCGTTAAAGGTTGCAAAAATTCTCACAAACCAAACCGGTGTAAACAGAGATAGAGAAACCCCCAATATAATAGCAATTACAATCTTAGTGAGAAGACCCGGTTTAAACCCTTTTTTCATACTACTGCTGTTTAAATCTCCTCTCCTCATTTTTAAGAACACCCACTCCGTATTCACCGTTACTGGTTGCCCAGGCTCTATGCATCATTCCGGTATTGAAAACCATAGATATCTCTCCATTTTTATCTACTGCAATAATACCTCCTCCCGATCCCCCCATAGGGTCTATTTTTTTGAAAATAACCTCTTCCGAAGCATCCTGTAAAGAGATACCTCTATACTCCATTAACGCACAAATATCATATGCTACAACTCTTCTTATCCAATACTCTCCATGCCCGGTTCCGGAAACAGCCGCTGTACTATTATTGGCGTATGTGCCGGCACCAATGATAGGCACGTCTCCTACCCTTCCCCACTTTTTACCCGACATACCCCCTGTAGAGGTGGCTGCAGCAAGATTTCCGTACTCATCAAGAGCAACGCATCCAACGGTTCCCCTTGGATCGCTCTTCTCCTTCTTTTCAATAACCCTCTTATATTGGTCCTCTCTTTGAGGAGTTGAAAAATAATCATTTTTGACAATCTCTAACCCCATTGAGGATGCAAATGCAGATGCTCCCTCTCCGATTAATAGCACATGTGCTGTGCTGTCCTTAACCAATCTTGCCGCTTTTATGGGGTTTTTAATATCTTTTACACCTGCTATTGCACCCGCTTTAAGATTTGATCCATCCATAATTGCTGCGTCCAACTCGTGAGTGCCGTCTATGGTTTTTACAGCGCCTTTACCCGCATTAAAAAGAGGGCAATCTTCCAGATAAACAACCACGGCCTCTACAGTCTCCAGTGCAGTTTTTCCATTTGACAGCATCTCTCTGCCAATGTTTAATGCTTCTAAAAGATGCTTCTCATATAGCTCTTTTCTCTCTTTAGAGAATGAGGATGGTGCGCTTCCTGCGCCCCCATGAAGTGCTATTGCCCATTTTTTGTCTGCGCTTTGCGAGTATCCCGTGCCTGCCCACACAATAATAGTTATTAAAAGAAAAAGATATCTTTTTATCATAGTTTAAGGTGTTAGATTGACAAATATAACATTAAAAGTGTAAAAAATAGGGCCGACATTTTTAGTATGCCGACCCCGATTTAAGTTAAAACACAAACCAAATATTTAACTTAACTATATCTACTTTATTTTCAACTCATTTAAAACGTAACCAGATGGAGAGTATTTTTCCAGTATAAAAAGAATATATCTTATATCTACAGTGATAGATCTAGATATCTCATTGTTATATCTGTAATCCGATGCAACCCCCTGCCATATTCTGTCGAAGTTAACCCCAACCAGCTCTCCTTTTGAGTTTAAAACAGGCGAACCTGAGTTACCACTGGTTGTGTGAAGGTTGGCAAGGAAGTTGACATACAATCTGCCATCGCTTGCGACATTGTTTCCGTAATCTTTTGATTGATGAAGATCTCTTATCTTTTTTGGCAGATAAAACTCCTCATCGTTGGGATTGTTTACAAATTTATCAACAGCTCCGTCCAATGTTGTGAATGGTTCATAGCAGAGACCATCTTGGGCTCTTGCGCCTTTTACCACTCCGTAGCTGATTCTCATAGACCCGTTTGCATCGGGGTACAGAGCTTTAGATCTGCTCTTCTCCAACAAACCTTTCATATATACGCTGTTCAATTCTTGAAGCTTTGATTGAAGATCGGATCTTTGCCTCATGATTCTATCTACGTTAACCATATAAAAAGCTATAGATAGTTTATATAGCGGATCCTCTTTAATATACTTTTGAACATCGCGTTGGCTATCATTAAGAAATGAGAGCAGTCGGGCTCGATTTGTAAACATAGATGAGTCGAATATCTCTCTGGTGAGTCTCTCGGCATCACCATTAAACATGGAGAGATATTTAAACATATCTGCATGCTTAAACTTCTCTGGCATATTGTTAAAATATTTGACAAGCAAATTTCTAAACATTTGTCTATCAACTTCTAAATCCCAGTTTTGAAAAAATTGATTAGTTAGTCCCACCAGCCTCTCGGCCTCTCTCTGTGCCTCTTTATCATTTATTGATTTTCTTGAGTAAATGGCAGCTAATTTTTCAAATTTGCCAATAAATGGAACAATCTCCGAACCATTGATTCCCGCCTCATTAAAATAGGCATCGGCAAGGTTGTATACAGCAACCTCTTTGTACAGCTCCTCCATCTCTCTAAGAATGCTCCCGTATTTTAGATTGCGGTTAGGATCAGATTCTGCCCATCTCTGAAAATCTGACTCTTCTAACCTTTTTTGCTCTACCAATCCCATTCTGCTAACACCCATTATCTCTCCTCTCCACCTAAGATAGCTGTTACCAACAGATGAGAGTCGATTTGTATATCTGTATTTGAGGTTTGGAGATCTCTCGATTGCCGAATTCAGTATCTTCATCTTCTCTCTTCGTATCTCAACTTTATGAAGATTTTCATTATAGATAATCTTTTCCAAAGCAAAAGAGGGTACAAACTGCCTAGTTGAGCCCGGAAAACCTGCAATCATTACAAAGTCTCCCTCTTTCACACCTTTAGTAGATATTTTAAGATGATGCAAGGGATTATATGGAACATTCTCCTTGGAGTACGATGCTGGCTGGTTATCTCTACCTGCATAAACTCTGAGTATTGCAAAGTCTCCTGTATGCCTTGGCCAACTGTAGTTATCGCTGTTTCCTCCAAACTTTCCTATAGCAAAAGGGGGTGCTGCAACCATCCTGATATCACGATATACAGCATAAACATTCATTATATACTGGTTATTCCCAAAGAGAGCCTGCATCCTCACTTGATGCCTTGTACCCTTAGTTGCCTCTTGAGCAATCTTCTTCCCATTATCATCTATTTTCCGGCTCCTCTCAGGACCTGTAAGCCCTTGAGTACCTTCCAAAATTCTATCAGTAACATCTTCCATTCTTATAAGTTGTTTCATCTGCAACCCTCTGCAAAGTGACTCCTCATTACGATTTTTTGCCCAATATCCAAATTTTAAAAAATCGTTCTGTTCAGAAGAGAATCTCTCAATGTAAGACATTACAACGTGGTAGTTAGTTATAATAAGACCACTGTCTGAGATAAAGCTTGCTGTTCCAAAACTCCTTAAATTGGCCCCTTCGCCCATCAATCCTATGACCGCATCTTTTATACACGCTTTGTTTATACTGTAAATCTCCTCTGCACTTAGTTTTAGCCCCATCTTTCTCATCTGGGCATATTTCTGATCTTTTAACAGAAGCGGCATCCACATCCCCTCATCTGCAACAAGTTTAAAGGGCAGCAATACAATAACTGCCAATAAAAGTAGTACTCTGTTCTTCATTACTGATTATTAATATCAATTATTTTCAATAAAAATTGATAGTGATCTCTATCTGATCTCTCACTTCTTGCCAGTTTCAACAACCTCTTCTCTGTCTTTACAAGTTGTTTGAATCCGGCTTCAACAATGAGGGCAGAGATACCCGAGACAGCACTATCAGACTGTTTAGGCAAGGTAGATATATTTTTAAGTGTTTGAATATATGTTATCTGTAGATTTTTATCGTATAGAGAAGCGGCCCCCTTCCCCTCCCAAACAGCATCGTCGAGATTGGAGAGATACTCCTCAAGTGAGTAGAAATTATTTTGTGAATAGGATGAGTTACTCAAGACCCTGGGCAGTATAAAATTATTCAACATAGATGAGATAATCTCTGATTGTCTTTTTAACACGCCATCTGTTAAAGAGCCCAGCAATGGACTTAAATCGCCTCTGTCGAGATATTCGGGCGCCTCTCTAAGTTGCTTCACTGCAAAACGGAGGGCCTCTTTCTGTTTACTCTTCTCTATCGGAACATATTTCACATGACTGTCCCCGATGGGTCCCTGATAGACGTATGTTCCTCCAATATAGGATAACGAAAGTGTTATATATCTGAAATACTGTCTTGAGAGTGCATCGTATCTTGCCTCAATCTCGCGTGCGCCGCCCCCGGCAGATAGAGTCCAAGTCACAAGACTGTCAAGAATAATTCTGGTATTCTCAATCCCGTTCAACGATGATATTAATACATTGTCGCTAAGTGACTCCGATTGAGCAGATGGATCGGGTGATATTGGCGATGCTATAAATGGAGCAAAGAGATACATTGGGTTAGACCCCTTCGAACGGAAAAGAGAGTCCAGTACACGATACTCATCACCTGGAGTCTCTGCTTCATGGATATATTTATATCCATACTCTATCGAGAGGTAATCGTATGGGCCCAATATTGGGGGGGTCATCTTTACTCCTCGCTCAAGGTCACCGGGCCGGGCTATGTGGTTATTTCTAGCATAATCCATTATGGAGGCCGTTGTTCCATATTGTGCAGTGAAAGTAGGAGATCTGAGAGAGTCGGCAGGATAGGCGTACGAGCTTCTCATATTGTGTTGTAACCCCAACACGTGCCCAATCTCATGCGCTATAGCATATCTAATCATAGGCCCCATAGTCTCGATGTCATATTCTAGCCCTCTTGCTTGAGGGTCGACTGCGGCAGTTTGAGTAAATCTCCACATTGTTATTAGATTAACAACATTATTCCACCAAAGTACTTCACCGTTAATTATCTCTCCGCTTCTGGGATCTGTCCAAATTTGTCCGGCAGCATTCGCCTCCTCCAAAGGAATATATCTGATTACAAAATTTTTAATATCATAGGGGTCGAATTCAGGATCATCGGGAAAGTTTTTTGCCTCTAAAACATTTTTAAATCCTATCTTTTCGAATGCTCTATTCCAATCTTCTACACCTTTTTTAATATATGGAATCCAATCTTTTGGAAAGTATGGTTCAATATAAAAGACGAGCTTCTGTTGGGGCTCAACCATCTCTCCATTTTTATGCCTCTCTAAATCACTCTTTGCAGGGGTAACTCTCCATCTTGATATATACCTTGAGGTAGTAATACTTTTTCCGCTGCTGTAGCGTTTTAAATTGAACGGTTGATAGCCTACTCTGTCGTCGTTAAACCTTGGCATCAGTGGTTCCCTTGGTAAAAGCAACATAAAATATTGAACCGTAATTGTAAAGGTCTCTTTACCTCCTAAAAACTCATAATAACTTCTAACATTAATGTGCTCTTTAAACTCCTTCATGAACTCAATCCTGCTCAAGCGACTTTCAAGTCTACCTTTCTTAACATTATCTGGAAGCGGCCATGCAAGTGATACCTCTTCGGAAAAGTATTTGGTAACATCAATAACCGAGCTATTTCGCTCTTCGTTTCTCGACTCTATCTCAAAAAAATTGACGCCTCCCACCTTTGAGTTTTTTTCAAAAGCATTGAATATAGGATCCTCTTCCGATACCTCAACCACATTTGAAATCTCCTCTATTACAATAAGTTTATCTCGTTTAGCAAATCTTATCATTACCGGAGGTCTTCTCATTTGGCCTGCTGCGTAGACCTTTGCAGAGGGTGAACTTAAATCGACTATCCTGGATCCAAACAGAATATCTTTACCCAGTAACTCGTCGGGAATCTCAAATTTGTAAGTTCGGCCCGATTTGTGGATTTTTATAAATCTCTCCTCTGCCGCTGTGTAGAGCGGCAGAAGAGCTATTATATAGAGTAGTATCAGTTTTTTTATCATAGAAAATAGATAGTTTATCTTGGAATATATCTGTACGAAATCTTAAACTGGTCGCCTGATTTTGTTATAGCCAGATTTGCAGGAAGATTTTTCATAAAATAGGGCGATGTACTTTTGAACCAAGCATCAAAGTAGATCTCCGGAGTAGCCAAAGTAAAATCGTAAGTGCCCTCTATTTTAACTATCTCTATCTCTATAGTAGCAAATGTAGGGTAGTTACTGTTCTCAATTTTGCCCCCTGTTGCTTTTGAATCTAAGTGCCACTGTTTATTACCGTTAGTCCCTGTCTCCCAGTCGGATTTTACAACCAATTTTGCCTTAAGCTTCTGATTTACTCCGTAAACAGCTCCTTTTTGAGAGTTCTCACCATCTGCAACAAATCTTAAAAGGGAGTCGGAAGGAGAAAAGTATCTCGTAGTTTTTCCTACACCGTAGTCGGCAATTACTGTATCTGTATTAGCGAAGTTTAGAAGGTCTGACATTCTAAGTATATCTCCCCCTGCAGAGTTTGATTCGCATCCGAAAGCAGTATTAAAACTCATATTTCTAAAAGTTTTCAGGTAATTCTTTTTTGCTGTATTAGCACCCATATTAACGGTAACATTACCGCTCCAAGATCCGTCTGTAGCTTTGATTGCCTGATAGATTTGAAATCCTTGACCGCTTAAAAGAGCAGCTGTTCTAAATATAGGTGAAAAATCTACCAAAGGGTCACTTACTTTGAGATTGTAAGACGACTTCTCTGCAGAAACTGTAAATAGCTTATTATCTGCAGGAGAAAGGGTAATTTTTAAGTTTTTATTGAACCCTGCAGCATCTTTTTTATGAATTTTTATTGTAAAAGAGGCAGTAGTGGAGCTCTTTGCTATAGTGAATTTGTTATTGTTTCCACCATTGACAAAAAAATCGGCTCCTATTGTCATATCTCCTTCAAATGCCATATTAACAACTGCGTCTGCCCTTAGCTGTTGGTCTAATTTTAGGTTAAATGTTATTAATTGAGCATTATATGGATTTGTATGTGCGCTTAAACTTTGAGAATCAAAAGATAGAATAGGTAGTACAATCTCTTTAGTTAGCACAATTTTAATTTCGGGGTTAGATTTTGGATCTATAACATAACTGGTCCCGGGAGACAAAACAACACGCAGCTCCAAATTATTCTCCCAAATGTTATCATGCATTAATGTTATAGGCAACTTACCTTCGCTCGCCCCTGCAAGAATCTTTATCTCTTTTGAGGCCACGGCATAGTGCTCGTTTTCAATTGCGGTTCCCGATAAGTTAACTTTTACGATTGTCTCTTTTTGTGCAGGCGAAGATAGTTTAACAATCAAATCATATTTACCTGTTTGAGTACTAACGGTTACCTGACCCGATTCAAATGAAATAATAGGGGTTCTGTTTTTTGACTCGTCTATCTTCTCGCATGATGAGAGAGAGATTGATGTACTTGCAATCAATAAGATAAAAAGGTTACTTATTCCAAATCTTTTCAATAAGTTTTTCATTTTTTATGTTTTATAAAGTTAATATTCCTAAAGCTATTCCAAATGAGCTCCAATTTCTACTCTCAGAAGCAAAAAGATTGCCTCCATACAGCTTGGCGTAACCGCTCATTTTTGTATTTTTTACAACTCTTAAAGGAAATGTGTATTTTAGTGAACCCCCAACCTGAGAGGTAGATCTGTTGTGATATTCAAAATCGGGGTTTAATACATTTCTGAATATCTCTGTATCATTTGAAACCTCCAATTTACTATCTGTTTTATTACTGAATCTTACAGAGAGGTCTAACTCTACTCTGCTCCCTTTTTTATTGTAAAGAGTGGTACTCCCCTCTGCACCATAGTGCACTCTGGAGGCTGAATACTCCGACGATGGTAGATAATAGAGATTACTGAATGAGCTGTATCCGGCGCTCAGCCCTGCACTCCACTTGTAACCTGCACCATTGTTCTCAAGGGCAAATACTCTCCATTTGGCATCGAAATCATTAGTTTTAACAACATATCTGTTTTTGTAGGTATAGATTGTAACCCATGTCTCTGTGGTTATACCTGTAAGTGTATCTCTCTCGCTCTCTAGTCTTTGTCTGTACTCATTTGCCCCTCCATCGTAGAGTGTGATGTTAGCCCTAATATTGTGCATAAATGACGGCCTGTTAATAATCAGGTCTGCCTTGAATTTATAGTTAAATGAGTTATAAGATCCCGGAGTCTGTTTTTTATCTCCAAGTGTTTGTTGGTATTGGTAATCTAACCCTGCCGATAAAACAAGACTCACACTCTCTTTGTTGTAACCATATTGAAGAGCTACACCTGCATAATCGCTTAAAAACTGCCTCTGAAACCCTCTATATCCTCCAATTCTACCCGTAGCATTCTCGTTTCCGGTAAAGGTATAGTACTTAAGGTTGGGATCGGTTTGAACTGTTGAGAGAGAGGGCATCTTCTCTTTATTATATCTATACAACAAGTTGAGCCCTATAGTACTTACTTTATTTAGAGAGTATGTAATTGCCGGTATCAGCGAGTAATCCAATGCATAGGTTCTAGATCGTGGATCTCTCTGTCGGGCTATATCGTAAACATGATAATCTATAGTCAGACCATAATTGAACCTACCATTTAATCGGGAGTATAGCTTAAGGTTGAGGTCGAATCTCTGTTGTTCATAGTTGCCTCTAACACTGCTACCGTATATAAAAGGGTTTGAATTGTAAGTATTTATCACATCGCTCCAGGCCCTGTCGTACTCTTTATTGAGGTTAAACGCGAAAGCCCCTCTAACCAATATCTTATCGTTAAACTTATCGTACCTCTCTGTTGAAAAGGTTAGCCCTTTATTTGAGGAGCCCTCTTGAACTCTGTGATGATCTCCCTGAGAGAGATATCTCTCCAGTGTAGCAAAACTACCTTTAGAAACATCGGCAAATGTCATACCTGCAGCGTTATCTGTGACACCCCACTGTTGTCTTATAGTTTGCAGAACTCTCTTGTTGTAGTTGGGGTAGTTGTTAAGCGAATCCCTGCTAAAACCGAATGCGTGGTTTGAAAGGGTGGCTAAAGCCAGAATTATATAGAGTAATCTTTTCATTATATACTAGTTAAGAAGTTGTGGTGAGTCATATTTTCTAGGTTGAGGGCCTGTAATCACTACAAAGTCCTGAGTGCTGTTATTGCTATCTTTCAAGATTAAGCGATTGCCGTCTAATCCCGCCACTTTTCTCTCAATAGACTCGTTTGTGTATCCACTTGTAGCGTTTATATATGAGAATCCCGCATCTACAATATTCTGAAATCTTTTAAGATTGACATCGGGACCTGTTCCTGCATTGTTCTTTAGTGTCTCTAAACCGTCTAAAACTGTTGAGACAGGAACCCTTCTGAATCTCTCGCCTGAGGTTTTTCCCGGAGCATACAGCTCTGGCCAGCTGAATATATCCTCTTCGGTCTCAAAAATAAATATTGCATTAGGACCACCAGAGATCAGGTTTAGAAATTTAATAGCTGTGGAGCTGGAAATTACAGGAAGAGCTTTAATATCGGGGTTGCCTGTACCGTCGGTATCTTTTACCTCAAAATCGGCGTTTGAGAGATCTACAGATGAGGATGCACTGGTTCTGTGGTCTCTTGCATTTCTGGCTGCAATCACAATACTCTTTCCGGGATCTAAAGGGTAAGTGTTGCCTGTACCAGGGAAACGGCAGATTTGTCTCGTGTAGATAAAGTCTGGATTATCTTTTGCCAGATAAGCTGCAGGTGATACAGATTCTGCAAGAGCCAGATATTTACCATCTAAATATACGGTTTCATCGGAGTTGTTGAAAATCTCTACAAAAGAGTCTACAGTATAGTTCCTGTTGGAGTTGTCTTTTGTACCCGAAAAATAGACTTTAGATATCAGCAAACTTCTCATTATTATCTTATCTAAAACCATCTTTAGCTCCTTTTGTGAAAAGAGAGGATAGTTTGTAACTCCTGCCTTTATTAAAACAGCGGCTTTATCTTCAACCATTTCATTATCGTTGATAAGATTTTTATAAGCCGAACCCGATATCTCCCAACTTGTTGTAATTGTGTACTCATCGGGGATGATATGGGGAATAACCAGAGCACCCGATGCATCTGTCGTAAATTTATATGTAGCAGCAGAGCTTGTAAAGACAACCTCTTGACCTGCATACTTAATGCCTGGTTTAAAATTCGCGGGCAATTGAAAATCTATCTTAAAGTTTTTTATTTGCACCGGCTCCTCTCTTGTGCAGCTAAGTGAGAGAATGGATATTAAAAGTATTATTATTGAATTTTTCATAACTAGGACTAAATTTTAATGAATAGCTCCATGCCAAATGAGAATGTTCCGCTGTTCCTCTCTGTGAGAGTGCCCGATACATTGCTCGATTGATATGGTGTGTAGAAAAACATATTGTTTACAAAAAATGAGAAGCCAACCGATTTAGAAATGTCCTTGGTAAGTCTTGCACTAATCAACCAGATTGGAGGTTGAATTACCGCTTTGGTATCTTTTGGATCTCTAATCTGATCTTTAAGTGGTATCCCTTTAATTTTATAATTCTCATCATTTAACATTGACTGAGTTATCTTATTGTATGTAAGATCTGTGTCAATCCAACCGATTGGTACCTGCCTTTGGTTAGTGCTAACCGAGTAGGTGTACCAGATCACTTGACCGTTAAACGATGCAACCATTCTCATCTGAGGGATATTACACACAGCTCTGAATACAGTGCTGAATCGTCTGCTGATATCTCTCTGCAAGCCTGTAGGGTACTCCAATTTAAACGGAGGAGTGTTAGCCCCGCCTTGTCCATAGACCGAACCGGGAAGGATTCCAACAGGATTGGAAAAATTTGGCCCGTTTGTCCAGCTTGAGCTCTCCATATATGCTCCACTCAAATAAAGCGATGTTCTAATGGCTTTTATCTGTCCAAAGTAGAAGTCAAACTCAATCCCTCTATCCAGACTGGCTTGTGTATTGCCAACTCTACCCGAAGTGGTAAAAACGGTATCTACCCTTGATGGATTACTCCAATCTATAGAGGGTTTCTCACCCGGTTTTACTACTATGCCTTTTGCTGCAGTATAGTAGTTAGAGAAAAAGGTGGTGAAGTCGGTAAAGTTTCCAAATCCATTAGCCATGTAATCTCTATAAGCAACAACAGAAAATGTCATGTCGTTTGGTAGTTTGAAATCGGCACCTATCTCAGTTTTAGTATTTGTTGCATTTTTTAGCATATTATTCCTCTCAACATATGTAATATATGTTTGATACATAACCAACTGACTTTGAATATCTGAAGGCAGATACTTTGCAACCTCTCTATCTACGTATCTTGGTTCGGGATATAGGTGAGATAGCCCGGGTGTTTTTGAGTTTCTACCCCCATCCTCCTCTAAGCTCTACCCAGTTGGCTAACTTTAAAGAGGCGTTTAATCTTGGCGATATAGACGATACCTGCTCTGGTTTTCCCGGCTGAAGCATATCGTATCTAACCCCTGCCTGCAGTTTGAATGATCTACCTTCGCCTAATTTTAGATTGATATTATCCTCTATGTATGCCGAGAATTGATTCAATGTAGGGATATCGTAAAACGGTCTAGGTCTTCCATTGCTGTTTGGACGCATTGGTTTCTCCTCATCGTCGTTATAAAATCCCCTTGCTTTATTCTCTTCAACCCTATACTCCACTCCCATATTAAACCTCTGGTGGAGATTGCCGGTATTTATAAAGAATGCATTTGATACTTTAGAGAAAAAACTTCTGGGCTTTCCGATTGTTCCGCCCGAAGCTTTATAGGAGTTAGTTATGTATGGAACCTCGTAATAACCCGGAGTCATTGAAGTAATAATGGGCAATCCTCCTCCTGCGGCTACTATTGTAGAGCTCCTAGACTCAGTGACAGATTGGCTGTATCCTAATGAATAAGAGAGAGTCCTCATCAATTTTGCATTTACCGAAACTCTTCCGTTATGACTTAACCTTATAGAGTTATTTTTCTGTGTAGTCTCGGTACCTTCTGCTATAACATCGGGATCTGTTCCTCTTAGATCGAAGATATTGCTGAATGAGATTTTTGTGTTGGTATACCAAAGTTTACCTATGGTTCTGGTATAAGTTACACCTCCCGACATTCTATCGAAAGATGTTGTCTTTTGCCTTGGATCTCCCCATGCTTGTGCATAATCGAGGTTTACATTCATGCTTCCACCTCTCTTTCCAAAATTCCAACCTTTTCCCAATGAGGTGTTAAATGTTACAGGGTTTATCTTTGTTCTAATCTCATATGGGGTGTACCCCGCCTTTGTGTTAACTATAACAGCACCCGATGCAAGATCGCCATACTCTGCCGATGGTATACCCCTTATCACCTCTACCGATTCAATGTTATCGGCTCCTATCTGTCTAAGGTCTACACCTGTTCCTCCGGTTGTATTGATTGCTGTTTTATCTGACAGAGAGGCATTATCAGAAATTGGAACACCATCTACAAGAATCGATGTTCCAAAAGCATTATTCGCACTTGAAGTGTTTAATGTTCTGATTGTAACCTTCTCTGCAGAGGTCATATTACCTGCTCCGGTTAAAAGTTGCCCGGGAATTAACTGCATTATATCTTTTAAGCTTGTTGCCTGTAGGTGATCCATTGCCTGTCGTCCGATTTTTGAACTGGTTGAGGTTCCCGCCGCACTGGCTTTTGCAACCACAGTAACCTCTTCTAACTCAAGAGATGTTTGTTTCATTCTTATTATCAAGTCTTTATTAGAGTCAATAACAACTTGAGCAACATAATTTTCATATCCTAACATCTGCACCTCTATAGCTGCTGTTCCCGTTGGGAGATTCTTAAGAATTACAACTCCGTCTAAATCGGCAGCTCCATAAATTCCATACTGTTTTATTACAGCAGAGGCACCAATAATTGGCTCTCTGCTGGCATAATCAATAATTGTAAGTCTTAAGTCTGCACTCTTGGGCGACAAATCTGCCACCTTGTTCGATTCTGGCAGCGCCTTTGCTTTAGTAATCAGAATTACATTGTTTTTAATCTGATACGCAAGGTTGGTCCCGGCAAATATTTTGTCGAGAACTGTTGCTAAATCGGCATTGACGGCAGAAAAGGTGATCCCTTTTATTTTTTTAATGTCGTCACCTGTAGAGAGGTACCCTATACCGGTTTCTCTCTCAATCTGCTTAAGACACTCTTCAAGTGTTGCATTTTCAACCTTAAAGTTTTTAATCTGAACTTTTTGAGCATAAGCAGTATGTGTAAATGCCAACGCTAAAAAAAGTGCTGCCAGAGTCAGAAGAAATTTTAATTTACTCATTGTTTATATTTGAAAAGTAATTACTCTTTAAATTTTATAACTATTAGCTTGTTCTCTATCTGGAAATCAATTTTAGATACTGTAGATATCTGATCCAGTATTACATTAAGATTGTCGTTAAGAGGAACCTTTCCGGTGAACTTCTCATATTTTGCCTCCTCTCTACTATAGAAAACATCTATGTCGTATCTTCTCATTAGAATCTTAAACACCTCTTCTAGTGTTAATTGATCCATTATAAGCTTGTTATCTATCCAAGATGTGTAGATATCTACATCTACTTTAGATATTTGTGCAATTTTTGAACTTTTATTAAACTTAAGCTGCTCTCCCGGCTTTATAGTATAATCGACCTCCGCTCCAACTGATACAGAGCCAGATACAAGTGTGGTTGCAGTAAACTGCTCATCGGGGTAAGAGCTGATATTGAATTTTGTACCTAAAACTCTTACTTGGTAGTCGTTTGTTTTAACTATAAATTGACGAGAGGGGTCGTGCTTGACATCAAAAAATGCCTCACCCCTAAGCTCTATAATCCTCTCTGAATTATTGAATGTTACAGGGTATCTTATTGAACTCTCTGCATTAAGCCAAACCTTAGATCCATCGCTTAAAATAAGTGAAAAGGATCTTCCTTTTGGTATATACAACTCATTATAA
>CAYYAM010000028.1:17569-27778 GCA_964469965.1 uncultured Muribaculaceae bacterium | reverse complement strand
AGAGTTGAGTATCCAATAGACATAGAGGGTATAGAGACCTTAGACCACAGAGCATCTCCGGGAGCGTACACCACAGCTCTTGCCTCGCCCAGAATATCTAGGTTGAATCTCTCTGTAATCTTCATATTCATTATTCTCTCAACAAACCGTCTCTCATTGTTTGCATAGTGTTCAACAGCCAATTTTGCAAAAGCAACGTTAGATGATTTTTCAAATGCTTTTTGCACATCAATTAAACCATAGCCCCCCCTTGTTACGTCGCTATAGTTGGCGGTACTGTATCGCCACTGGCCATTTCCGGCATCTACCGGTGTGCTGAGAGTTACATATCCATCCTCTATAAGTGCGGCCAGAGTCACTAATTTGAATGTAGATCCCGGCTCTGTTGCATGTCCTATTGCATAGTTATATGACTCATCGAACGTTCCGTTACTCTCCTTCTTCATGTTTGCAATAGCCCTTATTGCTCCACTTTTTACCTCCATTACTATAGCAGTGGCCCCCTCAAACTCATTGGAAAGAGAGAGCTGCTGCCTGAGTGCACTTTCGGTTGCCTCCTGTATATCTATATTGAGTGTTGTTACAATGTCATAACCATCGCTTGGTTGAACGGTCTCCTCACCTGCAACAGGCACCCACTCTCCTCCAAGCATCTTTCTTACGGTCTGCCTTCCCGGCTTCCCTTTAAGATAAAAGTCATAACTCCCCTCAATACCCACGCCCACTCCCTGTGTATTTATAAAACCTATTGTTCTGTAAGCAAGTCTACCGTATGGGTTGTTTCTTCTGTTTCTTTGCTCTGCAATGAACCCACCCCTTACAGCCCCCTCTCTAAAGATTGGGAACTCTTTTATCTTGAGCATTTCGGTGTAGTCTACCAACCTGTTTCCAATTGCTTTATACCTCTTCTTCTCTCTCCTGGCAGTGACCAACTCGGCTTTATACGCCATGGCGCTTTTGTCTTTAAAGAATGCTGCCAAAGCAGATGCCAGAGCATCTACACTCCCATTAAAGAGAGGGTCGGAGGGGACAACAAGGTCAACTCTTATTTGATAGTATGGAACAGACGCAGAGAGAGGCCTTCCGTCATGTGCAAGAATACTCCCCCTGTTGGCCTCTATCTCCTCTTGTCGGAAGGATATATCTATATCTGTAGTTTTAATCTCGGCAAAATACTGCAGGTATATAACTCTCCATATTATTCTTAAAGCTAGAATAATAAGAAGAAAGTAGATTATATATACCCGTTTTATTAAGCCCTCCATTTGCTGTTTTTTTATTTTTCTATCTCAATTTTTTGTGGCGGATCTATCGGTGCTTTAAGAGAAGAGTTAAGCTCTATAAGTCTCTTCTCTACCTCTGCTCGCTTGCTGTAGTACTGCAACTTTGCCGATTTGCTGGTGTAGTCAGATTTAAGATGCTTAAGCTCTCTTTGGTTTCTTCTTTCGGTTAGTAAACTTCTCTCAATGCCAAAGTTTATACTTATATAAACTATAATCAGTGCAAAAACGAAGATAACGTAGCTGGCGTGCTGCAGTATTCCGCTGTGAAGCAGAATCTGACCGCCGAGAATTTCGTTCATCCAGTTTCTTTTTGCCATAGTTTAAGTGTTTAGTCTAAAGTTTTTTTGCTACCCTGAGCTTTGCGCTCCTTGCCCGTGTGTTTGAAGAGATCTCCTCCTCCGTTGGAAGAATCGGCCTCTTTGACACCGGTTCGAAGGGAGAGTCAAATCTTCCATAGATGTCCTTCACCACCTCGCCGGATGTATTGCCGCTCTTGATCAGGTTTTTTACCATCCTGTCCTCCAGAGAGTGGTAAGTGATTACAGCCAGAATACCTCCGCTTTTTAGGATATCTTTAGTGCTATCCAGAAAAAGCTCCAGTGCCCTCATCTCCTCATTTACCTCAATTCTGAGTGCCTGATAGATTTTTGCCAGATATTTGTGTTCGGAGAACTTTGGAAGAACCGGGGCCAGAAGAGTATTCAGGTGGCCCGTTGTCTTTATCTCGCTCTTCTCCCTCTCTCTGCATATAAGTTGGGCTATACGCCTGCTCTTCTCAACCTCGCCGTATTTATAGAGAATATCTGCGATACTCTCCTCTTGATAACTATTTAAAATATCAGCAGCAGTATGCTTAGCCAGCGTATTCATCCTCATATCCAGAGGGGAGTCGAATCTGAACGAGAAGCCTCTCTCCTCTGTGTCGAACTGGTGAGAGGAGACCCCAAGATCTGCCAGTATTCCGTCTAACTTATCAAAACCATGGTATCTTACATAGTTTGACAGAAATCTATAGTTGTTGTGTACTAAAATTAACCTTTTGTCTTTTGGTGCATTTTCTAGAGCTTCACTATCCCTGTCCATAGCTATTAGTCGCGACTCTTTATGCATCTTCTCAAGAATAAGTCTGCTATGCCCTCCACCCCCAAATGTTACATCGGCGTATACCCCGCCCCTTTTTAACGCAAGGGCCGATACACTCTCTTCAAGTAGTACAGGTATGTGGTATGCACTCATAACCAATTTATTATCCTAAGATTTTCTCAGCTAACTCAGAATAATCACCTCCGGGCAATCTATCTTGCAGATAACTCGCTTTGGCCCAAATCTCAATTTTGTGATCATTGCCTGCGAAAAGGATCTCTTTGTCGACCCCTATTTCGTCGAGAAGTCTTTTAGGGATTGAAATTCTTCCCAGCTTTTCGTCCGGCTCTACAAGAGCGCGGTCTCTCATATACTCCCTCCAGAAAAGAGCATGCTCCTTTTTAAAGAAATTAAGTCTAGATTTTACCTCTTCAGACTGTCGTGTCCACTCTTCGTAGGTGTACATCTCCAAACAGTTGAAGAATAGGTCTCTCTTAATTACAAATCTAAGGTCTCCCTCGGATGATATCATTGCCTTTAGAGACGAAGGGAAAACCACTCTCCCTTTGTCATCTATCTTAGCAACATATTCTCCAATAAACTTTACCATTAAGACCTTTTTTACCATTTTTTGACTAAGGCAAATTTAAAGAATCTTTTCCATTTTATTACATTTTTTTACAAATTTTTCCACAATATTATTAACATTAATTGAATTAAAAATTATCTTTGAAAAAGCAAAAAACTAGAGCCATGTTGAGATTGATATGTTTACTTATACTTTTTACAGCTTTTTCATGTAAAAGAGAGGAGAGCTCCGTTACAGTTTCTGATACCGAATTGCCAGAAGCAGAAATCTATGAATTTGGATTCCCTATATCTGAGTTTGAGTCAATTGAGGGGAGGGTAGAGAGGGGAGACTTTTTTACTACTCTGCTTGTAAGACTTGGGGCGTCACAGTCCGATGCTTACTCACTAAGCCAGGCATCCAGAGGGGTGTTTGATCTTAAAACAATCAAGATAGGAAACAGCTATAGGGCCTTCTATACAAAGGGCGAAGAGAAAAAGCTTGCTTACCTTGTATATGAGGACACCAAAACAAGATTTGTGACATTCGGTGTTCACGACTCAATATCTGTTGTGGTTTCTAACAGAGAGACTGTTAGAAGATTGAGGTACGCATCGGCAACAATAAACACCTCTTTGTGGAGTGACCTGGCTGCCTCCAACCTACCTACAATTTTGGCAATACGGTTAAGTGATATCTACTCATGGACAATAGATTTCTTTGGATTACAGAGGGGAGACTCCTTTTATGCTCTCTACGAGGAGCTTTACGCCGGAGATAGCTTTATTGGTGTGGGAGCAGTTCATTACGCTGTATTTAACCATGGAGGCAGAAGTTTTGAGGCGATTCGGTTTATACAGGACGAATCTGTTCAGTACTGGAGCAGAGAGGGGGAGAACTTAAGAAAGGCCTTCTTAAAGGCCCCTTTAAGCTTTACACGAGTATCATCGGGCTTTACCCACGCACGAAGGCACCCTGTAACCAGAGTAGTAAGGCCTCATACCGGAGTTGATTATGCAGCTCCAACAGGAACAGAGGTTATGAGTATTGGAGACGGTGTAGTGATACAGAGAGGGTATGTGGGAGCAGGTGGAAATACTGTAAAAATAAGGCATAACTCAACATATACAACTGCATATCTGCACCTCTCGAGATTTGCCAAAGGGCTTACTGTGGGCAAGAGGGTAAGGCAGGGCGAAGTTATAGGATATGTGGGAAGTACGGGGCTCTCTACCGGACCGCATCTCGATTTTAGAGTGTGGAAAAACGGAACCCCTATCAACCCTCTAAAGATGGAGGCTCCACCGGCAGATCCTATTAAAAATTCTAACAGAGAGGAGTTTAAAGTGCACACCTTAAATCTTTTAAAACAGAGAGATTCAATTTTATCTGTTATGTATTTAGACACACTTCTCTATAAGTTGGGAAACAGATAATATGATATTATCTTTGCCACAAATCAAAATTATAATGGCAGACGAAAAGATAATATTTTCAATGAACGGCGTAGGTAAAATACTGCCGAACAACAATAAAGCAATTTTAAAGGATATATACCTCTCTTTTTTTTACGGAGCAAAAATTGGTATTATAGGTCTGAACGGCTCGGGTAAATCTACCCTATTAAAAATTATTGCCGGAGTAGAGAAGTCATACCAAGGAGATGTGGTTTGGGCACCGGGATATACAGTAGGATATCTGGAGCAGGAGCCACAGCTGGATGATAGTAAGAGGGTAATAGATATTGTTAAAGAGGGTGTGCATGAGATAGTAGATCTGCTTAAGCAGTACGAAGAGGTAAATGCAAAATTTCTGGAGCCCATGGACGACGATGAGATGAATAGACTCATTAATCTTCAGGGGGAGCTTACAGATAAAATTGAGCATGTTAACGGTTGGGATATAGACTCAAAACTTGAAAAGGCGATGGATGCCCTCCAGTGTCCCGACCCCGAAGCCCTTGTTAAACATCTGAGCGGAGGTGAGAAAAGGAGGATAGCTCTTTGCCGTCTACTGCTGCGAGAACCCGATGTTCTGCTGCTAGATGAGCCAACCAACCACCTAGATACAGAGAGTATACAGTGGCTTGAGGCGCATTTACAACAGTATAAGGGCACTGTGATTGCTGTAACACACGACCGCTACTTCCTAGACAATGTGGCCGGATGGATTCTTGAGCTGGACAGAGGTGAGGGTATACCTTGGAAGGGGAACTACTCTTCGTGGCTAGACCAAAAATCTAAGAGACTTGCTCAAGAGGAGAAGCAGGAGAGTAAGAGACGTAAAACTCTGGAGAGGGAGCTGGAGTGGGTGAGAATGGCACCCAAAGCCAGACATGCAAAGTCTAAAGCCAGGCTTAGTGCATACGAAAAGATGCTCAACGAAGACGGAAGATCTAAAGAGGAGAAGTTGGAGATTTTTATCCCTAATGGCCCAAGACTCGGAGATAAGGTAATTGAGGCAACAGGCGTAACAAAGAGTTATGGCGATAGAGTTCTTTTTGAGGATCTTGCCTTTAGTCTTCCACCTGCCGGTATTGTAGGGGTGATTGGACCAAATGGCGCGGGTAAGACAACCCTATTCAGACTCATAATGGGTATAGAGAAACCCGACAGCGGATCTTTCAATGTGGGAGAGAGCGTAAAGACAGCTTACGTAGATCAACAACACAGATCTATAGACCCCGACAAGAGTGTCTATGAGACCATATCCAGCAACTCCGAATTTGTAAGATTGGGAAATAGAGATATAAATGCAAGAGCATATGTCTCCAGATTTAACTTTTCGGGAGCCGACCAAGAGAAGCTTTGCGGAATACTTTCGGGAGGTGAGAGGAATAGATTGCATCTGGCACTCACATTAAAGGAGGAGGCAAATGTACTTCTGTTAGACGAACCTACCAACGATGTAGATGTTAACACAATAAGAGCTTTGGAAGAGGGGTTGGAGAACTTTGCCGGCTGTGCCGTTATTATATCGCACGACAGATGGTTCCTAGACAGAATTGCAACACATATTTTGGCATTTGAGGGAGACTCAAAAGTCTATTTCTTTGAGGGGACATACTCGGAGTATGAAGAGAACAAGAAGAGACGTCTTGGTGACATAACTCCTAAAAGGTTCAAATATAAGAAGCTAACACGCTAAACCCTCTTCTCTGAGAGCTCAAGCCATCGGTATTCAAGCTCCTCTAAACGCCTAAGGACTACAGAGTATCTTTGAGAGCTCTCCATCAAAATGGAGGGGGATAACTCACCGGAGTTAAGGGCAGTCTCTAGACTGCTCTTCTCTTTTTCTATTTTCTCTATCTCCTGCTCAACCAACTCCAGCTCTTGCCTCTCTTTATATGTGAGTCTATCTCCTTTATCCTCCCTCTTCTCCTGTTTTTTTGAGGATCCAATTTGAGTGTTGTTTGCTGCAACCTCTTTATTGTCAGATTGCTTTGCCTTGATTAAATCGCGATATTCCGAGTATTTGCCCACATAGTCGCGTATTAGACCATTGCCCTCAAATACAAACAGATGATGTGCAATTTTATCCAGAAAGAATCTATCGTGAGAGACAATTATTACACACCCTTTAAAACTCTCGAGGTACTCCTCCAGTATGTTAAGAGTCATGATATCCAGATCGTTTGTGGGTTCGTCTAAAATCAAAAAATTTGGACTTCTCATTAGAATCGTAACAAGGTAAAGTCTTCTCTTCTCTCCACCGCTGAGTTTCTCAATTTTTGTGTTGTGCATTGAGTGTGGGAAGAGAAACCTTGTAAGGAGTCTTCCTGCATCCATAACCGAGCCGTCGGAAAGGGTAACAACTTCGGCAATATCTCTTACAGCATCTATAACTGTGTCTGAGGGGTTGAACAGAAGGCCATCCTGCCTGTAATATCCAAAAACCACAGTCTCTCCATGGTCTATTTCACCGCTTGCAGGTTGTACGGCTCCGGTAATAACATCCAAAAAGGTACTTTTTCCTACACCGTTAGCCCCCACAAGACCAATCTTTTCACCTCTCGAGAAATTATATGTAAAATGATCAATAGTAACTACCTCACCCCAACTATGAGATACACCTTTACAGTTTATTATCTTTTTCCCCAATCTAGATGACGCGGTGTCTATTTTAACCTTATCATTTGATATTTTATGATTTGCCCTCTCTTTAAGATCATAAAATGCATTTACTCTATATTTTGCTTTAGTACCCCTTGCCTGAGGCATTCTTCTCATCCAATCCAGCTCTGTTCTGAATAAATTTCTAGCCCTTTCTGTCTCTGTATTAAAAATTTGAACCCTCTCCTCTCTCTTCTCCAGAAAGTATGAGTAGTTTCCATCGTATGTAAAGAGCGATCCGTTCTCCAGCTCTACAATCTTGTTACAAACCCTGTCTAGAAAGTACCTGTCGTGGGTTACCATTAAGAGGGTGACTTTACCCCTTGAGAGGTAATCCTCTAAATACTCAATAATCTCCAAATCAAGGTGATTTGTAGGTTCATCCATAACAATAAAGTTACTTCCGCTAATCATCATCTTGGCAATAGCTACCCTCTTTCTTTGACCGCCCGATAGCTCACCCATTTTATAGTTTATATTATCGAGTTTAAGTGACGAGAGTATCTGCTTTATCTTGAGCTCGTACTGCCAACCATCTATTCTATCCATCTCTCTTGATGCTGCACCTATTTTGGATGCGTCTCCAGAGATTAAAGCCCGCTCATATTCAAGTGTGATTAACGAGATCTCCTCCTTGCTGGAGAAAACCTCTTCAAACATTGTATTTTGAGGATCGAATTGTGGCTCCTGTTGCAGATATGCCACTCCGGTACTATTGAAAATCTTTACAAAGCCATACTCTCCGTTTGAATTTAAATCGGGAGAGTCTACCCCGGCAATAATTTTTAGCAGAGAGCTTTTGCCTGTGCCGTTTGGGGCAATAAGCGCAACCTTATCTCCTTCATTTATATTAAGATCGAGCTCTTCGAATAGGATTTTATCTCCGTACCTTTTAGATAGTTTGTTTGCCTGTAAAATAGTTGCCATGCCGCAAAGTTAATCAAAATCAGGCCGGCAACGAAACTTGTTCGGCCGGCCTGAAGATTAAAGTATAGGAATAAATTATAAGGTAATCTTTGTAGGTTTAACCATATGCTTAGGATCCAGTATGGTATCGAGTTGCTCTTTTGTAAGGAGACCTTTCTCCATAACCAGGTTGTAAACACTTCCACCTGTCTTAAGTGCCTCTTTTGCTATCTCCGAACAGTTTTCATAACCTATGAACGGCTTAAGGGCAGTCACTATTCCAATAGAGTGCTCTACATAGTGGCGGCAGTTAGATTCGTTGGCAATGATGCCGTCTATACACTCAACTCTTAGTGTGTCCAGGGCACGAATGAGCCAGTCGCTCGACTCAACAATACTATGAACCATTACCGGCTCCATTACGTTTAGCTCAAGTTGAGCCGCCTCGGAAGCTAACGAGACAGCCATCTCATTTGCAATAACTTTAAAACAAACCTGATTTACCACCTCGGGGATTACAGGATTTACCTTTCCGGGCATTATTGAAGATCCCGGCTGTTTAGGAGGTAGGTTAATCTCTGCAAGACCTGCCCTTGGACCCGATGAGAGGATTCTAAGGTCGTTACATATTTTTGATAGTCTGATTGCAATCATCTTAAGTGCAGATGCGTAGAAGACCATACTCGAAGTATCGTTGGTTGCTTCAACCAGATCTTCTGCCAGTCTTATGTCCCATCCGGTTATCTCTCTAATATGTTTGATGCACGCCTCGGCATAACCCGGCTCCGATGTGATTCCCGTACCGATTGCCGTGGCACCCATATTAATGAACAATAGCTCCTTTGCTGCCTTCTCTAATCTGCTTAACTCATGTTTCATTGCAAATCTATACGCTCCAAAGCTCTGACCCAGAGTCATTGGGACAGCATCTTGCAGCTGAGTTCTTCCCATCTTAATAACGTGAGCAAACTCCTTCTCCTTCTTTTCGAAAGACTCAATAATAGCAAGGAGTGCCTCTCTAACATGGAAGTGAGTTAAATACAGACCAATGTGCATTGCGGTTGGGTATGCATCATTTGTAGATTGTGCCATGTTAACATGATCGTTTGGACTGCAGTACTGATACTCACCCTTCTCTCTTCCCATTATCTCCAAAGCTCTGTTTGCAATAACTTCGTTGGCGTTCATGTTAACGCTTGTTCCTGCTCCACCCTGAACCATGTCTATAGGGAAGTGCTCCAGGTGTTTGCCATCCATCAGCTCTTTGCAGGCCTCAACAATGGCATCCTTAATCTCATCATTTATGAGCCCTAGTTCGTGATTTGCCAATACTGCTCCCATTTTTACAATACCAAGCGCCTTTGTGAACTCGGGATACTCCGAAAGATAATCTCTACTGATATCGAAATTCTCGATACACCTTAGTGTTTGAATTCCAAACAACGCCTCTGCCGGAACCTCTTTGTAACCCAGAAGGTCGTGCTCTGTACGGCTCTTTCCGCTGGTAGCGAAACTAAATCTCTCCATAACAATTCATTTTTTAAAAAGTTGGGCAAAGGTAATAAATTGTTATGATGAAAGCCAATTTTTGTTAGAGATTATATAGTTAAACAAAGAATTTGTTAACCTTTTTAAGCGCAGAAGGCAATGCAAACACCACAACTCTGTCGTATGGTTTTATCTCGGTATCGCCAAGCGCAATAAAGCTGTTATTCCCCCTGATTACACCGCCTATTATGGCATCTTTCGGGAAACCCAGATTCCTGATTTTATCTCTGGTAATTGTACTGTTGGGGTTTACTATAAATTCAAGAATCTCTGCATCGGAACCATTAAGACACTTAATAGATTGCACTTTATTAGAGAGGGTAAATCTAAAAATACGGCTTGCTGTAATCAGTTTCTTATTAATTACGGCATCTACCCCCATCCCTTCTGCAAGTTTAATATAATCTATGTTCTCAACCTCTGCTATTGTCTTTGCAACTCCCATCTTCTTAGCCATTACACAAGAGAGTATATTGGTCTCCGAACTGCTGGTTACAGCTACAAATGCGTCAAAATCATTAACATCCTCCTCGATTAACAGATCGGTGTTCCTGGCGTCTCCATTGATTACAAGCGTCTTTCCCAATCTTTCGTTCAGCTCGTCGCATCTATCGCGCCTGCGCTCTATAAGTTTTATATAATCTACGGTGTTCTCCAGTTTTTTAGCAACCATCTCGCCAATCCTTCCTCCACCAACAATCATGAGTCT
>CAYYAM010000028.1:5318-17469 GCA_964469965.1 uncultured Muribaculaceae bacterium | reverse complement strand
GAGGTTCCAGTCTGCTTCAGCAGATCGATAATCTCGTGTGATGCAATTTTTTCGGGATAAAAAAGCAGATCTATACCCATGTCGGTAAAGAGGAGCTTATTCTCATTCTGAAGATATTCGTCGTTGTTGATTCTCGCCGTAACTTTGGCGCTTCCCATCTTTTTAGCCAAAAGAGCACTAATCAGATTTACATCCTGTTCCTGTGAGGGGCTTACTGCTATAAAGAGATCGGCCTTTGCCGCTCCTGCATACGCCAACGTTTTGATTGATGTTGGAGAGCCGAAGACAGTAATCACATCTGAACTTTCAGATACTCTGTTTAGCCTTAATTCGTCATTATCTATGATCGTAAGATCGTGGTACTCATTACTGAGCATTTTTGCAAGGTGACTGCCCACTTCGCCGGCACCCGCAATTATTATCTTCATTGCTGACTATATTAATACTCCTCCTCATTAAAGAAGAAGTCCTCTTTGCTTGGGTAGTCGGGCCAGATATCCTCTATACTGTCGTACACCTCCCCGTCATCGTCGAGATCTTCAAGATTTTCTATCACCTCCAAAGGTGCTCCCGAACGTGTAGCGTAATCAATCAACTCCTCTTTAGTAGCCGGCCATGGAGCATCTTCCAGTTTTGATGCAAGTTCAAGTGTCCAATACATAGCACAAATGATTAATAATTAAGTACTTGAAATTAAGATAAAAAATAGTGTGCGAAGATAGTCAATAATTTTTAATTATCAACTCTATTGATGCCAGAAATCGTCGCCAACCCCATCATTCATGGCCAAAAATCTGGCGTAGACGTAGAGGTAGTCTGAAAGACGGTTTAGATACTTTACAGGTATCTCAAGTCTTGGTTCCAGCATAACCACAATTGCAGACCTCTCTGCTCTTCGGCATACGGTTCTTGCAATATGACATTCGGCCGACACCCTTGGTCTTTCAGGAAGGATAAAGGCATTTTGAGGCGGCAGCTGCTCGGTCATCTCATCTATCTGATGTTCAAGAAAAGAGATCTCATCTATATCGAATGGCTTTAACTTCTTGGAGGCCGCTTCGTCTGAGGCCAGATGGGCTGCAATCAGCATCAAATTGGCCTGAATTCTCCTAAGGTTGGAGTGGTATGGTTTGCCGTAGGCATCTGCCCTGATAAGTGCTATGTGTGAAATCAATTCATCTACATTTCCATAGGCATTCACTCTTGGGTCGTCTTTACTTACCCTTGTGCCACCAACAAGAGATGTCTGCCCCTTGTCTCCTGTCTTTGTATATACCTTCATTTTAAATGCTCACTAGTTATAGTTTACCGGGTTGATATTCGCCTCGTCGGATTCAATCACACCATCTCTAAGGCGAATAATTCTTCTTGCATGCTTTGCAATATCCTCTTCATGGGTTACAACAATAATAGTGTTGCCCTGGTTGTGAATATCGGCAAAAAGTTTCATTATGTCTATAGATGTTTTAGAGTCTAAATTCCCTGTTGGCTCATCGGCAAGTATGATTGAAGGTTTGTTTACAAGAGCTCTGGCTACTGCAACTCTTTGTCTTTGACCACCCGAAAGCTCGTTTGGCTTGTGGTGCATTCTATCTGTAAGATCTACGCTGGCAAGGGTCTCCTTAGCTCTTCTGTCTCTCTCTGCCTTTCCGTCTCCCGAGTAGATAAGTGGAAGTGCAACGTTGTCTAGGGCTGTATACCTGGGAAGAAGGTTGAAAGACTGAAAAACAAACCCAATCTCTTTGTTTCTAACCTCGGCAAGTTCGTTGTCATCCATTTTAGATACATCTGTACCATTGAGAATATAGGAGCCATCGGTAGGGCTGTCGAGGCATCCGAGAATATTCATCATTGTAGATTTTCCCGAGCCGGATGGGCCCATAATTGCTACATATTCGTTTTTATGGATAATTATGTCTACTCCGTTAAGGGCTCTTACCTCTTGGTTGCCCACTTTGTAGAACTTCTTGATCCCCTTTATTCTGATGATCTCCTTCTCCATTTTGTCGGTTTTTAAATTACAAAGCTATAAAATAAATATATTCTCTCTGTACCTTATTTGCGGATTAATTTCTGATGCTCTTTTAAAAAGAGTATATATAGCTCTTCTCCCCTCATTGGATATCTCTAGAGTCTCTTCGTTTACAAATAGCTCTATATGTTTTTTAATTACTTCTAAATCTATCTCTTGCGCATTAAGCTTCACATACTCCTCAGACAATCGAGGGTTCTTAAAGGCAAATTCTATGCTCCTCTTCAATACCCTTCCAACTTTTTCTGCAGTATTGATATCCAAATTTTTAGATACTGCAATACCTCCCAACGGTACAGGTAATCCGCTCATCTTCTGCCATAGCTCGCCTAAGTCGGAGATGAGCAGAAGCCCTTTGTCTTGGTATGTAAACCTACCCTCGTGAATAAGAACTCCATAACCGACTCTACCCTCTAAAAGCTCTCTCTCTATATCTGAAAACAGCATCTCTTTAACAGAATTAATCCACGGATAGGCAATTTTGAGAAGAAGTGCAGCTGTGGTCATTTGGCCCGGAATCAGAACCCCACTCTCCTTCAACTCTTTTTTAGCAAATTGAGTATCAATATTCCAGAGCTCCCTCCTGTTTGTGACAAAGAGAGGGCCGTTGCCTCTGCCCAGAGCACTTCCGCAGGTTAACATTGAGTATTTTTGGGAGAGCATGAAAAAGGCGTGATAACTTAACTTGCATACATCATAACTTTCATTGCAGGCACCTCTATTGAGATGCTCTACATCTGCCAATATAATCTCAGGTTCGATACCCTCCAAATCTATCAATCCGTTTGCTATAGCGTGAAAAGCAAACGTGTCGTTGGGACATGGAGAGTATGCGATTTTTAATCTCATTTTGCTAAAGCAGTGAGCACAACTTTAACAGCATCCCTTAATGAGTCAAGTGCAAGCGGAATGTTCCACTTAGACCTGTCTCTCTCTCCAACCTCATTCGAAACAGATCTTAATTCCAGGAAAGGGACCTTTTCTAATGAGCACACATAAAAAAATGCCGCCCCCTCCATGCTCTCGATTTGTGGCTTGAAATCTTTTTGAAGTTGCTCTTTTTTGCCAGGTAATCCGCTCACTGTCTGTACTGTAACTGCAGTGGCTTTGGAGTATACAGATAGAGCATCCTCCAGTTCGTTGGATAGTGCAGGTGAGTGAAGCGCTCCGTTTATGAATGGATGTGTGTTTGCATCCAGTATTTTGTAGTCAAAAAGAGTTTGAAACCCTGTGAATGTTTCAAAACCGAGATCTCCAAAAAACTCTTTCTCTATCCTTGCAACCTTTCCTATAGAGAACTCCGGCCCAAAACTACCGGCAATTCCAATGTTAACTGCAAGATGGAACCTCTCCGAAGAGGTATTAAGTATCTTTGTAAGTCTGTAGCTTGTAGAGGTTGTTCCTATACCTGTGAGCATCCAAGTAATCTCAAGACGGTACTGCTCCTCTTTAGTGAGTGAATTGTATGCCTGTCTGGCAGTAATCAGCTCCTCCTCTTCTGCTGCAGTGATTAGTATTCTCATTATTTTAACTCTTTTTTTGTAATATTGCGCAAAATTTGAATTTAATACGAAATTATACAAATATTATGGCATATACAAAGATAGAGCATTACGACGAGGATGTTACTCAGGAGCTGGCCGGTCACTATAAAGAGATTCTAAGACTGATAGGAGAGGACCCTAACAGAGAGGGTTTGGGCCTTACCCCTATCAGAGTAGCCAGATCCCTTCAGTTTCTTACCCAGGGCTATCAATTAGACGGTGCTGCAATACTTAACTCTGCAAAATTCAAGGAGGAGTATCAACAGATGGTTTTGGTAAAAGATATAGATCTCTACTCAATGTGCGAACACCATATGTTGCCATTTTACGGAAAGGCACATGTAGCATATATTCCAAACGGATACATAACCGGCTTAAGCAAAATTGCAAGGGTGGTTGAGGCATTCTCAAGACGATTGCAGGTACAGGAGAGGTTAACAGTTCAAATAAGAGACTGCATTCAACACACATTGAATCCACTTGGAGTGGCTGTAGTTATAGAGGCGTCTCACATGTGTATGCAAATAAGAGGAGTTCAGAAACAGAACTCTGTAACCACCACATCGGCCTTTACCGGAGCTTTTCTTAAAGACATGAGAACAAGAGAGGAGTTTATGCACCTGATTGGTGTAAGTATGCACTGATTACTCTAACTTGAGAGCAAGTGTGAAGTCGAACTGAAGCCCCCCCTCGGGTCTGTTCTTGACAGAGATTCTCCCTCTGTGCAGCAAAACTGAATTTCTGACAATAGAGAGACCCAGGCCGCTACCTCCGCTCTTTCTGCTTCTTCCCTTCTCAACTCTGTAGAACCTCTCGAATATCCTGTGAATATGGTTTTCAGAGACCCCTTTTCCTGTATCGTAATAAGAGAATAGAATCTCGTTGCCCGATACTCCCATCTCTTTAATGTGTATCTCTATTCCGCTCCCGCCATGATCTATAGAGTTGTCTATAAGATTTTTGAAAAGGGAGTATATAAGCATGTAGTTACCCTCCAAAACTAAATCCCTACTCACCTCAGAGAAGAACTTTACCCCCCTCTCCTCCATTCTGAACAGGAGATCACTCTCTATCTCCTTTAAACAATCATGGATATTAATCTGCTCATAATCGAATTTATCTGCGGCCTCCTCTATCTTGTTGAGTATAGACATGTCGTTCACAATTGCAGATAGTCTCAGAGTTTGTGCATATGCCCTTTCCAGAAAAAATCTTGCCTGACTCTGCTCAATATTCTCCTGTTGTAAAAGTGTCTCCAGATAGCCCCTTATTCCTGTTACCGGAGTTTTTAATTCATGCGCAACATTATGAGTGAGTTGCTGTTTGTACTTTTTTGTATTCTCGAGTTGCACAAAAGTAGAGATAATCTGTTCGCCCAGCTCGCCCATCTCATCTTTTGGAAACCTTACAGTGTCGTAATTCTCCTCGCCGTGCTTAACCTTGTCTATAAACTCTTTGAGTGCTGCAAATGGTTTGTTGATTTTACGGGTTATGTAAACCAGTACTATTGCAGATAAAAAGAGAACAAGAAGGATATAAATCTGCCATGTTTTATCTGATTTTAGTGCAGGGTAGACATAGGAGTCGTACTCCAGAGCCGTCCTAACAAAATAATCGGGGTATTTTACAGCGTAGTAAAGATACCTCCCCCCAAGAGTAGATGAGTAACGAAGAGATACACCCTTCCCCTTCTGCGAGGCCTCTTCAAGCTCGGGTCTATCCAGATGATTATCTGTGATAGAGTCTTTGTGTGTTAAGTTATCGTACAGAACCCAGGCATCATGATCTAATACTGTTACTCTAATATTTTGAGGGAGAAGATGGTTGTTTTTCTCTACCGCCTCTTTAATCTCTGCTGCGCTACTGCTCCCCTCTATGCTCCTGTAGATAATATCGGCATATGGCTTCATTCCCAGTACCATACCCTCTACCTTCATAGAGCTCTCTCTATTTAAAACAATGAGTGTAAACAGCAGACTGGCAGCTGTTAGAACTAAAAGAAAATAGGAGAGAATCTTGTATTTATAACTGAATCTCATCTGGTTCGAAACAATAACCGTATCCCGATCTATTCAAAATGGCAGCACCATAGGGCTCAATTTTTTTTCTTAAACGGGCAATATGTACATCTACTGTCCTCTCAAGAACAAAGGATTCATTCTGCCACACAGAGTCTAGAATATTGGATCTGGAGAATATCTTTCCAGGTTGACCGGCTAATATCGACAATATCTCAAACTCTTTTTTAGTGAGCTTAACATCTTTATCATCAATTTTTACAGATTTACCTGAGTTGTCAATAACCAGATTACCAAATTTTATAATACTATCGTCTTGATTATAAGTGCTGTTACTCTCTTGGTTAGAGAAGGTGCTTCTAGATAGCACTGCATTCACCCTTGCAATAACCTCTTTAATTGAGAATGGCTTTGATATATAATCATCTGCCCCTAGTCCGAACCCTTTTAATTTGTCTGCCTCCTGATCTTTAGCCGTAATAAAAATTATTGGCACATCTCTGGAGTAGTCTTCCCTTACAAGCTCGGCCAACTTAAACCCCGAAATAGCCCCCATCATTACATCCAGCAGGAGAATATCGTAATTGTTCTTAAGTTTGGCGTAGGCATCCTCTGCAGAGTGAGCCACATCTGCTTCGAATCCTGCGTTTCTGAGGTTAAAACTCAGAATTTCGCATAAATCCTCTTCGTCGTCTACCACAAGAACTCTCTTTTTTTTCATCTTGCTTTTCTGTTATTTGATTTACGTTGCAAATCTATGTCAAGTTTGATTAATCACCACATCAATACCTTTTGTCGTAAGAATTTCTTAATAATTTCTTATCTGATTGTTAACATCGGCTCGATACTTTTGCCACCGTAAATATAAAAAAAAATTACAGTGAGAAACCTATTATTATCAACTCTTTTACTACTGACAACTCTCAAATTCAACTATTCAGCAGCACAAACCAAAGGCGCTCATCTAGAGGGAACCATCATTGATAAGACCTCGGGAGAGAGTGTTATAGGTGCAACAATTTTTTTTCCCGATTTAAAAAAGGGGGCATCTTCCGATTTGGATGGATTCTACAATATAGAGAACCTCCCTATTGGAGTTTTCAAAGTTGAAGTTGCCTGTATAGGTTACCAAACTATAGTGATTTCCGATATGGAGATAAAACCGGGGAAGAATGGATTTGACATTCTCTTGGAGGAGGCAACCAATCTGCTTAATGAAATTGTGGTAACCTCTGTTAAGAGGATGAACTCAGAGATAGCAATGGTTCAGGCCACAAGAACCGCAGGAGTTGTAATGAGCGGCATGTCGTCACGTCAAATAACAAAGTCTCAAGACAGAAATGCTGCCGAGGTTGTGAAGAGAATACCGGGGGTGTCAATTATAAATGACAGGTACATTATTGTAAGAGGATTACCCAGCAGATATAATAACGTATGGGTAAATAACTCTTCGGTACCCAGTACAGAGGCCGATTCCAGATCGTTCTCATTCGATATACTTCCATCTGCCCAACTAGAGAGCATCATGATTGTTAAATCGCAATCTGCCGAGCTGCCATCAGATTTTTCGGGAGGATTTGTTAAGATTACTACGGGAAGTATGCCGGAAAAATCGGAGACAATCATATCATACGGAACAGGAATAAATAGCGTAACTCACTTTAACAAGCAGTTGAGAAACAAGGCGTCGTCTACCGACTTTCTGGGTTTCGACAGTGGTGAGAGGGCTCTTAAATCTATTGTTCCTTTAAGATTGGACAATTATAACGGAGCTTTGGTAACAGATGTTACAAAGAGGGGGTTCAGAGAGGAGTGGGGAGTTAAAGAGGGAGGTGCTCTCCCCGATCAGAGACTCTCCCTTATGTTAAACAGATACTATCTTCTTAAAAAGGGCTCAAAGCTTGGCTTAACGGCAGCACTAAACTACTCACTTACATCGCAAACCTATAAGGATATGTTAAACGCAAGGTTTGGTGTATACAATACTGTAACCGATGAACCTGAGTTTATCTATAAATATACAGATAATCAATATAGTATAGATGCAAAGGTTGGAGGGATGTTCAATCTCACATATATGAACGAGAGGAATAAAATAGAGTTCAGAAACATAATTAACATTCTGGGAAAGAACAGATATACAGAGAGAGAGGGGTGGCAGAACGTTAGTGCCAAATATATACAGGAGAAGAGAGAGTATCTATACACAAATAGGAGTACATATACAGGACAACTTGCAGGTAGACACGATATTGGAAGCAAGATTATAGATTGGGTACTAGGTTACTCTTACGCGGGGATGGATCAACCCGACAGGAGAATCATTAACAGAGAGGAGAATACCATCTACGGAGACAGGTATTACGGACAGATGTCTATAGATCAAAATGAGATCACACGCGATTTTGTTAAGCTGGATGAGCACATAATCACACCTGCTTTTAATATAACACTGCCTCTCAACCTCTCCTTTGCAGAGACGGCAGAACTTAAGAGCGGCCTCTTTGGGGAGTACAGAACAAGAGAGTACAAGAACAGACAGTTCTTCTATAGATACAATATCTACAATCTTGCTCAAGACTTTTCTTACAGAGATGTTACAGGAGAGATTCTCAAAGACCAAAACTACTCATCGGACAAACTATATGTATACGAAGATACCGATAATAGAAACAGCTACAAAGGCGATATTATGAGTGGTGCAGGATACCTCTCACTTAAGGTGGCAACAGGTAGATTCAATATTACAGCCGGTGCAAGATTAGAGGCCGGAACACTGAGACTCACCTCTTACGATAAAATTTACGAATTTTCTACTAAAAGCAAGGATTATGACTATTTCGATATCTTCCCATCGCTGAACGCCTCTTACAATTTGAGTAAGAAAGATTTGATCAGAGTTGCCTACGGAAGATCTATCAATCGTCAGGAGTTTAGAGAGGTTTCATCTTCTGTCTATTACGATTTTAATCTCTTCTCCGATGTCAAAGGTAACCCAAACCTCAAGCATGCCATAATCAATAATCTGGATATTAGATTTGAACACTACCCTACACAAGGTGAGTATGTAACATTAGCCCTGTTTTATAAGAACTTTAAGAATCCCATAGAGTGGACCTACCTCGATGCCGGAGGGTCGTACACCTATACATTTGAAAATGCAAAAGAGGCAAATAACTGGGGTTTAGAGGCAGATATAAGAAAGAATCTAGCATTTGCCGGGCTGAAGAACTTCTCTCTAGGCCTTAATGCTGCCTACATATACAGCAAAGTTAAGTTCAATAAAGAGAGATCTCTTGAGAGAGACAGAGCAATGCAGGGCCAATCGCCATACCTTGTTAATGCATCCCTCTATTACGATAACGAAAAGTATGGGGTGAGTGCAGGTTTGTTGTACAATAGAATAGGTAAAAGAATAGTTGGTATCGGCAGGGCAGATACCGGATCGGGTGCCTCTGTAAACAACGATGTACCCGACACATATGAGCTTTCGAGAGACATTATTGACCTCTCGCTAAGTAAGAGGATTGGGAAGAGTCTTGAGATAAAAGGTGCTGTTAAAGACATACTTAATCAGAGCATAATATTCCAGCAGTATCCAAAATATGTAGACATGAACGGTAATGTTCAAGAGAGAGATCAAACTTCAAAAAGTTTTCGCCCCGGCCGACACCTCTCACTATCTATACAAATAAAATTTTAAACTTTCAAAACAACTATATGAATAAAATTAAAACATTGGCAGCTATTTTTGCCTCAGCACTTCTTGTAAATCTGGCTACTTCCTGTTCTGACAACAACAAAATCGAAAAGCCGGAAGAGCCTTCAGAGCAGATTATCTTTAACGGGAATCAGATAGGAAATGGTTCTCAGGAGTTTGAAATCAAAGGAAAACACACCCTTAAGAAGGGAAAATATGTGCTTAAAGGATGGGTATACATTACAGACGGTGCATCTTTGACGATTGAACCGGGAACCATAATACGTGGCGATAAAGATACAAAAGCAGCCCTCATAGTAGAACAAGGTGGAAAAATCTTTGCACAGGGAACAGCAGACGAGCCAATTGTCTTTACATCTAACCAACCGGCAGGTTCAAGAAAGCCCGGCGATTGGGGTGGTGTGGTAATTTGCGGAAGAGCAAGCAACAATAAAGGCGAGATGATTATTGAGGGCGGACCAAGATCTAAGCATGGAGGGACTAACGACGAAGACAACTCGGGAGTGCTCTCCTATGTGAGAATTGAGTTTTGCGGATATCCATTCAAGACCGACCAGGAGATTAATGGACTAACAATGGGTTCTGTAGGAAGAGGTACAAAGATAGATCATGTGCAGGTCTCCTTCTCTAACGACGACGCTTTCGAGTGGTTTGGAGGAACTGTAAACTCAAAGTATCTGATTGCCTATAACACGTGGGACGATGCTTTTGATACCGATGCCGGATTTAGAGGAAAGATTCAGTTTGGTCTTGCTGTCAGCTACCCTAAAATTGCTGATATCTCCAGATCCAACGGATTTGAGTCTGATAACAACTCCGATGCCCCAAACCAACAACCGGTCACTGCCCCTGTTTTCTCAAATATTACCATCATTGGCCCTTCGGTACAAGATGCAGCATTTCTTAATACCTCGGCATACATAGACGGAGGTGTATATAATCCGGGTAACGGATCTAAACTTGGACAGCATCAGGCAGCGATTCAGATACGCAGAGGATCTAATATGAGTCTTTTCAACTCTGTAGCAATAGGTTATCCGGTTGGTTTAGCAATCAATAACGACAAAGGGTCTCAAACTCAACTGGCAGCAACAGACGGCAAATTAAAAATACAGAATGTATATCTTGCACAAATGACAATCACAGGAACAGATAAAGATGGCTCTTACAAAGATTCACTCTCTACAGATGCTAACATCTTTATTAAAACAGCTCCCGAGTCGTTCTCCTCTACCTTCTTTAAAAACTCGTCGAATAACAATACCCTGTTGTCATCTGCATCGGCACTAATGCTCAAACAACCATCTGCCCCAGCAGTTAGCGGAAACT
Organism: uncultured Muribaculaceae bacterium; assembly: GCA_964469965.1. GTDB lineage: Bacteria > Bacteroidota > Bacteroidia > Bacteroidales > UBA932 > Bact-08. The sequence continues at coordinate 6,825 of CAYYAM010000028.1, read as the reverse complement.
GGACGCCACTTGCATCAAGTCCTCTAACCAACAGATCTAATCTTTTTACCGACTCAAAAGTGACTGATACATTTTTTGACAAAGTAAATTTTATAGGGGCCTTCAGAAGTGATGCCTCTGCCGATAACTGGACACTTAAGTGGGCAAATTTCGACCCTCAGAATACTGCGTACTAAAAAAATAACTCTCTAAAATTATAAAAAGTGAGGCCGGCAAAAGTAATTGCGGGTCTCACTTTTATTTATTAAGAAGATTTTTATAGATGCTGCTTTTTTAATTGATTTTTTTTATAAATTCGCACTCATGGGGATAATTACACTATGCTAAAGGATTCATTTTTAAGGGAGTTCTCACAACTTCTCTTTTCCGATTCTCAGGATAAAACCGATGACGTTTTTCCTTTCAGAACCAGGGGCTATGCCTTTATTCCCGCTCTTTTTGTGTTTGCAGGTTTCGCATCGGTCTTTACTTTTTACAACCCCACGCTATACAAAGTTCCCTTAATAACTACGGTTATAACTTGCCCTCTTGTTTTACTTACAATTGTGATGTGCAAAAAGGGTAATAGGGTTTTGCTTGCAAACATACTATATGCGCTTTTTACACTCTATTTTGGAATCTTCTCTGTGGTATTCTTTGGAAACCAACCGGGGATTCACTATTATCACCTGGTACTGGCTTCTATCCCGTTTATAACTTTCACATTAAACAGATGGATAAATATATTGATAATATCACTGTCAAATCTGTTAATATTTATCTATACCGACAGATATATGAGCAGCGGTTTGCTTAAAATGGAGTTTCCACCACAGCTGGAGGATTACAAAATACTAACAGCACTGGTTATATTTTTGATCTCCTTGATTGTAATAATTTCAGACCGTCTGCTACTTGCAGTAAGAAATGAAAAATTCCTGGAACTTACCAGAGAGTTAGACCAAAAGAACAGGGAGCTAACCAGGGCTATCCACACAAAAGATAAGTTTCTCTCCCTCATTACACACGATTTAAAAGGTCCTATAGGTAACCTCTCCAACTTTTTGGAGCTGATATCGGAACGAATCTCAACCCTCTCTAAAGAGGAGCTTAGCCACTCGATTGAGGTGTTAAAAAATTCTGCTGGAAATACATACACTCTTTTGGAAAATCTATTAAGCTGGTCTCGGCTTCAAACAGGAGAGATTAAATACACCCCTGTAGAGGGAGATCTATGCCCTGTAATTTTTAACACTCTGGAGCTATTCAAACCTATAGCCCAAAGAAAAGGTGTTCAACTTCTTTACACTCCTGCAGGTCCCTACTTTTGTCAATTCGATACAAATATGGTTAGTACCATAATCAGAAACCTTGTAAACAACGCCGTTAAGTACACAAAAGAGGGAGGGGAGGTTTCAATTCACTGCAAAAATGAGGGGCATAGAGTTGTGGTTTGGATCAAGGATTCGGGAATGGGCATAGACTCCAAAACACTGGCAAATCTCTTCAGATTAGATGTTAAACACTA
>CAYYAM010000028.1:2683-5218 GCA_964469965.1 uncultured Muribaculaceae bacterium | reverse complement strand
GATTGCATTTTTAATATACTCTTTAAGTATCCCAATCTCTCTTCCGGGTGCAAGACCATAGATCTCCATGATCATCTCGCCTGTTACAGGGTTCTTAAAGTTTCTTATTGCATCTTTCTCCTCTACCTCTATGAGCTTCTCTCTAACAAGTGCAAAATTGTGAAGGTGTCTTTTAACCCTATTTTCGTTTTTAGATGTAATATCTGCTTCACACAGCAGCATAAGATCGTCGGTGTCGTCTCCGGCATCGAACAGAAGCCGTCTTATTGCCGAATCGGTAACCTCCTCCTGAACAAGAGCAATAGGCCTAAGGTGCAGCTGCACCATCTTCTGAACATATTTCATCTTCTCATTGAGCGGCATCTTTAGCTGTTTAAAGATCTTTGGAATCATCTTGGCCCCTAAGTAGTCGTGCCCGTGAAAGGTCCAACCTACACCCGGCTCAAAGTTTTTGGTAGCAGGTTTTGCAATGTCGTGAAGTAGAGCCGCCCACCTCAACCAGAGATTATCACTTTTGGCAGCAAGATTATCCAATACCTCAAGTGTGTGGCTGAAGTTATCTTTATGCCCCTTTCCGTCTAAAGTCTCCACCCCTTTGAGTTTAACAACTTGCGGCAAAATCATCTCAAGGAGCCCCGTTTCATCTAACAGGTAGAATCCCACAGATGGTTTTGGAGAGAGGAGTATCTTGTTTATCTCTTCATTGATTCGCTCCTCAGACAGAATAGAGATTCTCTCTCTGTTTCTCTTGATAGATTCAATGGACTCAGGAATTACAGAGAACCCCAATTGAGAAGAGAATCTTATTGCTCTGAACATCCGTAGAGGGTCGTCGCTGTATGTAGTGTCGGGATCGAGAGGGGTTCTAATAATTTTGTTTTTAAGATCATCAATGCCGCTAAAAGGGTCTGATAACTCTCCAAAATCTTCACTTTGAAGACTAAATGCAAGAGCGTTAATTGTAAAGTCTCTACGAAGCTGATCGTCGCGCAGCGATCCGTTCTCTACAATTGGCTTACGTGAGTTAACTCTGTACGACTCTTTCCGTGCGCCCACAAATTCAATCTCCAACTCTTTCCAACGGATCATTGCTGTTCCAAAGTTTTTGAAAACGGCTACTACCGAGCCAACCCTCTCTCCAACTCTCTCTGCCAACTCAATTCCACTCCCCTCTACAACAATATCTATATCTTTACTCTCTCTCTTTAGAAGGGAATCCCGCACAAATCCTCCAATAACGAAGGCTCTTACTCCAAGCAATCCGGCCTCTTCAGAAATTATTGTAAATATTTTTTTTCTAAGAAAGTTCATTATACTGTGGTATGGTTGTTAAAAATTGGTATCGCCCTGTAAGGTTTGAGTATTTTCCCATATAGATCTCTTTTCCGTTGGTCACAATTATATAGTTTACTTTAAGCAATAAGCTGTATTTAACCACCTGATCAAAAACCTTTAGGTCTATTTTTATATTAGGCGCTTTACACTCGGCTAAAAGAATAGGGTTACCATCTCTGGAGAAAACAATAAGATCGCCTCTGTATTGTATACGGTTGCCCTCTATTGGAAACTCACACGACATGAGAGTTAAGGGATATCCGTAGTTAGATGAGAGCTCCTTTATTAGCCACTGCCTTACCCCCTCTTCTGGAGTGAGTGCAACTCTCTTCTTCCTTACAGGGTCAAAAACGGTATCGCTCATTACTCTTACTCTTACAGGTTGCAAAGATATAAAATTTGCTCTGTTTACCCTTTTTGCATAATTTAGCTGCCCAATAACATGGGAAAAAAAGAGATAGAGAGCAGCATATCTTCGTTTGAAGAGATTATCACCTCAATAGAGAAGGGGGTGTTTGCCCCATTCTATCTTTTGATGGGTGAAGAGCCCTATTATAACGATATAATAATGGAGAGACTACTCTCGTCTGCTCTTACACCTGAGGAGAGAGGATTTAATCAGACTATTTTATATGGTCAGGAGACCAATGGTATACAGGTGGTAGAGTGGGCGAGGAGGTTCCCTATGATCTCGTCTAGACAGGTTGTGGTTGTAAAGGAGGCACAGCTGCTTGCAAAGGCCGATCAGCTGGAACACTACTATAGACAACCAATGTCGAGCACAATTCTGGTTGTCTCCTATACTGCCAAAAGTGTAGATAAACGCACTGCACTTTATAAGACTGCAAAACAAAACGGAGTTGTTTTCGAATCCTTTTCCCTCTATCAAGATATGGTCTTTTCTTGGATTGAGAGGTACCTTAAGAAGAGATCATTGACTATTGCCCCCGACGCAGGAATGCTTATGGCAGAGCATTGTGGTACAGAGTTGAGAAAACTGGCTATGGAGATGGATAAGCTAATTCTATCCATACCGGCCGGAACAACCAGAGTTGAGGTAAAGCATATAGAGGATAATGTTGGGATCAGCAGAATTTTTAATGTATTTGAGTTGACAAGGGCAATCTCCTTCAGAGATACCCAAAAGGCCTTTACAATTATAAAACACATCTCCGACTCTCCAAAACAATTTCCACTTGT
>CAYYAM010000028.1:0-2583 GCA_964469965.1 uncultured Muribaculaceae bacterium | reverse complement strand
TTAAGAGGTGAATCTTCCGACGGAGATATTCTAGTGGAGCTTGTTTACAAAATTATGCACTAGATTAATCGGTAATCACCCTCTCTACACGTGAAGAGACAGATGTGAATACCTCGTATGTTATTGTCTTTAATATTGAAGCAATTTGATCGGGGGTAGGGGAGTCTCCAAATATTGTAACTTCATCTCCTGCCGATACATTTATACCCGAAACATCTAACATGAAAGAGTCCATACAGATATTTCCTATGGTTGGTGCAAGCTCTCCGTTAACCAAAAACTTTGCTGCTCCCCTTCCAAGATGTCTGTCTATACCATCGGCATAACCCGCACAAACCGTGGCTATTTTAGTCACATCAGAATCTACCTTACCGTGTCTTCCGTATCCCACGCTTCCCCCTGTAACCCTCTTCACCTGTATTACCGGAGCAACCAAAGAGGCCGCCGGTTTGAGCTGATTTTCATGAAGACAACTGGTGCCGTAAAGACCAATCCCCAGTCTTGCCATATCCATCTGGGCATATGTAAATCGCTCTATTCCCGGAGAGTTAAGAATGTGTCTCATAGGCATATATCCCAGAAATTGGGAGATATCATTTGCCATAGAGCAGAAATCCTCTATTTGACGCCGGGTGAAAGCGTCGTGCTTAGACTCATCTGCAGCAGCCAGGTGTGAAAAAAGAGAGCGAACAGACAAAGATTTGTTCTTTAATACAATCTTTTTTAGTTTTTGAACCGACTCCCTTTCGAATCCAACCCTCTGCATTCCTGTATCTAGTTTTATATGAACAGGATAATCTTTTTTCTTAGATTGTTTAAGCGCTTTAACCATCTGCTCAGCCGATTCGGGAGAGATTATACTGGGCTCAAGATTATATTCAATCAGATTATCAAAGTTGTCGTATCCGGGGGTGAGAACAATAATTGGGGCTGTAATACCCGCCTCTCTCAGTTTAATGCCCTCATTAGGAAATGCAACCCCAAGATAGTCGGCACCAAACTCGGTTGTGAGCTTTGCAATCTCTATATCTCCCAAACCGTAACCGTTGGCTTTTACCAGTATCAGGAGTTTAGTGGTTGATGAGAGCTTAGATCGAAAATAGTTATAGTTATGTAATAGATTAGACCTGCTGATTTTCAGCTGAGTATGTTTCATTGTTTCAAGTTTAGTGCTGCAAAGTTATAAATTGTTTAAAAATAACATTTATTATGAAAAAACTTTATACATTTGCGGCCGGAAATTACACGATTAAATCAAACCATATAGTTATGAAATTTAGAACAATAGTAGCATCAATTGCTGCATTTGCCGCAGTAGTATCTTGCGGTAAAAAAGAGGTTTCACTTACAGAGAGCTTGGCTGGTAAGTGGAGTGGATCTAATAAAGTTGAGCTTACAATTACAGACTCACTTGGAAACACTGTTATACAAGAGTTTATGGCTCCAATCAATTTTGAATATCTTGCCGACTCAACATTCACGGCAGAGATTGCAATCAACGACTCTTCAATTGTAAAACTTGGAGGTATTGTAACAAGCGTTACAGATTCGGCTGTAGTTGTAGCCGGAACAATGTCATGTGAAGCAGCCACCGACATTACCGGTGAATTTAAAATGAACCCCGATAACTCTCTATCAATATCTTATACAGGATCTTTTCCCGAGAGAGGACTTATTCACAAAGGTGCTGCAATTGTAACCCGTAAAAACGAGTAAATCAGCCCTCTGCCTTTAAGGCATTAAAACAGTGGCGACAGATTGGTTCGTAGCTCTCTTTTTCACCGAGCACTACCAATTTGTCGCTTTTTGTTAATCTATTTGAGTGGTGTGCCAGATTACCACATCTTACACAGATAGCATGAACCTTAGTAACATATTCTGCTACAGCCATAAGGTTGGGCATCGGGCCAAAAGGGTTGCCAAGATAGTCCATATCTAAGCCGGCAACAATGACTCTTACACCCTCTGCTGCCAACTTTTCGCAAACCTTCACAATATCGGAATCGAAGAACTGCGCCTCATCTATCCCTACAACATCTACATCTACCGCATAGAGCAAGATTCCGGAAGAGGACTCAACGGGAGTAGACCTTATTGTATTGGAGTCGTGAGAGACAACATCTTTTTGAGAATATCTCACATCTATCATGGGCTTAAATATCTCTACCCTCTGATTTGCAAATTTTGCCCTCTTCAAACGTCGTATAAGCTCCTCGGTTTTACCTGAGAACATAGATCCGCAGATCACCTCTACCCATCCTGCTTTTTTTGCACTTTCAAGAAACATTTTGACTACTTTTGTATCTCATGCAAAGATAAAAAAGTTGAGATGCTAAACAGTAATAAAATTTCAGAAATTAAAATCATATTAGAGGGGCTTCTTAAAGATGTCGATAACTTAAGTGAAAATGAGATGGTATCGCATATCAAATGGGAGGAGATTCTAATGAGTGCCTCTATGATATCGCATAAACTCAATACTCTTAGAATAGAGCAAGAGAGAAATTTTATGAAAAGGTACCTCCTTAGAGAGGAGGCCTCACAACTAACTCAGTCTGTCTCCGAGATAAAGAGAGCAATCTC
>CAYYAM010000027.1:0-28570 GCA_964469965.1 uncultured Muribaculaceae bacterium | reverse complement strand
GCTTACAAAGTTAATTTATTATTGTTATTTTTGCCCAAAAAAAATGAGAGTACTTGTAATTGGTTCAGGCGGAAGAGAGAATGCCATTGCCTGGAAGATATCTAAAAGCCCCTTACTAACAGCGCTTTTTTGTGCCCCGGGAAATCCCGGCACCTCTGAATTAGCAACTAACTTAGATATAGATATTACAAATTTCTCATTGATAAAAGAGGTAGTACTTTCTAACAAAATAGAGATGGTTGTAGTGGGCCCCGAAGAGCCACTTGTAAAGGGGCTGGGTGATTTTTTCAAAGACGATCCGCTATTAAATGAGCTCGCTTTTATTGGACCCTGCAAAAATGGAGCAATGCTTGAAGGGAGCAAAGATTTTGCAAAATCATTTATGGAGAGGCACAATATTCCAACTGCAGCATATAAGTCTTTTAACAGTGGTTCAATAAATGAGGCCTGCAATTTTATTGACACATTAAAACCGCCTTATGTTATAAAAGCAGATGGTCTTGCAGCCGGTAAAGGTGTTGTGATATGTGAAAGCAGTGATGAGGCAAAGAGAGAGATCCAAAACATGTTGCAGGGTAAATTTGGCCAGGCAAGCAGTAAAATTGTAATAGAGGAGTTTCTCCATGGCATTGAACTGTCGCTTTTTGTTCTTACAGACGGTAGTGAATTTATAACTCTTCCAGAAGCAAAAGACTATAAGAGGGTTTTTGACGGAGACAAAGGTGCAAACACGGGCGGCATGGGTGCAGTCTCTCCTGTACCGTTTGCCGATGCTGAGTTTATGGATAGAGTGAGGAAGAGAGTTGTGATTCCAACTATTGAGGGGCTTAAAAGAGATGGTATAGATTACAAAGGATTTATATTTATAGGTCTTATGAACTGTTTGGGAGACCCTTACGTTATTGAGTACAATGTTAGAATGGGCGATCCCGAAACAGAGGCTGTAATGCCCAGGATTAAGAGCGACCTCCTATCTCATTTTATAGCTCTATCCAAGGGCAGACTATCAGAAGAGAGGTTTGAAGCGTATAATAAGAGTTCTCTCACATTGGTTATGGTTTCGGGTGGCTATCCGGGGGAGTACAAAAAGGGTTTACCAATAGAGATTAACAAAAGTGACTCCGATTGTCATATATTCCATTGCGGTACCAAACAGAATAGTGGAGAGTTGGTTACAAATGGAGGGAGAGTATTTGCCATAACTGCTCTATGTGAAGGTTTTGGAGACAACTCAATTCTTACTGCACGAGAGGAGGTCTACAAAGTCTCCTCTGCAATTCAGTTTCAAGAGAAATTCTTTAGGAACGATATTGGTCTCGACCTTTTATCTAAATAGTTTATAATGAGCAGAGATAACAGATACTCTTTTGCCTTTTCGCCTCTATTTGCGGGCATATACTCTGCCATACTGCTCATTACTGCTGTAATAATGGCTTTAAATTCAGAGAATAACGAACAAGTTATAAGAGGAGTTCCGGTTCTATTTAGTTTTTTAGAGACAGATCACCTTTCGGTTAGTACCTCCATCTTGTTATCACTTCTTTTCTTACTATTAACATCAATTTCTCTCTATCTGCATAATGTTCGGATCTATTCTACAGGTAAAAGCTCTCTCTCATTGGTTTTTATATATCTTATATTAGTTTTTTCCAGTAGAGACTCAATATATTTTAGCGGGAGCACAATAGCATCTTTGCTTTTTGTGTGGTCGCTATATTACAGTATGTTATCGGCTAAAGGTGATTCTGAACTGTTTCTCTCCGGATTTTTTATATCTGCTGCCTCTCTGTTCGATTTTCATATTGTAGCAGCACTCCCTTTTATCATGTACTACTCGTTGGTGTCAACCTCTTTTGCTATAAGAGGACTTGTTCTCTATTTGGTATCGGTGGCAATACCGCTTCTTTTTGCACTGTCTTTAAGATATCTTATATTTAATGACCTAGATATTTTTATTGATCTATTTTGGAGAGATATAGTATCGTTTGCATCTCCTTTTTTAAAGCTGGAGAGTGTTGCCGACATTCTACTATTGGTGTTTGCAATTTTTATTATTTACAGAGCAGTATCTAAAATTTTCTCCAGAATAAACAGATACAAAATTGTAAAATCTATAGGTCTCACAAGATCTCTCTCTATGTTAATCCTTCTTTCTGCACTTTTAGTTCTGTATAGAGATATTCAGGGAAATTTTATGCCTCTATTGGCTATACCGGCATCTATGATTGTTAATGAGTATCTGTCAATAGAAGATTTAAGTAAAAATAGAAAGGTTGAGTTTTTTATATTCTTGATTTTAATAGCAATAACTAGAGTATCTCACTTTATAAATTGGTGAAAAATGAAAAAGAGAGTGCAAACTTTTGTAATTTACACTCTCTTAATAAATTTTAACTTAATATTAGATTGTTCTGCCAGGATACTGTTTAAGAGCAACTTCCAAACACTTCATTGCGTTTTTAAGATCCTCAATATTTAGTACATAGGCAATTCTAACCTCGTCTTTACCTTTGCCTGGAGTAGCATAAAAACCTGCTGCCGGGGCAACCATTACAGTCTGATTCTCATAGGAGAACTCCTCTAAAAGCCACTGAGCAAATTTATCACTGTCATCTACAGGTAATTTGGCAATTGTATAGAAAGCACCCATAGGCATAGGAGAGAGAACACCCTCCATCTTGTTGAGAGCTTCTATCATTACATCTCTTCTGTTTATATACTCCTCTCTTACAGCTTTAAAATATTCGGCCGGTGTGTTTAGTGCACCCTCTGCAGCTATTTGACCGTATGCAGGCGAACACAATCTGGCCTGAGCGTACCTTAAAACCGCATTCATCACATCTTTGTTTTTAGATACAATGCATCCGATTCTAACTCCGCAAAGACTATATCTTTTAGAAACGGAATCAAGTAAAATTACATTTTGTTCAAGACCCTCAAGGTGCATACATGAGAAGTGTGGCTCCTCTGTGTAGCAGAACTCTCTGTATACTTCGTCGGAATAGATGAAAAGCTCATGTTTTTTTGCCAACTGACCCAGTTTTACCAGAGCATCTTTTGTATATAGTGTTCCTGTAGGGTTGCCCGGATTACAGATTATTATGCCTTTGGTTTTAGGTGTAATCAGTTTTTCGAACTCCTCAATCTCTGGTAGAGCAAATCCGTTCTCTATTTTGGTCTCTATAGGTTTTAGGATAATGTCGTTCTGAACTGCAAATGAGTTGTAGTTTGTATAGAACGGCTCCATTACAATAACCTCATCTTCGGGGTTGCAGGTTACTGCAAGTGCTATTTGGAGCGACTCACTACCACCTGTTGTGATGTTAATCTCGTTTGCATCTACATTAATGTTTATCCCTTGATAGTATTTTGCCAATCCCTCTCTGTAGCTCTCTATACCGGCAGAGTGGGGGTATGGGATATAACTAAGATTTGCATTTTTTACTGCATCCAATGCCTCTTTTGGCGAGGCGATGTCTGGTTGACCTATGTTAAGGTGATAGACTTTTACCCCTTTTTTCTTAGCTGCCTCTGCATAAGGAACAAGCTTTCTTATTGGAGAGGCCGGCATTTTGTGTGCCTTACGTGAAAGTGTTAACATCTTTGTAATTATTTTATTGTGATTGCTGTTTCTAAGTTATAATTTGTTGTTCTTTTATTATAAATTAACATCCAAAGATAGTTCTAAATTAGTTTAAAAAAATGGATAAAAGAAAACTAATTTAAAATTTTATCAATTCATGCATAAACCCCTCTATTCCAATCTGCATTTGAGCAGTACGTGCAGAGAAGTTATTTGTGAGAATAGCAAAGTACAGCAGATCTCCACCTCTCTCTACATACCCCGCATAGCATCTTACATTTGCCAGCGAACCGCTTTTGGCATGAATTTTATATTTTTCCTGTCCAACACTTTGTAGAACAGATTTGAGAGTTCCGCCACCTCCGGGTTGAGGAAGACTGTTGAAAAAGATATCAAACTCCTTAGTATCCTTCATAGCTCTAAAAAAGTTACAAAAGAACCTTGCAGAGACATAGTTTTGCCTGGATAGCCCACTACCGTCTGCCTGAGTAAAACCTTTGCTGCCTGCTCCAATTCTCTCGAGCTCTCTTCTTACCGCAACAAAAGCCGAGTCGTAAGAGCCCACCCCTGTCATATGTTTCCCCACAGTTTTAAGCAGTGTCTCTGCATAGAAGTTATTGCTGATTTTGTTTGTTACGTTTATAATTGAGGTGAGTGGAGGTGAAAGAGTCTCCTCTATAACAGTGAGATTTTCTAAATTGAGACCTGTTTTTTGACTAACCTCAAAGATATCCGGAAAGCTATAGATCCCGTTTTTGTATAGGTAACTCCTGAATTCATATGCACAGCCCAAATGAGGAAACTTATTGGAGACTGTAATGTTTGCAGAGTCTAAACCAGATGGTACAGACCCTCTTAGAAGCGCTGTCTTTGCAAGATCTGAGGTGAAATACGAGGTGCGTATTCCCGAATTTGCAGATCCGGTTGTTAGCCTATTAATATAATTCATATTTGGAACGTATGGGAAACTCTTCTCAATCAGAGGTGTGTCTCCCGCGTTTATACCGGGTAGGAGCGTAATTGTTTGAAGATTTTCATAAAAAGATAGCCCTGAAGTACCACTACCGTAGCTTGGTCCTAAATTACTCCATGCCCAGCTTACAGGTACAATCTCTTGATCAAAAAAGGTGTTATCTGCAATAATGTTTCCCTCAATACGATTAATCCCTGCTGCTTTAACAGATGTAATCCATTTACCAAAAAGTGACTCCAGGGGTATTGCAAGTGTATCTCTCGAACCGAGAGTGGGGTCACCTCCGCCGATAATGTAAAGATCTCCATATAGAACTCCGCCCTTAACACTTCCTGAGTAGGCAAGTTTTGTAGAAAATTTGTATCCCGAACCTAGCGTATTAAGTGCAATGCCGGTTGTAACAGTTTTCATGGTTGAAGCTGTCAGTAACGGCATGTCGGGGTTCCAAGAGGCTATAGTTCTGCCTTTTGCATCCATGACCATAACCCCAACAACAGCATCGGTAAATAGAGTGTCCTTTTTTAATTTATTCAGATATCTCTGAATGTTGTTGTTCTCTGCTGACAATTTGGAAGTGCCTGTGATGGCAGTTAAAATAATTAGGAAACTTAGAATCTGTTTCATTTTGCTGATTTTTACATTAAAACACAAAAGTATAAAAAATGGATATTCCTTTACAAAATATTACTACATTTGCCCGGTTAATAAAAATAGAAGATGAGCAGTTTTAGAAAAAGAGCATTAGATGAATTTTCAAGCCACAAGGCTGAGCGTTTTTATGAAGAGAGACAACCTGTATCTCAATATTTTGGTCAGAATGTGTTTGATATTGAGAAGATGCGAAGATATCTGTCTGCTGAGGCGTTCGATGCAGTTCAACTAGCAATTAACGATGGAGTAAAGATAGACAGAAAGGTCTCTAACCAGATTGCCTCCGGCATGAAAGCATGGGCTATAGAGAGAGGGGCCACCCACTATACTCACTGGTTTCATCCTCTTACAGATGCAACTGCAGAGAAGCATGAGGCCTTTGTAGATCCCTCTAAAAACGGAGGCGTTTTTGAAAACTTTAAAGGGGATGCACTTGTTCAACAGGAGCCCGACGCTTCAAGCTTTCCTAATGGTGGTTTAAGAAACACATTCGAAGCTAGAGGATATACAGCTTGGGATCCCACCTCTCCTGCTTTTATTATTGATGATACCCTCTGCATCCCTTCTGTTTTTGTAGCATACACCGGAGAGTCGCTGGATATGAAGACTCCTCATTTAAAATCTCTACAGCAGTTAGATAGAGCAGCTACAGATTTGGCAAGATTATTCGACACCAAAACCACCAGGGTTAATGTGATGTTGGGTATAGAGCAAGAGTATTTTATAGTTGACGAAGCGTTGTATAGGGCAAGACCAGATCTTATGCTCTGCAACAGAACACTAATAGGCCATACTGCTGCCAAAGATCAACAATTAGAAGACCACTATTTTGGAGCTATACCTTCAAGAGTTATGGCCTTTATGAAAGATTTCGAGACTGAGGCATTTAAATTGGGTGTTGTCTTAAAGACTCGCCATAACGAGGTGGCTCCTAATCAATTTGAATTCGCACCCTATTTTGCAGAGGCAAATCTCTCTGTAGATCATAATCTGATGATGATGATTCTTATGAGAAAAATTGCCAAAAAACATAAACTCAAGGTTATTTTCCATGAAAAACCCTTTGCCGGAATCAACGGTTCGGGAAAACACTGCAACTGGTCTATGGTTACTAACAACGGACAGAATCTTCTATCTCCCGGAAAAACACCAAGAAATAACATCCAGTTTCTAAGCTTCTTTGTATCTGTAATAAGGGCTGTTTACGAGCACAACCACCTGCTTATGGCAAGCACGGCATCTCTGGGAAACTCATACAGATTAGGAGGGAGCGAGGCCCCTCCTGCAATAATGTCGGTATTTGTGGGAAAAACTCTCACGCAGGTATTAGATTCTATAGAGAGTATGGAGATAACAGAAGATAGTGCAGAGAACAGGGCCATAAAATTAGATATTGTTAATAAAATACCGGAAATTCTACCAGATAACACAGATAGAAACCGCACATCTCCATTTGCATTTACGGGAAACAGATTTGAATTTAGAGCCGTTGGCTCATCGGTGAATGTTGCCTCATCTATGTTCATTTTAAATGCTGCAGTAGCACAGCAATTAATGAGGTTTAGAAAACTCACAGAGAGAGAGATTGAGGATGGAGTATCTAAAGATGAAGCTATATTAAAGGTAATAAGGCAGTTTATTATTGAGTCTAAAGATATTAGATTTGAAGGGAATGGTTACAGCGAGGAGTGGCATAAAGAGGCGGCAAGAAGAGGGTTGCCCGGCATTTCAGACATTCCTGAAGCATTCAAGTCATTTCTAAGCCAAAAGACCAGAGAGCTAATGAGGGAGACTGAGGTTTTGTGCGAGAGAGAACTGGAGGCAAGATACGAGGTTTTAAACGAAATATTCAATAAGAAACTCCAGATAGAGGCAAGGGTGATAGGTGATTTAACAATCAATCACATTATTCCTACTGCAATTAAGTTTCAGAACTCCCTAATCCAAAATGTGCTGGGAATTAAAGAGATATTTGGAGAAGATGAGTATAAAACAATGTCGGAGAGACAACTAAAGAGCATTCGAAAGATATCGGGGTACATACAGCAACTTCGAGAAGACTCCCACGATTTGATAGAGGCGAGAAAAATTGCTAATCAAATATCATCTTATCCAGAGAGGGCAGAGAGTTATTCTCAAAATGTACTTCCTTATATATCAAGAATAAGAGGCGTTGTAGATAAGTTGGAGATGGTTGTAGATGATGAGCTGTGGCCACTCCCTAAATATAGAGAGTTGCTCTTTTGGAGATAATCTTTCTATTTTTGCATAAACTTTAAATAGAATGACACAATTAAGCAGCGATGCAGCCAGATATGCCAAGAGGGGTGTATCGTCGTCTAAAGATGATGTACACAACGCTATAAAAAATATTGACAAGGGCCTATACCCAATGGCATTCTGCAAGATTATTCCCGATTTCCTTACAGGAGATCCCAACTATTGTATTGTCATGCACGCCGATGGAGCAGGCACAAAATCATCTTTGGCCTACGCCTACTGGAAAGAGACCAACGACATAAGTGTGTGGAGGGGAATTGCCCGCGATGCAATAGTAATGAATACAGACGACTTGATTTGTGTTGGTGTAACAGATCAGATTATGTTATCCTCTACAATAGGCAGGAACAAATTACAGGTTCCCGGTGAGGTTATATCTGAGATTATTGCAGGTACAGAGGAGTTTGTGGCCCAGATGAAGAGATATGGAATTAACATCCACCTTACGGGCGGAGAAACTGCCGATGTGGGTGATCTGGTAAGGACCATAATTGTAGACAGCACTGTTTGTGCAAGGATTAGAAGAGATTGTATTATAGATAACTCAGGGATAAGTGGGGGAGATGTTATTTTGGGTCTATCATCATACGGTAAATCTGTTTACGAAGATGAGTATAACGGGGGTACAGGGAGTAACGGCCTTACCTCTGCAAGACACGATCTGTTTTGCAGAGAGGTGGCAGAAAGATATCCCGAAAGTTACGACCCTAACCTACCGTCAGATTTAGTATATACAGGGTCTAAAAAGCTAACTCAAATTGAACCTCTCACAGGAGTTACATATGGTAAACTGCTGCTCTCACCAACCAGGACTTATCTGCCGATAGCGGCAGCAATCTTTAAAGAGCATAGAGACAAGATTCACGGAATGGTTCACTGTTCGGGGGGAGCCCAAACTAAAGTGATGAATTTTGTATGTAACAAACGAGTTATAAAAGATGACCTTTTTGATGTTCCGCCACTTTTTAAAGAGATACAAAAGGAGTCGGGTACAGAGTGGAGAGAGATGTTCAAGGTTTTCAATATGGGGCACAGACTTGAAATATATACTAATCGTGAAAGCGCTCTTAAGATGATAGAGATTGCTGCGCAGTTTGGGGTCGAAGGCAAGATAATAGGTCGTGTTGAGGATTCAGAAAAAAACGAGTTAATACTAAAGACAGAGTATGGAGAATTTGTCTATTAATCAAAGAAAAGCTATCAATGCCGCTCTTAGCATTTTGCTTTTTTTATCAATAACGCTATTTGGTGCGGTTTCTTGCAAAAGTAGATCCTCTGCAGAGATTGACAGCGATCTGGAGATTATTAAAAAAGCTATATCTGAGAAGAGATCTCTGTACTATGCAAACTATAGAAGTTACCCCTCAAAACTAAGGAGTTTACCAATAGGGATGTTTGATTCGGGAACAGGTGGCCTTACGGTTATGGAGCAGTTTCTAGCTATGGATCTTTTTAATAATGTGACAGGAGAAGAGGGAGGTGACGGAATACCAGATTTTGCCGGCGAAGACTTTATATATCTTGCAGATCAAGCAAATATGCCTTATGGTGTATATCCTTCCCAGAGCAAAAGAGAGTATTTGAGAGAGCTTGTTGTGAAAGATGCTCTATTTTTAACAACAGAGCCAAACAGAAGCAAACTTGTAGTGATTGCTTGTAATACTGCTACGGCATATGGTTTTAAAGATGTTGAATTACTGCTGAATAAAAGCAAAACAGGAGTTGGTGTAATTGGAGTGATAGACTCGGGAACCGAGGGTGCATTTTCCAAAATAACTCAGAGAGACACCTCTTTTGCAATTGGTGTTTTGGCAACAGTGGGAACCGTAATGTCGGGTGGATATGAACAGAGCATTAAAAGATATGCTGTTGCAAATTTCCCAAATTCAGATGTTAGAGTGGTGAGTCAAGGGGGCGCCGGATTTGCAGAGTCGATAGACTCCGAACCCGACTACATCTCATCTACAGCTTCAACTGCAAGAGCAAACTACCGTGGACCCTTGTTGGGAGATTCCGCAGGAATTAACCCCTCTTTAATGCATATATACAATTTTGACAAGAGTGGTAACTCACTACTGATTTCAAGAGATAAAAATGGCGAGATAGATGAGATTCAACTAAACTCAACCGGTAATTATGCAAGATTTCATATGGTCTCTTTAATAGAGAGGCATAGATTGACTAATCCCGGAGTTAAAATGAAAAGTATAATTTTAGGATGTACCCACTATCCATACCTTAGTGATACCCTGAAAAAGGTCCTCAACGAGCTTTATGACCACAAAAAAGATGGAGAATACCCTTATAGAGAGGTTCTAGAAAAAGATATCGAATTTATAGATCCCGCTCTTAATACTGCAAAAAAGGCATTCAAACATCTTCACTCTTCAGGTAATCTTAAGCTTAGAGATGGAGTCAATAAGCTTTTCGCATATATCTCTGTTCCACATAAAGATCTTACAGACTCCCTTACCGATGGTGCAGGGAATTTAACTTTTGCTTTTAAATACGGTAGAGAAACAGGGTCGGAGGATTTGACAGTAAGCATTGTTTCATTTTCAAAAGAGAACATTAAAGAGGATAATCGTCTGAGGATTAAAGAGAGACTTCCCCTTACATACTCTCTTCTCAAAAGCACTCTTGAATAGAAAAGATGATTTATAAACAAAACATAACAGCAGAGGAGTTGGAAAAACTTCCTACTGCAGAGTTCCAAGGAGAGATTACTGTAGTAGAGGCACTTGACGAGAATTTTAAAAGTGCAATAGACTACCTGAAAAGTCAGAAAATCATTGGCTTCGACACAGAGACTAAGCCATCTTTTACCTCCAATGCAAAACGGAACCTGGTTGCACTGTTGCAACTATCCGGTATGGATAGGGCATTCATTTTCAGACTGCACCAGATAGGGCTTCCTCAAGAGTTGGTCTCTATCCTCTCATCTTCCAGAATAATTAAAGTAGGAGCAGCGGTTACAGACGATATAAGGGCTCTGCAGTATCATGCAAAATTTACACCTAAAGCTTTTGTAGATTTACAATCTGTTGCCTCAAATTGGGGGATAGAGGATAAAAGTGTGAGAAAGATGGCTGCGATTATTCTTGGAGTAAGAGTCTCCAAATCGCAACAGCTATCAAACTGGGAATCATCCGATCTCACTCAGGCGCAAATTAACTATGCCGCAGTAGATGCTTGGGTGTGCCAAAGGATGTATCTTAAGCTTTTAAGCACTCCGTTAAAAAAAAACAAAATAAAGAGGACAAATGAAGAGAGTCTATCTTAAAAAGGGGAGAGAAGAGTCTCTTAAAAGGTTTCACCCTTGGGTCTTCTCCGGAGCAATCCTCAAACAAACCGGAGGAGTCAAAGAGGGTGATATTGTTGAAATCTACTCTTTTCATGATGAGTTTTTAGGTTGCGGCCACTACCAGAGCGGAACAATAGCAGTAAGAGTGCTTAGTTTCGATAATTCAGCACTTAAAACTCAATTCTGGCAAATGAGACTGGAACGTGCATACAGAGTCAGAAAGCTTGCAGGGATTATTAGTGAGGAGAGTTGTAATACCAACTCATATAGACTCGTACATGGCGAGGGAGATCTTCTTCCCGGCCTCATTGTAGACTACTATAACGGAGTGGCAGTTATCCAGGCCCACTCGGTGGGAATGTACCTATCATTAAATATGGTAACAGATGCTTTAAAGCTGGTTTATCACGATAAACTCAAAGCTGTTTACAACAAAAGTTTATCTACTGCACCTCAAAAGGGAGAGTTAAAGGTAGAGGATGGATACCTGTATAAAGATAATGATAGTTCAGATATAGGAGTTATTAAGGAGAACGGACTGAGGTTTTTTGTGGATTGGGAAGAGGGTCAGAAGACAGGATTTTTTCTTGACCAGAGGGAGAACAGAGATCTGCTCAGGAGGTTTGCAAATGGGAAAAAGGTGTTAAACCTTTTCTGTTATACAGGAGGGTTTTCTGTTTATGCTATGGCAGGAGGAGCAGAGCTTACGCACTCTGTAGACAGCTCTGTTAAAGCTGTTGAAATGACAGAGAAAAACATAGAGCTTAACAGAGATCTTTACAGTAGTGGTTCTGAGCACGCCTCATTCTGTACAGATGCAATTGAGTACATAAAAAAAGCAGAAAGAGGTTTTTACGATATAATTGTTGTAGATCCACCTGCATTTGCAAAACATAGAGGGGCATTACCAAATGCTTTGCGTGCATATCAGAGACTTAACCAATATGCGATAGATGCGGTTAAAGATGGAGGTATAATACTCACTTACAGCTGCTCACAGATTGTAGATAGAGTCTCTTTTTCTGAGGCAGTATTCTCTGCTGCAGCAAATTCCGGTAGAGATGTAACAATTATCGGCAGACTCACGCAACCGGCCGACCATCCGGTTAATATTTACCACCCCGAGGGGGAGTATCTTAAAGGATTGGTACTTATGGTAAATTAATCTATATTTACGTATGGAAAAATTAGTGATAGCATACGGATCAAAGGAGGAGATATATAAATCTATTGTACCTCAGATAAAATCGCTTATAGAGGGAGAGATTGACCTCTACGCAAACATGGCCAACGTATCTGCAGCTCTTTATGAGGCTTTTAAACATCATTGGATAGGATTCTACATAGTCAAAACCGACATTAAAGGACTACCTGCATCGCTTGTACTTGGTCCGTTTCAGGGGCCTGTTGCTTGCACAAGAATTGGTTTTGGAAAAGGTGTATGTGGTACCGCATGGAGAGAGAAGAGGGTGGTAATAGTTCCCGATGTAGATCAATTTCCGGGTCACATTGCTTGTAGCTCTCTATCTAAATCCGAGATAGTCCTTCCCCTTTTTAAGGGTGATGATGTATTTGCTGTTTTAGATATTGATAGTGCTTATAAAGATACATTTGACAATGTTGATGCTCATTTTCTAAATGAAATATGTGAGGCAATCTCCAATTCGAAGATATGATTGGAACCATTAGGAGGGTTACAGTTTGTACATCAATTCTGCTTATTGCAATATTGTTGCCGGGATGCTCTTCTCAAAACAGCAGGCAACTTTATATAGCGGGAGTGTCGGAGGAGCTTGCAGCTTTTAGAAAATCTACAATAGATAATTTAGAGTACAAACTCTTTTTTAACATACCCGAAAACAAAGACTCGGTAGTACAAGCAACTCTGGAGCTATCGTACAATGCAGACGTAAGTACTCCTCTTATTTTGGATTTTATCCCCTTATATGCAAAAGATAGAGCTCTAAACCTCTCTCTTTTAGTAAATGGTAAGCTCTTCAATACCCCTCTAAAAGATGAGCACATTGTAGTTCCCTCACGTTTGATAAACAAAGGAAGAAATATAATACATATAGAGTTTATTGCCGGAGCACAGTCGTTAAACAGGAGGGAAGACCTGCTCTACACTCTCCTTGTCCCCGACCGTGCCAGAACGCTTTTCCCGTGTATAGATCAGCCTAACCTAAAAGCAAGATACAGTCTTACACTAGAGATTCCTGCAACCTGGAGAGCCGTTGCAAACGGAGCACTAAAATCAACCTACAAAAAAGAGGGGAGGGTTGTAATGGATTTTGCCAAGACAGAACCAATACCCACATATCTGTTTGCTTTTGTTGCGGGAAGAATGTTTGAAGAGAGCTTCTCAAAGAATAACCGAGAGATTAAGATTTTTCACAGAGAGGAGGATAGTTTAAAACTATCTCAATTACCGGGAATTGCAAATCAGATATTCTACTCGCTGGATTGGCTCGAGGAGTATACAGGAGTGGAGTACCCTTTCTCTAAATATGATATTGCAATAATTCCCGGATTCCAGTATGGCGGTATGGAGCATATTGGTGCAACACTGTATGCGCATAGAACTATGTTTTTAGAGAGGGGAGCCTCTATAAACGAAGAGCTTGCAAGAGCTAAACTTATTGCTCATGAAACTGCTCATATGTGGTTTGGAGACTATGTAACAATGTGTTGGTTTAACGAAGTCTGGACCAAAGAGATCTTTGCTAATTGGTTTGCAGCAAAAATAGTATCTCCTCTATATCCTCAGGTTAACCACAAACTAAACTTTATCAACTCCTACTTCCCGGCAGCTTACTCAGAGGACAGAACAGCGGGAGCCAATGCAATAAACAGAGAGCTGAGAAACCTCAACAGAGCGGGACTAATATATGGTAATATAATCTATAATAAGGCCCCTATTGTCTTGGAGATGCTTGTAAAAAAAGTTGGCGAGGATAGATTCAAGGAGGGAGTAAGGGAGTATCTGAAGAGTTACGCCTATTCAAACGCAACTTGGGACAACCTTATTTCTATACTTGAGAACAAAACCGGAAAGGAGCTAAAGAGCTGGAGCGATAAGTGGGTAAACGAAAGTAGAATGCCCCATATTATAACAGAGTTCGACACAATACCAAACAGCAATGGTGAGGAGTATGGACTTTTTGTTCTGGATAGCACACAGGCAGAGAGTATTGCACACACGATTACAGACTTAAATAGCGAGGTTTCCCGACTCTCTGCACTAATTAATATTTACGAAAATGCCGATGCCGGATATATACCATCAAAAATTCTTTTCAAATCTATCTCCTCTATTATCGAGCGAGAAAAAGATCTTTTAATTTTTACAAGAGCTGTCAACTATGCTTCGTCACATGTTTTACTCCCATATACTAATGATATTGAGAAGGTTTTATGGAGCATAGTAGAGAGAAGTGATAATCTGCAAAAGAGAGGGATAGCATTTAGAAAAATTATTGAGATAGCCCAATCTCAAGAGAGTTTAGAGCGGCTCTTAAAAATTTGGAGAGAGCCCAATGAGTACACCTACGTAGTTATCTCCCAGCTGGACTTGATTAGAATTTCATATCTTACAGCAATTGCATTTCCCGAATATTACAATGAGATAAAAGAGATTCAGAGAGATAGGTTAGAATCGGCAGAGAGATTGGCCGAATTTGATTTTGTTTTTCCGTCTGTCTCTCCCGATAGGAGCGTTAGAGACTCAGTGTTCAAATCTTTACTCAAGAAAGAGAACAGAGAGATTGAACCCTGGGCAACACAATCTTTATCTAACCTAAACCATCGCCTTCGAGAGTGCTACTCTATTGGTTATATAGATCCCTCATTAGAGATTCTGGAGGAGATTAGAGAGAGCGGAGATATATTTTTCCCAACTAACTGGTTACGATCTTTACTGAGTGGACACACATCCTTAGAGGCGGGAGATATTGTAAAGAGATTCCTTGAGAGAAACAGTCAAATGGATGAGAAATTGATATCTAAGATATTACAACAGTCACACCACTTAAGATGAAACCTCAAACTAAGGCAATGCTGATGGGCACCTTTGTTGTGCTGGCTTGGTCTACTGTTGCAACAGCTTTCAAGCTAGCTCTTAAGGGGATGAGCTTTTATATGCTGCTTTTAATTGCTTCGTGGACAGCTTTGGTGGTATCGGGCCTTAATTTGTCAATAAAAAGAGAGATTATAGTTACACTCAATCTCTTGAAAGAGAGGAGAGTGTTTTTAAAATCGGCACTTCAAGGGTTTTTGAACCCGTTTCTATACTACCTTATTCTGTTTAAAGCATACTCTCTTCTTCCTGCACAGATTGCACAACCTCTAAACCACTCCTGGCAAATAGTTCTCATTCTTCTTATGATTGTTGTCCTTAAACAGAGAGTCAGGGCCCGTCAAATTGTTGGTGTGGTAATAAGTTTCACCGGAATAGTAGTTTTATCTACAAACGACTCTGCAGCGGTTGAGGGGTCTCTATCTGGTCTTGGTATTTTCCTTGCTCTTGCGAGTACTCTGGTATGGGCCTCTTACTGGCTCTCCAGAATCAACTCAAAAGAGGAGCCGTCCAGAGTACTCTTTCTTAATTTTCTATTCTCTACTATATATCTGACGTCTCTAGCTCCATTTGTTCCAATTGAGATTCCATCGTGGATATCTTTGACAGCTGCACTCTATACAGGAGTTTTTGAAATGGGTATAACCTTTATTTTGTGGGGTATGGCCCTTAATTTAGCTACAAATAAAGTTGCTCTTGCACAAATTACATACCTGTCACCGGCACTCTCTCTTATACTAATACATTTTGTTCTTGGTGAGAATATATCTAGTCTTACCCTTATAGGATTGGCTCTTATAATAGGTGGACTTTTTCTGGGTAATTCAAATAGAAATAGAGATTAGAAGACTCTTACTTTTGGTCTATTAAAAAAATTGCATATCTTTGCAAACTCAAAACGGTACCCTGGCCGAGTGGTTAGGCAACGGTCTGCAAAACCGTGAACAGCAGTTCGATTCTGCTGGGTACCTCTGAAAGCTGCCTCTTAAGGGCAGCTTTTTTCGTAAATTAATTGAGTTTAATTATCTAATAAATTATGAATGATCTTATAAATGGACGTTGTGGTTGGTGTGGCACCGATGAACTCTATGTAAAATATCACGATACAGAGTGGGGTAAATTGATTACAGATGATAAACTGCTGTTTGAGTTTCTTGTCTTGGAGGGTTCTCAGGCGGGTTTGAGCTGGATAACAATTCTTAGAAAACGTGAGGGGTATAGAGAGGCATTTCACGACTTTAACGTAGAGAAGGTTTCTGTAATGAGTAGTCAAGATGTAGAGAGACTTCTTAAGTTTAACGGGATAGTTAAGAATAGACTCAAAATTGAGTCGGCAATAGGAAATGCTAAGCTTTTTTTGGAGATTCAAAAGGAGTACGGAAGTTTCTATGAATACACCTTGTCATTCTTCCCAAACAGAGAACCGATTGTCAATAATATCCAAAAATTATCAGACATTCCGGTAACCTCTCCTCAATCTGATGCTATGAGCAGAGATATGAAAAGGAGGGGTTTTAAGTTCTTTGGGAGCACGATATGTTATGCTCATTTGCAAGCAACAGGATTTGTAAATGACCATCTTAACGGATGTGTCTGTAAAAAAAGCTGACTCACGCCAGCTTTTTTCACACAAACTAATCATTAACTTACATAACACTTTTTAGAAACTCAATAAATTGCTCTACGTCTAAGTTATACCCTCTTGGTTTAGTAAGGTGTTCCTCTGTAGTGGGGTCTATTATGGCATAATAGGGTTGAGCGTTTACTTTGTATTTGTTCATGGCCAGGTGCGAGTTGATCTTTCCTATGCTCTTAAGCACTCTGCCGCTCTCGGTTGTTATCCAGTCGCTCTCTATGGCTGTGGTTTTGTCGTCGGCATAGAGTGCTACTATTACAAACTCATCTCTGAGCAGCTTCAGCACCCGGCTATCAGACCAAACTCTGGCCTCCATCTCGCGGCAGTTAACACAACCATGGCCTGTAAAATCTATAAAGAGGGGCTTGCCAACTTTACGGGCATACTCCAGACCCTCGCTGTAGCGGAAAAAACCTTTGAGGCCATGCGGCAGGTGAAGGAAGTTGCTGTAGGTGGCTCCTCTGTTATCGGAGGAGGAGTGGCCGCTCTCTTGGCTCAAGCCGGTACTTTGGCCGCTGGAGATAAAGTCCTGGCTGCTCATTGGGGGAAGATAGCCCGAGAGCCCCTTTAGCGGTGCTCCCCACATTCCAGGTATCATATACACCACGAATGAGAAGGTAACAATGGCAAGGGTGAGTCGTTTAACGCTCAGGTGCTCCTGTGGAGTGTCGTGGGCAAAACGAATCTTGCCAAGAAGGTATAGGCCCATCAGGGTAAAGACAACTATCCAGATTGCCAGATAGATCTCCCTGTCTAACAATCCCCAGTGGTAGACCTGATCGGCTACGCTAAGGAATTTAAAGCCCAGGGCTACCTCGATAAAACCCAGAACAACCTTTACGCTGTTGAGCCAGCCGCCAGATTTGGGAAGGTTCTTGAGAAGGGAGGGTGCAAAGGCAAAGATGGTAAAGGGGAGGGCAAACGCGCCGGAGAAGGCAAGCATAGTGATAATGGGCTCCCAGATATCTCCCTGGGTAGATTTGATTAAGATGGTACCTACTATAGGGCCGGTGCAGGAGAAGGAGACTAAAACTAAGGTGAGTGCCATAAAGAAGACTCCTATGTAACCGCCTTTATCAGATTTGCTGTCACTCTTGTTTACAAGCCAGCTTGGAAGCACTATCTCAAATGCTCCAAAGAAGGAGGCGGCAAAGAGCATGAAGATTATAAAAAAGAGCACGTTGGGAACCCAATGAGTAGCAAGCCAATTGAAGATATCTGCTGTCACGGCCTCGCCTCCTGCAAAGTAGGTGGCTACTATAATCGCACCTATAGGAAGGGTGTAGAGGGCAACTATGCACAAGCCAAAGAAGGAGGCCATAACCTTACTACTACTCTTGAGAAAAAATGAGACGGTCATTGGTACCATAGGGAAGACACAGGGGGTGAGAAGGGCTACAAAACCCCAGATGATTGCCTCAATTATAACTCCCCAAAGTGATCTCCCATTGGAAGGAGTTGGGGTTGTCTGTACGCTGTTTGCGGCATCAACAGTTGAGATATTATCATCTGCGAGTTCTCCTGCAGACTCTTCAGAGCTCTCTTTCGAGGTCTTTTCAGAGGTCTTTTCAGCTAATCCGGGCAAAGTTATTGAAAACTCCCTCTCTGTGGGAGGAAGGCAAGATGAGTTATCGCACGCCTGCCACTCTATAACTGCAATCACTTTTATCGAATCAACCCCTTTAACCCTTATCTTTTGAGCTACTGTCACCCTATCTTGACAAACTCCTATCTCCATACCAAACATCTCATCGAACTTTTGCTTTACAGGTGTTAGAAGATAGGGTAAACCTTCTATTTGAGCATTGGAATCCTTTGTTTGGGGTAAAATTATTACAAGCGAAGTTGGAGTAGGGCCGTCTGTATAAGGGCCAAGATCGTAAATATGCCAATCCTTCTTATCGTCTGATATAACTCCTGTAATCTGTATCTCATATAAACCTGCCCCCAAATCTACAAATCGACTACTCCACTTAATGGGCTGATTTATTAATTGAGCATTGAGTGGGATGCTAAAGAGTGTGAAAAAAAATAAAAAAAGGTATAGAATGGTCTTTAGTTTAGAGTTCATAGTTGTTTTGTTTATACAGATTATTTGATGGTTTCGTATATAAATACAAACAAATTATGCTGTACCCTAAAATAAATTGTTCAAATGATGAAAAATTAGAGTAAATTACACATAAATTGTATGGATAAATATGAATAATTCTAATATCCAGTTGTCTATCAGAAAGTTTGTTGCTCCAGAATTTATTTTTGGTTCAGACTCGCGGCGTATGGTAGGACAATACTGCTTAAAACTAGGGGGTAAAAGAGTTTTGCTGGTTACAGACAAAGGGTTGTTAAACACTAAATGGGTATCTGAGATTGAGGAAATTATAAAGGAATCGGGAGTAGAGTACATAGTATTTTCCGATATTTTACCAAATCCCAGAGACTTTCAAGTGATGGAAGGTGCAGATATCTATCTTAAAAACAGATGTAATCTTATTCTTGCAATAGGTGGCGGTAGTGTTTTGGATTGTGCAAAGGGAATAGGGATCGTTTCAACCAATAACAGCCATATAAGTAATTTTGAGGGAGTAGACAGAATAGAGCGTCCGATACCTCCTTTGATATGCATACCAACAACCGGTGGCACAGCAGCAGATGTTTCTCAATTTACAATAATCAACAACATTGAGGAGCGATATAAAATGGCAATTATAAGCAAGGCCATAGTTCCCGATGTTGCTCTTATTGACCCACTTATTTTAACAACAATGGATAACTATCTCACAGCATGTACAGGTATGGATGCTCTCTCTCATGCTTTTGAGGCCTATGTATCTAATGCTAGCTCTCCATTTACAGATATGTACTCATTGGAAGCAATACGATTAATTAAAGAGAATATTGTTGAAACTATTACCTCGCCAAAAGATATACAGGCAAGAGGTAAGGTTATGCTTGCCAGTTTATATGCTGGGTTAGCGTTCTCAAATGCTAGTCTTGGATGCGTTCACTCTCTTGCACATAGCTTAGGCGGTTTTATGGATTTAGCTCATGGTGAATGCAATGCAATTCTGTTACCCCATGTTGTTGATTTTAACTATAGTGCAGAAGCTCACAAATATTCTACTATTTCACAGATATTCGGTATTAAAACCGGGGCGTTAACAAAAGATGAGATAAAAAGAGAGCTTATCAATAAGCTTTTAGAACTCAATAGAGAGCTTGGTATTGTTACAACGCTCAAAAAAAGGGGAGTTACAACCGATATTATCCCTCTTTTAGCAAGTAAAGCAATAAAAGATCCTTGTAATGCCACTAATCCAATCCCTCCCGTTAAGAGAGACCTTGAGGCGATCTACTCATCTGCGATGTGATTATGGAGAGTAACTGGGATGAATATCGCAATAAGATAATCGGGTTGGGAGAAAACTCGTTTAAGAAGAGTTATTATCCCGATTTACAGTCCAAAATTGAGGAGTTAGAGGCAACCAAATCTAATTTAGAGACCATTTTTAATAGCACTTCAGACGCTATTATAATACATGATATTGAGGGAAATATCATAAATATGAATACACAGGCCCTCTCGCTTTACAACTTAAAACGTTATGAGATAAGTAACTACACAATTTTTGATATCTCTTCCGATAAAAACGATAAAAGTAAACTTTCCAATATTTGGCAGAGAGTTTCTAAACATGGGAACCTGACGTTTGAATGGGTAGCACTGCAGAAAGAGACAGGTAAAGAGGTAGATGTACAGGTATCTATAAATAAAACAATTTATAACCAAAAAGAGGTTATGGTCTCTGTTATTAGAGATTTTACAGATAGAAAGGATTATGAACATAAATTGATTAAAGCATTAGAGAAAGCCGAGGAGAGCGATAAACTCAAAACTGCATTTCTTCAGAATATATCTCACGAAATAAGGACTCCTCTAAATGCAATTTCGGGTTTTACCGATCTCCTTAGCGATCCTAACCTATCTCCACAAACTCAATCTGAGTATATACAGATTATCCAAAATAGCAGTAGCAGGTTAACTTCAATAATATCCGACATTATAACCATTTCTGCGTTAGAGACAAATCAAGAGGAGTTGAGGTATTCGAATGTTTGTATCAATAGTATCATAGGAGAACTTAATGCAGTTTTTGAACAACAGGCCTCTCAAAAAGGTCTGATACTGTATTCGAAGAGAGTATTGAATGAGGAGCAAGCCAATGTGTTAACCGACAGAACAAAAGTAACCCAAATACTCTCTAACTTAATATCAAATTCTATAAAATTCACAAACGAAGGCTTTGTTGAATTTGGATGTGTGCTAAAAGGTAATTCTCTCGAATTTTTTGTAAAAGATAGCGGAATTGGAATAGAGCCGGAGTTTCATGAGAAAATCTTTGAAAGATTCCGACAAGCTGATAGATCTATTAATCGTCTTTATGGAGGAACCGGCTTGGGGCTAGCAATTTCGAAAGCATTTGTCGATCTATTAGGTGGTAAGATCTGGCTTAACTCAGAACCAAATAAAGGCAGTGTATTCTACTTTACGATTCCATATAAAAGAGCAAAATAAAAAAGACCGGCTGTGCCGGTCCTATCTGTTAAATCCTTCTTCAATAATCAAGTTTATAACTCTTCGAAGTTTACATCTGAGAAAGAGGTAGCAACACTCTCTTTAACGGGTCTCTCTTGAGAAGACGGCACTCTCTCCCTAATGTATTGAATAATCTCTTCAAGCCCTTGTGAAAATTTTTCGAAATCCTCTTTGTACAGAAAGATTTTGTGTTTGTCGTATACAAACCTACCGTCTTTGTCTACTCTTCTTTTGCTTTCTGTGATTGTAAGATAAAAATCATTGTTTTTAGTTGCCTTTACATCAAAGAAATAGGTCCTTTTACCTGCTCTTACCGGTTTTGAATAAACATCATCTCCATTTCGTTCTTGCATTTCAGCATTGTCAAAATCCTCGAAGTACATTTTCGTAGTTTTAAAATTAGTATCACAAAGATAAAATTATTTTTTATGCACAAAAATCTATCTTTGTAAAATATTTGATAATTTTCTTTTTTATGATTAGCAGGAGATTGATTCGTATCAAGGTCTTTAAGGTTCTTTTCGGTCGTGTAAGCAGTGGCAGCGACTCTTTTTTAGCAGCAGAGAAGGAGCTGCTTAAGAGTTGTGATAAAACTCTTGAATTATACTATTTTATCTTGTCTCTACCCATTGAGCTAAGAAAAGTAGCTGAACAGAAGATAGAGGCCGGATTAAAAAAATTTCATCCAACCCCGGAAGAGACAAACCCAAACCGAAGGTTTATTAATAACACTCTGATAGATATCCTTGAAGAAGATATCGAGTTAAGATCTTTCTGCAGTAAAAGAGGGCTTAGTTGGAGCGAGCACATCTCTTTTGTAAAAAAACTGTATGCCAACATATCTGGAAAAGAGTATTTTAAGGAGTACATGAGCAAAAGCGAAGCCACTTTTCAAGATCACGTTAAGCTTATATGTACCATTTTCGAAGAGGAGTTAGAAGATTCAGAAGATCTGGAGTCAATCTTAGAGGATTGGAGTTTGTACTGGACAGACGATCTTGCATTTGTTATTAATATTATTACCAAAAAGCTATACTCGCATAAAGAGAAAACAGAGTTTACTCATCCCGAGGTATTTTTAAAAGATGACGACAAGGATTTTGCTTTAAGACTTTTGAATGTATCTATGATACGATACACAGAGTATATGGCGCTAATGTCTAAATATGTTCTAAACTGGGAGACAGACAGACTTGCATCTACAGACATAGCATTAATAGTAATGGGTATTTCAGAGGCAACTGCTTTTCCCAACATTCCGCTTAAGGTTACTATAAATGAATATGTAGAGCTCTCTAAGTTTTATAGTACTCCTAACAGCAAGGTGTTTGTGAACGGAATGCTGGATAAGATACTTATTGCCCTTAAAGAGGAGGGTAAGATTGAAAAAAGCGGAAGAGGTTTGGTGGGGTCGTCAGAATAGTTAATTTTGTATAAATTTTAATAACTAAATTGTAAGTATGAATTTTAATGTAGTATTTCTCCAGGCAGAGGGAGCTTCGGGTAACTGGAGCTTTCTGATAATGATGGGTCTTATTTTTGTGGTGATGTATTTCTTCATGATAAGGCCGCAACAGAAGAAGCAGAAGGAGCTTGCCAAGTTCAGAAACACTCTGGCTAAGGGAGATAAAATTGTCACAATAGGTGGCATTTACGGCGTAGTTGCCGAGGTAAAAGAGGCCTATATCCTTGTAGAGGTTGATAATAATGTTAAGTTGAGAATAGATAAATCGGCTATCGTAAAGGATATTACAGACATTCCTGCTCAAAAATAATCATCCGGCATGATTAAGCTGGGCAGACAACTATTCACTTACGAAAGAGGCAGAAGAGTATTGCTATTCATATTCTGTCTCTTTCTTGCGTTTATAATATGGTCTGTTCACAAACTTTCAGAAGAGTATAACTACTTTTTTCAATACAATGTTATCCTTAGAGCAGACACCCATGAGAGCTCTCAAGTAAATACGTCAATTAATAAACTTACTTTAAGAGGGAGATCTTCGGGCTTTTATATTGTTAGACATCGTTTTGTAAAAGATGGAGCAACTATCTCCATCGCCCCAGATTTGAAACTCTTGAGAAAAAGCGAAGCGAGAGATAACCAATACTATCTGTTAATCTCAGACATCAGAGACTTAATAACAGAATCTGTTGGAGACAAAGTTGTAGCCGAGTATTTTAGCTCAGACACAATTAAGTTTGAGATAAAAAGCAATTCAAGAAGGTATGTACCGGTTGCAGTAAGGCACAGAATATCGTTCAAAGATCAGTATATGGCATCGGGTGAACTAACTGTAACACCTGCAAGCGTTATGATATTTGGACCCTCACAAGTGGTAGATAAGATAGATAGTCTTAAAACCAAGCTATTACATTTAGAGAGAATAGACTCTCCGGTTAATGGTGTTCTGGCATTAGAGAAGATTCCCGGTGTAATTATCTCTCCCGAAGTTCTATACTATACACTCAACGTAGAGAGGTACGTAGAGAAGTCGTCGCTTTTCCAGCTCAAGTTTACAAACCTCTCGAACAGGTTTTTTGTAAAACCATCACATACACAAGTAAGACTCTATTGCAGAGTGCCAATGTCACTTGCAAAAGACGATATTTTTAATAAAGTAGACATTTCTGTAGATTTAAGCAGTGTAAATGATGTAGGGCAGATTACAATAATTCCAAATGTTAGAGGATTGGCTCCGGGAGTACTGGAGTGGAGGCTGGATACAGATGTCGTATTGTGTGAGATAATGTATAAACCCCAATTTAACAACTAGATCTGATATGTTTTGTATAGTATGTACAGGTGGGATAGGAAGTGGAAAATCGTATACCATAAAAATATTTGAAAAACTGGGTGTTCCGGCTTATGTTGCAGACAAAATGGCTAAGGAGTTATATAACACCGATTTGGTTCTTCTTTCACAAATGGCTCATTTATTGGGAGATGACATAGTTGAAAACGGAGTGCTTAGAAGAGATATTGTAGCTTCTAAGATTTTTCCGAATCCTCACCTGCTCGAAAAGGTAAATAGTATTGTTCATCCGAGGGTTTTAAACCACTTTAAAGAGTGGCAGAGTCAAAAAGTGAGAGAGGGGTTTAATGTGGTTATATTTGAAAGTGCAATCTTTTTTGAGTCTCCGGTGTTCTATCCGATTGCAGATTGCATAGTTGTTGTTACAGCACCGGAAGATGTAAGGGTGACAAGAGTTGTTAAAAGAGACAAACTAACTCCACAACAGGTTTATGAAAGGATAAGCCGTCAGAGCTCCGATTCGGAAAAACTCTCCAAGGCAGATTTTGTTATATTTGCAGACGGAAAAAAAGCAGTTCTACCGCAGATTATGGATATAATCGGTGCTTTAGAGAAGAGGTGGGATATTAAAATAGTTAATTAGAGAGATGGGTTACGGAAAATGGATTAGTGGTGCAATAGGCTGGGCCCTGGCAGGCCCGATTGGGGGAATTATAGGATTTGCCGTTGCATCTGTTATGGAAAAAGATAGACCGGCAGGTGAACTATCAGATTATGAAAGAAAGAGGGGAGAGGAGAGAAATAGTTTTTTGCTGAGTCTGCTTGTTCTATCATCTGCAGTTATGAAGGCAGATGGGAAGATAATGAAATCGGAGCTTAACTATGTTAGAAACTTTATTGAGAGAAACTTTGGACCCGATGCTGCAAGAGAGGCCACTATATACTTAAGAGATCTCTTAAAAAAAGAGGTAGACATTAGGGCTGTGGGAGCTCAGGTAGCAAACTATATGAATCATGAGTCCCGAATTCAGCTTCTACATTATTTAACCGGTATAGCAATGGCCGACGGAGCTGTTAGCACGGCAGAGGTTAGAGTTTTAAAAGAGATCTCTGTGGCTATGAAGATAGGAGATGCAGAGAGTGAGGCAATTTTTGCAATGTTTAACAATGGCATAGATGCAGCTTATAAAATATTAGAGATTACACCTGAGGCATCGGACGATGAGATTAAACGGGCTTACAAAACATTGGCAGTGAGACATCACCCCGATAAAGTATCTCATTTAGGTGCCGATGTTCAAAAATCTGCCGAGGAGAGATTTAAGAGCATCTCAGAGGCGTATGAGAAGATTAAAAAAGAGAGGGGACTATCATAAAGAGTATATAGCCCTTAAAAAGTATACAAGAAATAATAAAAGTATGAGCAAGACAAACTTACAGAAAATTTTATCAATTGCCGGCCAACCGGGCCTTTTTAGATTTGTGGCACAGGCAAATTCAGGTGTTGTTGCAGAATCACTAATAACCAACAAGAGAAACATGTTTGGGATGAGTGCCAGACTTACCTCTCTTTCAGACATATCTATATACACATACCAAAAAGAGATATCACTATTGGAGGTATTAGAGAAAATGAAAGAGATGTTGGGAGAGGAGAGTGCTCCCCACTTTAAGTCTTCACCGGAAGATTTGAAAAATTTCTTCCTTAAGGTTATACCAGATTATGATAAAGACAGATTCTATGTATCTCATATGAAAAAAGTGGTTGAGTGGTATAACTGTCTAAAACAGTATGCATCTCTAGAGTTTGAGCAACCGGGAGATAATAAAACCGATCAAATTGTTGAAGAGGAGGGAGCTGGTCAATAATCAATGGTAAAAAAGATACAACTTATAACGTTAGGATGCTCCAAAAATCGAGTAGACTCAGAACATCTTCTTAAACAGATATATAACAATAGTATTGAGATATGCCCCGAGGGGGAGTCGGTAGAGAGAGTACTCCCACACGCAATGCTTATAAATACCTGCGGATTTATAAAAGATGCAAAGGAGGAGTCAATAGAGGCAATACTAACGGCAGTTGAGGCAAAGAAGAGGGGATATACCTCTGCAATTTATGTCTTTGGTTGTTTATCGCAACGATACAGAGATGAGCTGAAAACTGAAATCCCCGAAGTGGACGGTTTTTTTGGTGCCTTTGATATCTCATCTGTGCTTAAAGCAATTGGCCATAATTGGGATGAATCACTAAAAAACAGAAGATATCTCACAACTCCTTCTCACTACGCCTATCTTAAGATTTCTGAGGGGTGCGACAGAGTATGCTCCTACTGCTCAATACCTATGATTAGGGGTGGGCATACCTCTGTGCCAATTGAAGATCTTTTAGATGAAGCTAATCATTTGGCTGCAGAGGGTGTAAAAGAGTTGATTTTGGTAGCACAGGATACAACCTACTACGGATTGGATCTCTATAAAGAGAGAAGACTGGGTTATTTATTAAACCGCTTGTGTCAAGTAGATGGTATAGAGTGGATAAGACTGCTATATTCATATCCCGCATCTTTCCCGGAAGATGTACTGGATGTTATGGCAAATAATCCAAAAATTTGCAAATATCTGGATATACCTTTACAACATATAAATGACAAGGTGCTTACCAATATGAGAAGGTCTCACGACACAGCGGCCACAAGAGGTTTAGTAAAGAAAATCAGAGAGCGTGTGCCGGGAATAGCACTTAGAACCACAATGATTGTTGGTCACCCCGGGGAGGGGGAAAAAGCTTTTAAGGAGCTCATGAGCTTTCTTGAGGAGGCGCGATTTGAGAGATTAGGAGCATTTACCTACTCACAAGAGGAGGGTACGTGGGGAGCTCAAAATCTCAAAGATAGCATCACAGAGAGGGTAAAACAGCAGAGGTATGAGAAACTAATGGAGCTTCAGAGCGGAATATCACTAAATTACAACAACTCAAGAGTGGGAGGTATAGAGAGAGTTATTATAGACTCTATAAGAGATGAAAACTTTATAGCCCGAAGTATGAGAGAGAGCCCCGAAGTAGACGGAGAGATACTTATTGATATTAGCGGAGTGGGTAAAAACAGAGATGTTAGAGATTTAATTGGTACATTTGCAGATGTGATTATTGATAAAGCGGGAGAGTATGACTTGACGGCCCGCTTCATTTGATGTTTAATTATAACTTAAAAAGAAGATGAAACTATTAGAAGGCAAAGTTGCCCTTATTACAGGAGCAGCAAGAGGCATAGGAAAAGCAATAGCACTAAAATATGCCGAGCAGGGTGCAAATATTGCATTTACAGATCTTACAATAGACCAGAATGGCGAAGAAACTAAGAGAGAACTTGAGAACTTTGGCGTAAAAGTTGTTGCAATATCATCTAATGCAGCATCTTTTGAAGAGGCTCATAAAGTTGTAGAGGAGGTAGTGAAGGAGTTTGGAAAGCTGGATATTTTAGTGAACAATGCCGGGATTACCAAAGATGGACTTATGATGAGAATGACCGAACAGCAATGGGACATGGTGATTAATGTAAATCTCAAGAGTGCATTCAATTACGTTCATGCAGTAACACCAGTGATGATGAGACAGAAGAGCGGTTCTATTATTAACATGAGTTCGGTAGTTGGTGTAGGCGGGAATGCAGGTCAATCGAACTACTCTGCTTCAAAGGCCGGAATGTTAGGTCTTACAAAGTCAATAGCTCAGGAGTTGGGCTCAAGAGGTATAAGATCTAATGCAGTTGCCCCCGGTTTTATCATTACAGAGATGACCGACAAGCTCTCAGAAGAGACTAAAAAGAGCTGGGCAGAGCAGATTCCTCTAAGAAGAGGAGGCACTCCAGAAGATGTAGCAAACGTTTGCCTTTTTCTTGCATCCGATTTCTCATCTTATGTTACGGGTCAGGTAATTTCTGTTTGCGGGGGGATGAAGATGTAGTTTTTGTAGTATTAGGTCTGGATAAAATTTAACCAAAATATCTCTTGACGTATGAAGAGGTTTGCATATTTAATAGTTGCTGGGAGCTTAGCACTCTCCTGCACACAATCCCGTCTCGCAAACGAGTCAGATAGGGATGGGCTGAAAATAATGATCCAGACAGATTTTGAGGGTGTAACCGGTGTAGTTAATTTCGATGAAATATACCCCGGACATCCTCACTTTAAAAGGAATTGCACAATTCTTACAATGGAGATAAACGCAGCAATAGAGGGTGCGGTAGCTGCAGGAGCAACTGAGATTATTGTAAGAGACGGCCATGCCGGAAACATAAACGTAGACCCCATGCTTTTGGATAAGAGAGCAATGCTAATAAGAGGCAGACTACCCGGTACACCTCATACTATGGTTCTTGGAATTGATTCCACTTTCGATGCCCTGATTTTCATAGGGGCTCATGCCCGAGCAGGTGTTGAAAAAGGGGTTCTTTCACATACTATGTCGCTTAAGGTGTTAGATTTCAAGATTAACGATACATCTCTTTTCGAAGCAGCATACAATGCCCTATACGCCGGTCAATTTGGAGTTCCACCGGTATTTCTGTCGGGAGACGATGCCGCGTGTGCCGAAGCGATAAACAACTTTGGAGAGATTGAGACTGTTACTACAAAGTACGCATTTGGCAGAACTTGTGCCATGAATAAAGCTCCGGAGGTTGTTTACAAAGAGATAAAAGAAGGGGTAAGAA
>CAYYAM010000026.1:27611-28764 GCA_964469965.1 uncultured Muribaculaceae bacterium | reverse complement strand
GATGCAATATTGTTGGATAACAGCAATATGACAGAGGAAGATCAGATGATATGGATAGAGAAGATACTTTCGGAAAACTTGGGCTGAAGCCCGAGATAGATACCAAGTCGGGCTTCTGTTATGGTGTTATAAGGGCCATAAACCAGTCTGAGAACTATCTTGCCGGCAATAACAAACTTTACTCTTTAGGGGCAATAGTTCACAATAGTAATGAGCTGCTCAGGCTTGAAGGTAAGGGAATGAAGGTTATTGGTCACAACGACATAGAAAAAATTGACGATGCAGCGTTGTTTATACGCGCCCACGGAGAGCCACCATCTACATACGAGTCAGCAAGGAGGCGAGGATTGGAGATAGTTGACTGCACATGCCCTGTTGTATTAAAGCTTCAAGAGAGAATAAGAAAGGGCTACGCTGCAATCAAAGCACAAGGTGGATTGCTTTTAATATTTGGAAAGAGGGGGCATGCCGAGGTGAATGGGCTGGTTGGTCAGGTAGGCGGAGACGCTGTTATTATTGAGAAGCTCTCCGATCTGGAAGTCGTTGATTTTAAAAAACCTCTGGTGATTTTCTCTCAAACAACAAAAGACCCAGCAGAGTACTCCTCTGTTGTCTCTCATATTAAGATGAAGATTGCAGAGGCAGGGGGTCCTCTGGAAAAATTCATTTGTCACAACACTATTTGCAGGCAGGTCTCGTCTAGGCATCCTCATTTAAAACAGTTTGCACAAAAACATTCAGTAATAATTTTTGTAAGCGGAGTAAAGAGCTCAAATGGGAAGGTGCTGTTTGAAACCTGCAATTCGGTTAATAAGAGATCTTACAAGATTGAACAAGTTAGTGAAATTGATCGGGAATGGTTCTCTAGCGGCGACACCGTAGGAATATGCGGAGCAACATCCACCCCAATGTGGCAGTTAGAAGAGGTGTGCGAATTTTTGAAAAAGCTCTGATTCATGAGCAGTGATGCTAACAGATTTGTTAAAGTTATTCTGCCCCTTAAGCTCTCTATGGAGGCAACTTACAGTGTGCCCGATAGGGTAGATAAAAATCTGAACATAGGGTGGTTTGTTACCGTACCTGTAGGTAACACCCTCTACAGAGGGGTTGTCTCAGGAGTAGAGATAGGGACCCCTGATTTCAAGGGCAAAAT
>CAYYAM010000026.1:2772-27511 GCA_964469965.1 uncultured Muribaculaceae bacterium | reverse complement strand
CCCGAGATTGCTCTTAGCAGACAGTTGCAAGAGAGACTCAGCGAAGTATTTAAAGATAAGCTGTTGGTATACCACTCCCGTCAGAGCCAGGCAAAGAGAAGAGAGATCATTGAAAAGGTGTCTGGGGCCTCGTCGCCGGTTATGGTTCTTGGGCTAAGATCGTCTGTTCTGCTGCCCTTCAAAGATCCAGGGTTGATAATTATAGACGAGGAGCACGATCAGTCGTATAAACAGAGCGACCCTGCCCCAAGGTACAACGGAAGAGATTGCGCTCTTATGCTGGCCCGAATATATGGAGCTTCAACCCTTTTGGGTTCGGCCACGCCATCTTTTGAGACTATATATAATTGCCATACCCAAAAGTATAGAATAGTAGAGCTCACAAGTAGATACTACACCTCTCAAGATCCTCTGATTAAAATAGTAGACACTCGCAGAGAGGAGCAGAGGGGTAAGATGAGGGGCCTTTTCCCCTTGGGGGTGTTGGATACAATGCGCGAGAAGCTCGATTTAAATGAACAGATTCTGGTTTTCAGAAACAGAAGATCGTACTCCCCTTTTGTACAGTGCCTCTACTGCGGTGCAACACCTATGTGCAAACACTGTAACGTCTCCCTGAGCTACCATAAAGGGAGAAATAGTTTACAGTGTCACTATTGTAACTTCACTTTAAGATACAACACTATATGCACAGAGTGCGGAAAACCGGGTCTTAAGGAGAGAGGATGCGGAACAGAGATGATTGAGGAGCAGCTTAAAGCGGAGTTCCCCAAAGCGGCTATTGCCAGATTCGACTCCGAGACAACCTCTGGTAAAAATGAGGCAAAGAGAATCTTACAGGATTTTACCGGTGGAAAATGCAATATTCTTGTAGGTACTCAAATGATTAGCAAGGGGTTCGATTTTAAAAATCTCACCCTTATAGTAATAGTAAATGCCGATAGTTTGCTCTATACCGATGATTTCAGAGCTACAGAAAAAGCTATGCAGATGTTAATACAGTTAACAGGAAGAGGGGGACGGAGAGAGAAGAGAGGTACTGTTATTGTTTTATCGGGCAGGCCCGATAGTAACCTTTACAGCAGTTTTAAAAGTGGGGATACTATCTCTGTTAGCGATCTGAACGACAGAAAGGAGTTTGGATATCCCCCATTTGCTAGGTTGATAAAGCTTGTAATTAAGGAGAGAGACCGAGAGGCGCTTGAGGTTTTTGCAGACAGGGTTAAAGAAATATCTCTTCACTGGGGTGCCGATGAGGTAAGCGGCCCGGTTTTTCCTGTTGTAGACAAAATTTTGGGGGAGTATATTATAAACTTCTGGATAAAAATCAGAAGAGGATCTAAGGTTAACGATATTAAAAAACGGATAAATGACTCTGTTG
The DNA here is from genome assembly GCA_964469965.1 of uncultured Muribaculaceae bacterium. Taxonomy (GTDB): domain Bacteria; phylum Bacteroidota; class Bacteroidia; order Bacteroidales; family UBA932; genus Bact-08. The sequence goes on along the minus strand of CAYYAM010000026.1, from coordinate 26,130 downwards.
CGCAACTCCACAAAATGGAGGGCAAAGGCATTAAGTACCATTTTGATGCCGACCCATTATAACAAATTTTGATTAAGAGAGGCAAAAAGAGAGTTCATCAACCAAAGAATTTTGTAAATTTGCATGATGTACCGGTAAATCTTTTTAATAACTATATGGGAAAAATTATTGCAATAGCAAATCAGAAAGGCGGCGTGGGAAAGACAACCACAGCCATAAATTTGGCTGCCTCTCTGGCTGTGATGGAGAAAAAAGTTCTCTTGGTAGATGCCGACCCTCAGGCAAACTCTACATCGGGGCTTAATTTCGATCCTGACTCTACCTCTAAGCTTACCCTATATGAGACTCTTATTGGTAAAGTCTCTGTAGACGAAATCACTCTCAACACAGAGATCTCAGGATTAAAATTGGCTCCATCGCACATTAACCTTGTGGGTGCAGAGATAGAGATGCTTAACATCCCCGAGAGAGAGCTGGTGCTAAAAAAAGCTCTTGTTCCCCTAAAAGAGGTTTACGACTATATAATCATTGATTGCTCTCCATCACTTGGTATTATCACAATCAACTCCCTATCTGCCGCAGACTCGGTTTTGATTCCCGTACAGTGTGAGTATTTTGCTCTTGAGGGTTTAGGTAAGTTATTGAACACTATTAAACTGGTTCAGAACAGATTAAATACCTCCCTAAAAATTGAAGGTTTTCTGCTTACAATGTTCGATGCACGAACAAGGCACTCGAATTTGGTAGTGGATGAAGTTAAAACACACTTTGGAGATATGGTTTTCAAAACTGTAATCCAGAGAAATGTGCGCCTAACAGAGGCCCCCTCTCACGGAAAACCTGTAATACTTCACGATGCACTCTCTGCAGGGGCAAACAACTACCTTAACCTTGCCAAGGAGATACTCAAGAACAATCCTTAAAGAAATATCTAATTACAACTGCCATGATGAAGAAATCTGCTTTGGGAAGAGGACTTGGAGCCTTGATATCGGATGTTGAGAATCTCAACCTCAACAGACCATACACCCTTCAGGGAGAAGCAACTCCTGCATCAATCTCCGAAATTCCGCTAGAGATGATTGAAACTAACCCTTTTCAACCCAGAAGCAGTTTCGACACAGAGTTACTTGAAGAGCTTGCCGAATCTATTAAAGTGCTTGGTCTTATTCAGCCAATCACGGTTCGTCTTTCAGATAGTGGAAAATATCAGATTATTAGCGGAGAGAGAAGATACAGGGCCGCATCTATTGCCGGCCTGACCCACATACCGGCTTATGTTAGAACGGCAGACGATCAAGGTATGCTGGAGATGGCAATTGTTGAGAACATTCAAAGAGAGAATTTAGACTCAATTGAGGTAGCCCTTAGCTTCCAAAGGTTAATTGAGGAGTGCGATCTCACTCAAGAGCAGATGGCCGACAGAGTGGGTAAAAAGAGAGCTACAGTTACTAACTACCTAAGACTTCTAAAATTGCCTGCCGAAATCCAGCTCGCTCTCAGGGCAAAAAGGATAACAATGGGGCATGCTAGAGCTCTTCTGGCACTGGATAGCCCCAAAAAACAACTTAAACTCTGCAACGACATTATTGAAAAAGACCTCTCTGTAAGGCAGGTTGAGCAGAAGATTAAGAGGCTCACAGAGGAGCAGCTTGGTCCAAAACCGGCAGAGAGTAATCATCAGGAGCTTGATGAGTCGTACTTTAAGCTTCTAGACATTCTGGGAAGGTACTTCAATAACAATATCAGTCTTAAAAGAGATGAAAAGAGCGGAACCGGATCAATAACAATAAGATTTAACGGCGACGATGAAGTAATCAATTTTATCAATGCTATTGATAAAACAACACTTTAAAGGTTCCCATGAGATTACGCCTCTTAATGCCGGCTCTCTTTATGCTGCTGTTCTCTCAGCAGCTTTTTGCACAGTTTCAGGGGCAGCTCAGGCAGGTTGGCCCACCTGGTTCTCAACAACAAGAGGGGACAAAAGCCAATGACACAACCTATCAGGGAACTCAAAGAGAACCCTATCCCATTAAAAGATATTTTAAAAGTCTTGCCGGTAAAGACAGCATGAACATAACCCGTATGTGGGGTGGTTCGCTGCTGCTGCCGGGAAGCGCACAGCTATACAACAAACAGTACTGGAAAATACCTGTGGTTTATACTGCCATAGGTGGATTTACCTATGCCGGTTACCGTAACAATATGGAGTGGCTTAGAACGGGGGACGTCCGCTACAAAAACAATCGCGACCTCTTTTATATGGGGGCAGCTCTCTCATACTGGGGATCGGTACTAGATGGCGTTGCCAATTTTAAATATCACAAAGAGGTGCTTCCTGCAAGAGCATCTCTATACTCGGCAATGTTGCCGGGATTGGGACAATTTTACAACGGAGACTATTGGAAGATACCTGTATTCTATGCCGGTTTTGTTGTAACAGGTTATTTTATATCTTCTAACAATCAGCAATTTAAGCGATATAAATATCTTTACTACGAATCTGCAAAAACGGATTCACCTCTTTTTGGAAAGTACAATCCACAGACAATGAAGTACTACAAAGATACCTATCGCAGATTTAGAGACTACTCTATCTTAACAGGAGCATTGGTCTATGCCTTGAACATTATTGATGCAAATGTATTTGCTCATTTAAAGGACTTTGATGTAAGCGAAGACCTCTCGGCATCATTTGCTCCAGGCATTGTTATGCCACTCTCTCCTCAATATGCAATGGGGATACCTCCCGCTGTAGGTTTGCAGATTAGACTCAAATTTTAATTTTTAACTCAAGAAAACTAAATCCCATGAAGAGAACTATCTTAACTATTCTGATAACAACAACTATGATAGCTGTAACAAATGTTGCAGAGGGTCAGATTTTCCAGAAAAAACCATCCAGAAAATCGCTAACAGAAGAGATTGAGAAGCTCAAACGCACAATAGACTCCCTTAAACAGGAGATTGAATTTGGGACTATTCCAATCATAGATACTGTAAGTACGAATGATTCGATAAATCCGGGAGGGCTAAGCTTTTTTGATAGCGAAGATTTTATCGCCCCATCGATATCTACCGATAGTCTTTTAAGCATCTGGTACCTCCAAAAAAACTTAACTTTAGATGATGGATCTATAATTAATCTGGAGAGTGTAAATTTAACCTCAGATACGCCCGACTCTGTTTATATTAACAGATTAAAGGCAATAAACTCATTTATACCACTGCCATACAACAACATAGTAAAAAACCACATTATTTACTATACCCAAAGAATTCCAAACAAAATTGATGCTATACTAGGGCTCTCGGCATATTATTTACCTCAGTTTGAAGAGATATTCGACATGTACGATCTTCCTAAAGAGCTTAAAATCATGGCAATCATTGAGTCTGCTCTAAACCCCAGAGCTGTCTCGCGAGCAAACGCTAAGGGGATGTGGCAGTTTATGTACAGAACAGCATTACAGTACAATCTGAGAATAGACTCATATGTAGATGAAAGATTAGATCCAATTGCCTCGGCACACGCAGCTGCAAAGTATCTCAGAGACTCCTATACAATTTTTGGAGATTGGCTTTTAGCAATCGCCTCTTACAACTGCGGGCCCGGTAATGTTAATAAAGCAATCAGAAGGGCCGGAGGTTCAAGGGATTTTTGGGAAGTATACCCATACTTACCAAGAGAGACAAGGGGTTATGTTCCTTCATTTGTTGCGGCCCTATACACTTTAAACTACTACAGAGACCATAGAATTCAACCGAGAGCAATAGCTATGCCTGCACATGTAGATACATTTATGATTAACCGTCCCCTTCACTTTGGGCAGATCTCAGAACTGCTGGGCATACCAAAAGATGAGATAAGCGATCATAATCCTCAGTACCTAAATGAGATTATCCCGGGAAATGAAAAGGGTAACATTTTAAGACTCCCGTATAATTATACATCGGCATTCATAGATGCAGAGAGAGAGATCTACTCATATAAAGACAGTATCTTCTTTAACCCGATTATCTACAATGCAACCAAGGCGGCAGCAGCTCCCGGCCAACGAAACAGCATAACCCATACCGTTAAATCGGGCGAAACATTGGGGCACATAGCAAACAGGTATAGAGTGCGGGTCTCAGACCTTCAAGCATGGAATGGTGTAAGAAATATTATTCGTCCGGGTCAAAGATTGGTTATATACACCTCGGGTGCTCCAGCATCCTCCTCTCTATCCACTTCTTCGCAATCGCGCACTACAGCATCTACCACCCAATCGGGAGGTTTTGTGATGTATACGGTTAAAAAAGGAGATACTTTATGGGGTATATCTCAAAAATTCGAAGGAGTAAGTCTTAGCGATATTATGAAGCTGAATGGCTTTACAAAGAATAGTAAAATACTTCCGGGTAACAGAATTAAGATTAAACCTATTTAAATCCTGAGAGCTTACCTAAAAGGTACTCTAATCTGTATCTTAATTTCGCTTTTTGAGGGGCCTGAGATCTGTTCGGGCCCCTCTCCTATTTTAGATATATGTGTGTAAAGTGTAGAGGAGACCTTAAGTGCAAAATTAATCTCGCCTAAAATCTTAAAATCTAAGAGAAAATATGCTCTCAACCCCTTTCCATATATCAGTTGAGTTCTAAACAAACCGGTCAAATCTCTCTCATACGCATATAATCTTAATTGCCAATTACTTACATTAAACCATGCCACCCTTACCGTATATCTCAACCTCTGTTTGATACGAGATACCTCTTGATGAAAATATAGAGAGCCCCCCTTTGAACCTATTTCAGAGGGGGAGAGCTTTATATCTGCTCTGGAGAAGAGAACAAAATCCTTTATCCCCAGATATTTATAGTCGGCACGAAGATAGAACACCTCTCCATCGCCAGCCCCTCTCAGTTCTATTTTGTTGGTAGTGTTTATATTAACGATAGAGGAGAGAGAAATTTTCATCCTCTTTTCTGTGATTGAGCAGTTAACTAATAACAGGTCTCTCCCACTCCACTCTCTCTTGAATGAGAGATCCAGAGCGTGAACGGCATTACCGCCCAGTTTATATATCTCGCTTAGTGGTGAGTAGTAGTGTGGGTGAACGTATCTGTATTTTAAATTATACTCTCTTTCAGATTTGTCTCTTTTAGATAAACCTGTAGTGATTGCCCAGGTGTTTAATCTATTATAGGCGGCCTCTCCATAGAGGGAGATACTCTTATTAATATAGTACCAATCTGTAGATGCAATTAAAGATACCCCTTTGCTTCTGTTTTCTAAGTATTTAATTAGGTCATTTTTACCCGAATAGGGCAGATCTTTTCTATCGGCAGCAAACATCACCCCCCATTTGAACCTCTCCAGAGATACTCCGGTATTGACTGCAGCCATAGATGTTCCAAGTGATCTCCTTCTCTGCTTAGTCAAAAGTGTATTGTGCAGTCCGGTTTTTTGCAACGAAGTGTAACCCTCGCTATTGGTTATAGCATCTATCTTTCTAGATGACAACCATACATTTACATATAAAAGTCCAAATGTAAGCTCGGCAGCAAGCCCTTTAAAAGCGCGATTTTCATCTGCCGAGGTATAGGGAGCAACAGTACGCCCTCTCATAATTAGTGATGAATTGCCCCATGCCGAGGAGATATGGAGAGCGTTCCAAAGAGCTAATCCTTGACCGTATCTTGCTGTGAATGACCCCAAGACTACTCTCTCTGCAAATCCAACACTGTTGCCACATAAAGAGAGTGAAAGATAGTCAAAACCCCTCTCTCCCTGGTCCTTCTCACCGGTCATATGCAGAGAGATCTGTTTGCCTGCATCTAAACTAAGCGAAGTTTTAAGGTAGAGAGGGTTTCCAAGGTATCTCGATTCGGGTCTCTTCATATACTCCTCTTTTGAAATAGGTTTAAAACCCTCTTTTTGCTCGGGAGTAACCGATCCTCTAAAAAGGAGCCGACCTCTTAAATTTTTAAAATCAATGGCAGATGGCTCATCAGGTTCAAAAGAGATGAATGGCTTTAATAACTCCAATTTGATACTATCCAGGCCGGGCAATAACATAAGTTGAGCAAATGAGCGGATCTCTCCGCACTCTCTACGCTCCGTTAAGATTGTAGCCACCTCGTTTTCACTTAAAAGCATAAGTGATTTCAACTCGTTCTCCCGTGCTCTGTTAAGCAGCATAGGCCTCCTAAGCAGAGAATTATAGTAATCTGTAATTGATTCTGTGAAATCCTCTACACAGGAATCCTCCTCATCCAGCTCTCTGCAGATATACTCTACCACTCTAATAACCAAAGAGTCTCCCCTGAGCATTATACTCTGAGAGAGACTTTCTATGCTGCATAGGTGCAGCATAATCAGCAATATCAATCGCCTCATCCCCTCCCCTCCAAAATTTAATATACCGACGCAAAAAAAGCTGCACCGGCGGTAACGGTTTAGTTTACCTTAAACTCATATTTAATCTCACGCATCTCTTTGTTGGCCTTATCTATCTTTAATGCAAGATCTTGTTTAAAGGCCACCATTTTCTCCATCAATTCGTTATTGGATGTAGCAAGAATTTGGAATGCAAGAATTGCAGCATTTTTTGCACCATCAAGTGCAACTGTTGCAACAGGTATTCCGGCCGGCATCTGGAGAATAGATAACACTGAATCCCAGCCATCTATTGATATAGAAGATCTTACCGGAACTCCTATAACCGGCAGCGGTGTAAAGGCTGCAATTACACCGGGAAGATGAGCAGCCCCCCCTGCCCCGGCAATAATGACTTTAATCCCTCTTTTGTGGGCATCCTTTGCAAATGCAGCAACCTGCTCGGGCACTCTGTGAGCACTTAGGGCGTTAATTTCAAAGGGAATTCCCATTTCGTTAAGGAACTCTGCGGCCTGTTTCATTACAGGCATGTCAGATGTACTGCCCATGATTATGCTAACTGTTGGATTCATCGTTTTTTTCTCAAAATTGGTTTGGACAAAAATAATGATTAATTTCGCCGTCACAAATAAATTGAGTATGGAGCGCATAAAACTACACGACAAGCAGTTCAGAATTTTCATTCAACATGAAACTATTCTCAATAGTATACGTGAAGTGGCAGACAAGCTCAATCGGGACTATGCCGGAAAAGAGCCACCGCTGTTTGTATCGGTTCTAAACGGGGCCTTTATGTTCACAGCAGACCTTCTTAAATGCATCGATTTTAGCTGTGAGATATCTTTCATAAAGCTCTCTTCGTATTGCGGAACGGAGTCTTCCGGAGAGGTAAGAGAGGTAATGGGCCTCACTTCAGAGATATCCGGCAGAGATGTAATTGTAATAGAAGATATTGTAGATACAGGGGGAACAGTAGAGGAGCTCTACGCACTTTTATTGAAAAAAGGGGCTTCAAACATAAAGATTTGCACTCTGCTTTTGAAGCCCGATGCCTATAAAAAAGAGATTCCCGTAGATTACGTTGCAATGGAGATTCCCAACGACTTTATAGTTGGATACGGTTTGGACTACGATGAACTTGGCAGAAATTTAAAGGATATCTATGTCCTGGACCAATCTGAGAATTAGAGATGAAATACTATATAATTTTTGGCCCCCCGGGAGCAGGTAAGGGCACGCAATCGTTGTTGCTCACAGAGAGATTTGGCTTAAAGCATATCTCTACCGGTCAGTTGCTTAGAGATGAGATAGCTAAGGGCAGCGAGACCGGAATAATGGCTAAAGCCGTTATAGATAAGGGCAAGTTTGTAGAAGACTCCGTTGTAATGGAGATGATTAAACATGAGATCTGTAATCCGGGAGAGTGTGTAAAAGGATTTATCTTCGATGGTTTTCCAAGGACAATCAGCCAGGCAGAGGCCTTTGATAAGCTACTTACAGAGTGTGGTAACAAAAAGGTGAACGCCGTGATCTCACTTGTAGTAGAAGATGGTGTGATAGTTGAACGGATTAGAAAGAGGGCAGAGATTGAAGGTAGAAAAGATGATGCATCTATAGAGACCATCTTAAACAGGATTAAAACCTACCATAATAAAACAGAGCCGCTTATATTGTACTACAAAAAGCGGGGTAACTATTTTGCAATCACCGGAGAGCAAAGTGTAGACGAGATCTTTGAGACAATTTGCAAAATTATGGAGCAGATAAATAATGAGCAGTAATTCAAACTTTGTAGATTACGTAAGAATCTTCTGTGCATCGGGCAATGGAGGAAAAGGGTCGGTACACCTGCGACGTGAAAAATTCATCCCTAAGGGTGGTCCCGACGGTGGTGACGGTGGAAGAGGTGGGCACATTATTCTGCGCGGGAATGATCAATTCTGGACTCTGATACACCTGAAATACAGGAAGCATATTAGAGCCGAGCATGGTGGAGCAGGGAGCGGAGCTTTGAGACATGGCGCTAACGGAGAGGATATTTACCTTAATGTTCCTCTTGGTACCGTGGTTAAGAACGCCGAGACGGGAGAGTATCTTTTTGAAATCACAGAAAACGGAGAGGAGAGGATACTTGTACAAGGTGGCAGAGGGGGAATGGGAAATGCCTTTTTTAAAAGTGCTACAAACCAAACACCAAGATATGCTCAACCCGGAGAGGAGGGTGTTGAGAGTTGGTTTATTTTTGAACTTAAAATTCTTGCCGATGTAGGGTTGGTAGGTTTTCCTAATGCAGGTAAATCAACTCTATTATCGAAGTTATCTGCTGCAAAACCAAAAATAGCAGACTACCCGTTTACCACTCTGGAGCCAAATTTGGGAATTGTAGAGTATAGAGATCACAAATCCTTTGTTATGGCAGATATTCCCGGAATTATTGAAGGTGCTCATGAGGGAAGGGGCTTGGGATTAAGATTTTTAAGGCATATCGAGAGAAACTCAATGCTTCTGTTTATGGTACCTGCCGACTCTAAAGATATAAACAAAGAGTACAAAATCCTTGTTAAAGAGCTTAAGATGTACAATCCGGAGCTTCTGGATAAAGAGCGAGTGCTAGCCATCACAAAAAGTGATTTGCTTGACGATGAGCTTATCAAAATGTTGAAACCTCATTTGCCAAGGAAGGTTCCTCACATCTTTATCTCCTCTTATAACGGAAAAGGGCTCAATGAGCTTAAAGATATTCTCTGGTCTAAGCTAAACGATTAAATATCACATTTATGGAGTGGTTATTAAATGCAGATAAAGAACTCTTTCTCACAATAAACGGCCTGCACACTCCCTTTTTAGATGGTGCAATGATGCTTTTTACAGCATCGGCACCATGGATTCCTCTTTACATATTAACCGCCTGCTATATAATTTATAAATATTGGATCAAAGAGAAGAGGGCGCTGTATGCTTTGGCAATAATCACGGCAATAGTATTAACTTTTGCATTGACAGATATGGGAAGCTCTTTTGTAAAGGATTTAGTAAAAAGACCCCGCCCAGGCCACGAACCCCTTCTGGAGGGTATGGTTCGTCTTTTAGATGGAAAAGGGGGAGCGTACGGATACTTCTCCAGCCATGCAGCCAACGTTTTTGGCTATGCGCTAATCACTGCAGCTCTTTTTAAAAAAAGGTGGTACACTCTCACTATATTCACTTGGGCACTTATAGTCTCTTACAGCAGGATATACGTTGGAAGGCATTATCCCACAGATGTGATAACGGGGGCCCTCTTTGGGCTTGCAGCAGCATCTCTGCTTCTTCTATGTATTAAATCCTCTTTCATTAAAAAAATTACAAAACCAAAGTAAAAAAAGCCATGTACTATATTTTAGACAACTCAACCGACCCTCAGTGGAACCTTGCAGCAGAGGAGTACCTTTTCAAAAAATTCGATCAGCCGGTTTTCCGTCTTTGGAGAAATGCCCCCTCAATAATAATCGGGCTTCATCAGAATGCCTATTCCGAGATAAATATAGATTATGTTCGTAATAACAATATCCCTGTTGTGAGAAGGTTGTCGGGGGGTGGAGCCGTTTTTCACGATCTTGGGAATGTTAACTTTACCTTTATAGATAACAGAAGTACCTCTGAGGAGACCTCTCAAATGTTTGCCCGGTTTACAAAACCTATCCTCGATGCTCTTGGAGAGTTGGGTATTGAGGCCTGTCTAAAAGGCAGAAACGATTTGGTAATAGACGATAGAAAGTTCTCCGGAAATGCAGTTGCTCTCTATAAGAACAGAGTTCTCCAGCACGGCACTCTGCTCTTCTCTGCTTCTATGACTAATCTATCTCAAGCGCTGGCAAACAGACCCGAGAATTTTGCCGGGAAGGCGGTACAATCCAACAGAGCTAGAGTGACAAACATAAGTGAACACCTCTCTCAAAAGATGGATGTAGAGAGCTTTATACTTTTTTTGGAAAAGTATATAACAGAGAAGATGGGCAGTAACTATCAAAGATACTCATATACATCTGAAGATCTCAAAAACATATCTAAGTTAAAGTTGGAGAAGTACTCTCTTGACTCATGGAACTTTGGCCTCTCTCCGGCATATGGCTACTCTAAAGTTACCCGATTCGACTGGGGTCTTATGGAGCTCTATATGCAAGTTGAAAAGGGTATAATTAAGGATATTCGCTTCTATGGTAACTACTTTTTTATGAAAGAGACATCTCTTCTGGAGAGGATGTTTGTTGGCTGCCTTCACTCACCCGAATCGCTTAAGGAGGTAATAAAAAAAATAAACCTCTCCGATTACTTTGTGAATATAACCGAAGAGGAGTTTCTTAGTATGTTTTGGCAATAATACTATTTATCTCTCTTTTTCTCTTTAACTTTTACAAGAAGGTCTTTTAATACTGCTATACAATCTACAACGGCATCCTCGAACTTTTGCGAGTGTCTCTCCACAACCAGGTCACTGCCCGGCATGATGATTTTGATTTTTACGTTCTTGTTCTCAAAATCTGGCAGAAGACTCAAAATTACCTCGACGCTCTGGATTTGGTCGTAAAATTTTGGAAGCTTTGCCAGTTTCTTTTCGATGTAGCTAATCAGTTTTGTGTCTGCATCAAATTTGAGTGACTGAATTCTGATGTCCATGTTAACCTCCTTTTTTTGCTCTCGGATGAGCGGTTAAAAATACTTTTCTGAGCTGTTCGAAAGAGTTGTGGGTATAAATCTGGGTTGCTGCAAGCGAAGAGTGACCCAATACCTCTTTTATACTGTTAAGGTCTGCTCCATTGTTCAGCAGGTGGGTGGCAAATGTGTGCCTTAGCATGTGGGGACTCTTTTTGCCTGAAAACCCCTCTATTCCCGATAGCTCTCTTCTTACTACTTTATTAACAAACGAAAGATACATTGGTTGTCCGTTATCTGTTAGAAAAACCCTGTTTTGAGGCAACTCTCCGTAAAACTCCTTGAGCTTAACAAGGTATTGAGAGAAATCTTTTGCAAGCGGCTCTGGAACAGGTATTTCTCTAACCTTATCGCCCTTTCCTACAACCCTGAATACCAACCTGGTGCTATCCCACCCCTGCAGAGTAAGGTTCACAATCTCTGCTCTTCTCATGCCGGTTGCATAGAGCACATATACAAGCATTTTATCTCTTAGCTCAAAGATATCATCCTCTTCTCTCTCCTTTTTAAAAAAGGAGTCCATAGCCGAGGTTGTATAAAAGCCGGGAATCTTTTTGGGCTCTTTTGGGCGACGAATTTTCTTTACCGGGTTAGTTTTAAGCTCCCCTCTCTTATAGAGAAAATTGCAGTAAGACGAGAGCGCAGATAGTTTAAGATTTACTGTTCTTGGTGCAATGCCGCTCTTTAAAGACTCTGCCACAAAAGATCTGATTCTGGATACATTAAGGTACTCCTCGGCACTCTCGTTGGGGCTTGGTGCGGTATAGTCAAAATAATCCCGAATGCTCTCTCTGTATATTCCGGCAGTTCTTTGAGAGTATCGTCTCTGCAAAAGCAGGTGATTTATGAACAACTCTATCGATCTCATTTCAGCAACTAATTTAGCAAAAAAAATGGTGCTTCGCAAGTTGCAAAGCACCATTTTCTTTAGATATATCTTTAAAGATTACTCTTCGTTAAGACGCAGAGACTGAACATAGGCGGCCTTTTTAACCTCATCTCTTCTTTTAACAGACCTCTTTACGAAGGTTTTCCTGCTTCTAAGCTCACGAATGGTTCCTGTTTTCTCGAACTTACGCTTGAATTTTTTTAGCGCCCTTTCGATGTTTTCACCTTCTTTGATTGGTACTATGATCATATTCTGTACACCTCCTTTTGTTAGGGCTGCAAAAATAGTTATATTTTTTTAATCTCACAAGAATATCATGTTTTTTTATTAGCTTTGTACTCATTTAATTACAATTTAGTTATGAATCTTTCTGACTTTCAAAAAGAAATTCTTCAGGGTATCCCATCGGAATTACCCCCTATGCCGGCTTGGGAAGAGGAGATAAATCATGCTCCAAAGAGAAAAGATGTGTTGTCTTTCGAAGAGAAAAAGCTTGCACTTAAAAATGCACTTCGCTATTTCCCGGAGAGACACCATGAAGTTCTGGCTCCCGAATTTGCAAAGGAGCTTGAGCAGTTTGGAAGAATTTACATGTACAGGTTCAGGCCAACATATAAGATTGAGTCTCGCTCTATAAACCACTTTCCCCACAAATCAAAGCAAGCAGCATCAATAATGCTGATGTTGAGCAATAATCTCGACTATGCTGTTGCTCAACATCCTCATGAACTTATAACTTACGGGGGTAATGGGGCTGTTTTCCAAAATTGGGCTCAGTATCTTCTTACAATGCAATATCTTGCAAAAATGACAGACGAGCAGACTTTGGTTCTCTACAGCGGACACCCTATGGGTCTGTTTCCATCTCATAAAAATGCCCCAAGAGCAGTGATTACCAATGGTATGGTTATCCCCAACTACAGTTCTAAAGATCATTGGGAGAGGTTTAACGCACTCGGAGTGTCGCAATATGGTCAAATGACTGCCGGCTCATTTATGTACATAGGGCCGCAGGGGATAGTTCATGGGACAACAATTACTGTATTGAATGCTGCTAGGATGAAAAGTAAAAGAGATGGTGGAGATATCAGGGGCAGAGTGTTTGTAAGCAGCGGGCTTGGAGGGATGTCGGGAGCGCAGCCAAAAGCTGCAGTAATTGCAGGTGTTGTTGGTGTTGTGGCTGAGATAAATCCCAAGGCAGTTCAAACACGCTATTCACAAGGGTGGGTAGATGAGGTGTACTCAAATCTTGACCATCTTACTAAAAGGGTAAAAGAGGCAAAAGAGAGAAAAGAGGCGGTATCAATTGCTTATCAAGGTAATATTGTAGATCTGTTGGAAAAGTTCATTCAGGATGGTGTAGATATAGATCTTGGAAGCGATCAGACTTCCCTTCATAATCCATGGGCAGGAGGCTACTATCCTGCCGGTTACACCTTTGAAGAGTCAAACAGGATGATGGCCGAGGAGCCGGAAAGGTTTAAAGAGGCAGTACAAGAGTCGCTCAGAAGGCATGCCGATGCAGTTAATATATTATCTGAAAGGGGTATGTACTTTTTTGATTATGGAAATGCTTTCCTCCTTGAGGCCTCGAGAGCCGGTGCCAACATTATGAAGGAAGATGGAACATTCAAGTACCCTTCATATGTTCAGGATATAATGGGGCCACTCTTCTTTGACTATGGATTCGGCCCATACAGATGGGTATGTACATCATCTAAGGAGGAGGATCTTATAGAGAGCGATAAGATAGCTGCTACTGTTCTTGAGAAGATAATGGAGAGCGCTCCCCAAGAGATCAAGGGTCAGCTTGCCGATAATATTCACTGGATAAAAGAGGCAGCTTCCAATAAATTGGTGGTAGGATCACAGGCACGTATTCTCTATGCCGATAGCGAAGGGCGGGTAAAAATTGCACTGGAGATGAATAGAGCTATAAGGGAGGGAAGAATATCCGCACCAATAGTTCTGGGAAGAGACCACCACGATGTGTCGGGCACAGACTCCCCATTTAGGGAGACATCCAATATTTACGACGGCTCTTCATTCACTGCAGATATGGCAGTTCACAACGTAATAGGTGATTCATTCAGAGGAGCTACCTGGGTATCTATCCACAATGGCGGAGGTGTTGGTTGGGGAGAGGTTATCAACGGGGGCTTTGGAATGATGATAGACGGAAGCGAAGAGAGTGACAGTAAGATTGAGCAGATGCTCTTTTGGGATGTCAATAACGGAATTTCCAGAAGAGCGTGGGCCAGAAATGAAGGGGCAATTTTTGCAATTAAGAGAGAGATGGAGCGCACACCCAATCTTGAGGTTACACTACCAAATTTAACCGATGACAGACTAATAGGCCTGACCGCTGATCATATTTTCAACAGGAAATCCTAAATTAGAGGCGTACTCCTTTAACTCCAAAACTATCTTTGGATCCAAAACCCTCTCACGGGAGAGGATCCAGAGATATTTACCCGAAGGGTCACCCACAAGGGCATAACTATACTCTTTGTCTACCTTTAAAACCCAATAGTCGCCGGAAAAAGGCCAGAAAAAGCTTACCTTTAGCTTGGATGGCTCCTTTGGATCGGGAATCCACGCCCGTCCCTTTGCCTGTTTAATTCTGCTCTTATCATCTATTAACCTCCCCTCGTTAGTAACAATAACCTTTCCATCGTCTGTTAATTCGTACTTTGCAGTTATATCTTCAAGCCCCTCTTCGAACTTATTCGGCAATCTGTATATCTCATACCACTTTCCCATATATTTTTCAATCTCAAACTCCGGAGCAGTATCTAAAGCTAAATATGCCGAAGAGCATGAGACTGCAAAAAGAGCCGCTAATGCAGATAATAAGTATCTCATATTTCTTTTTTAAGGTAATTACAATCAAAATCCATACCGAATATAGAAATAAATTACGAGTGTATCAAATGTTACACAAATACCCGAGTGAGTACTATATTTTTGCATTACAAATCAAATATAAACCCTAATAGACAAACTTTAAAAATAGAGGATAATGAAAAGAACTGTAATTAAGATAGACGAGGAGCTTTGCAATGGCTGCGGTAATTGCGTTGAGGGTTGCCACGAAGGTGCACTTCAACTTATTAATGGCAAAGCTGTGATGATTAGCGATCTCTATTGCGACGGGCTGGGTGCATGTATAGGCGAGTGCCCCGTTGGTGCTATAGAGCTTATAGAGAAAGAGACCGAACCCTACAATGAAATTGCTGTTATGGAGAGAATCTCCCCAAAAGGTACAAAGGTAATAATGGCTCACCTTAAGCACTTAAAAGATCACGGTGAGATGGCATGGTTTAATGAGGGGGTCAATTGGTGCAATCAAAATGGAATAGAGCTAGACTTAAGCTCTCTTTCCGAAAATAGTACAGAAGATTTAAAGCCCCACTATCAGGGGGTATCAGAACTACAACAGTGGCCTGTGCAACTCCATCTGCTAAATCCTCAAGCCGGCTTTATCAAGGGCTCCGATCTTCTGCTTGCTTCTGACTGCTCTGCATTCAGCCATGGTGCTTTTCATTCACAATTTCTCAAAAACAAAGCTTTGGCAATTGCCTGCCCTAAGCTCGACTCCAACACACAGAGCTATGTAGAGAAGCTGGTATCTATGATTGATGACTCTAAAATAAATACACTTACGGTATTGATTATGGAGGTACCTTGTTGCGGAGGACTCCTTAAAATAGCCAAAATGGCAAGAGAGAGGGCCCACCGCAATATTCCGGTAAAATCTATTGTTATGTCTCTAAAGGGAGAGATCCTAAGCGAAAATTGGGTTTAATCTTTGATTTTAAACACTTTCGCGAGGAATAGTCTATCGGCAGAGTATCTACCCGGACCAAGTAAAAAGAGTATGGCATATATACCAAGGTATATCAGTGCCAGCTCTTTTTGTTGAAATGGGTCGTTGGCGTGTACAACAAAAAAGGCAACACCCATGGTAAAGATGAGAGGGATAAGCGATAGGCGGGTAAGCAGTCCTAAAATAAGGAAGAGGGAGGCAAACACCTCTGCTCCGATTGCCAAGATTAGAGAAAATTTTGATCCAAGACCGATAGGATCGGGGAAGCCTTGAGAGAAGGCCTCAAAGTTCTCAATTTTAGCCCATCCGTGAGTAATCATCAATACTCCGATAAAAAGTCTTAATAACAGAATAGCGGCCGAGCTTACGTTTTCACCCGGAGATGTGCTCAGAAACAGATAATTTTTCATAATTTCTAATTTTTATTTTACTAAAGGCGCTATTAAATCTTCCATTTCAGAAAAAGAGAGACCCATCACCTCCTGAGCCAATCCCCCCATATTTCCCGACATGCTTTTTGCATCCATTCTGGATATTCTTACCTCACCATCCTCTGAGAGATAAATAGAAACACGGCATGGCATCATGCATGAGATTTGTCTTGTATTGCTGTTCTGTAATAATTTTACCGAGTAAGATGCTTTACAAACTTCATAAACCTTAACCGGCAGTACTTCATATCCTTTGTTTTTTAATATTTCATGAAGGTTGTGAATATGAAGAGTACTCCAACTCCACTTTAACAGACCCTCTTCAAATAACTTGAGAGTATCTTCAAAATTGTATCTGCTTATATTTTCTATTAACATTTTTCAATCGATTTTGTTTGCAAAGAGCGTTAACGGCCCTGTAAGTTCAATATTGTCTCTCTCAATTTCCAATAGTTTGGAATCTCCCTCTTTAGTAAGGGAGAAGTACATCTGTCTTTTATCTTCAACTCCAAGTACTCTCTCAATATAACCCTTCTCCTCTATTGCTCTTATTAGTTTAGATGTGTTAGAACAGGTAAGGTTAATCTGTTTTGCTATCTCACCGGAAGAGAGTCTCCCCTCCTTTAATGAGCAGAGCACCATACCCTCGTTAAGCGACAGATGGTGAACACTCATAAAACGCTGCTCATATTCGCTTATTGCTCTGCAAATATCCCTTATAACACACAACTTTTTCATACTACTTCTTAATACTTTTTATCAGTACAGAGTCTATGAAGTTCTTTAGCTGATCCTTTGGTACCGCACCTTGTGCCACCTGTGGATCCTGTCCCATAGGGACAAACAGAAGGGTGGGAAGTGATCTTATTCCGAATACTGTTGCTATTTCACGCTCTTTATCTGTGTTTACCTTGTATATGTATATCTTTCCATCATACTCTTTTGCCAGCTCCTCCAGAACAGGAGCAAGTTTTTTGCAGTAAACGCACCAATCTGCATAGAAGTCGATGATTGCCGGTTTATCTCCCAGATACTTCCATTCGGTTGGATTGCCCTTAAAGTCGGTAACTTTTTTTAAAAATTCCTGCTGAGTAAGCTCTATAGTATATTTTTTATCTGAATTATTTGCTCCGCAAGATGCAGTTGTTGCAATTATGATTAAAAGCGGAATTATACTCTTTAAAATCTTCATACGTGAATTATTGTTTATTTTGTGATTATCGGGTACAAAATTATATATTATTTCTAATATAACAAATTTCCATAGGAAATTATTTTGTCATTCCAGAATTTTTGTTTTCCTTTGCATATAATTCCCTTGCAAACATATTGCCTTTAGAAATAAATTAAATTATAAAAAAATAAAACAATGAAGTATCTGATAGTTGGTGGAGTTGCCGGAGGAGCAACCGTTGCCGCAAGACTAAGACGAAATGATGAGAATGCCCAAATTATTCTGTTCGAAAGAGGAGAGTATGTATCCTATGCAAATTGTGGTCTACCCTACTATATTGGAGAGACAATAGGCAGTAGAGATGCGCTGTTTGTTCAAACGGCAGAGGGTTTCAGGAGTCGCTTCAATATAGATATAAGGGTTAAATCGGAGGTAGAAAAAATAGATAGAGAGAATAAAAGCGTTGTTGTTTACAACATAGAGAAACAGCTGAGGTATGTAGAGACGTACGACAAGCTTATACTCTCTCCCGGAGCCGAACCTATTAAACCCAAAATAGAAGGGATTGAGCATCCCAACATTTTTACTTTAAGAAATGTTCCCGACACAGATAAGATAAAGAAGTTTGTAACCTTAAAGGATGTTAACAGGGCTGTGGTTGTTGGAGGTGGCTTCATTGGTTTAGAGATGGCAGAGAACCTGCATGCTCTGGGTATAGATATAGATCTGGTAGAGATGGCAGATCAGGTAATGTCTCATCTCGACTATTCTATGGCAACAATCATTCACTCCGAGTTAAGGACAAAGGGTGTTAACCTGCATTTAAGCGATGCCGTTGAGAGGTTTGAAGAGAGCGGTAACAAGGTAGCTGTTATTCTAAAGAGTGGAAAAAGATTAGAGGGCGAGATGGTTATCTGGAGCATTGGGGTTAAACCAGAAACCAAACTGGCTAGAGAGGCCGGGCTTACTATTGGTGTAACCGGTGGAATTAAGGTAAATGACTTTATGCAAACTTCCGATGATAGCATATATGCATTAGGAGATGCCGTAGAGGTTTTGCAACCTGTTTTAGGTAAACCGGTTTTGATTCCTCTGGCAGGTCCCGCAAATAAACAGGGGAGAGTAGTTGCAGATAATATTGTTTACGGTAACAACGCTGTTTATAAAGGGACTATAGGTACAGGGATAGCCAAAGTGTTTGACCTTACCGTTGCATCAACCGGAGCAAGCGGAAAGTGGCTTAAAAAAGAGGGGATCGATTATGTTTCGTCTTTCACTCACTCATCTTCACATGCAGGATACTACCCCAACGCTCTTCCACTCTCTCTCAAGATACTCTTCTCTCCAAACGACGGAAGACTCTACGGGGCTCAGGCAGTGGGGTTCGATGGCGTTGATAAACGAATAGAGATGCTGGCTCAGGTGGTGAAATCTAATGGTACAATTTACGATCTTATGGAGATAGAGCACGCCTATGCTCCGCCATTCTCCTCGGCTAAAGATCCTGTAAATATGGCAGGATTTGTAGCAGATAATATTTTAAAAGGTAGGGTTAAGATAGTTCACTGGAGAGAAGCTCTCAACCACAATCCTGATACCGACTTTTTACTGGATGTAAGAACTTTAGAGGAGTTCAAACTTGGGGCTATTAATGGTGCCGTGAATATTCCTGTAGACGAACTGAGAAAATCGCTGGATAGTGTTCCAAGGGACAAGAGGGTAATTATCTATTGTGCAGTGGGGCTCAGGGGATACATAGCATACAGGATACTGCTTCAAAACGGCTTCCAAAACATATTCAATCTATCGGGAGGTTATAAAACTTACTCTATTGCAACTGAAAAAGAGTCTGTGGGGCAGTTTTTTGCCGGAAGGATAGGATCGGACGATACTCTTAATGAAATAGATAAAGAGACTGTACTCTCTGTAGATGCAACAGGGCTTCAGTGTCCCGGGCCGGTAATGCAGCTAAAAAAGAGCTACGACTCAATCTCTAACGGCGAACGGCTGGAGATAAGGGCAACCGATCAGGCATTTGGAAAAGATGTTGCCTCATGGTGTAACATTACCGGAGCAAAGCTTATATCCGTTGAGAATAGAAAAGGGATTATTACTGCCCTTATAGAGAAGGGAGAACCATCTTCATCTTGCCGGTATACCGGAGGTATAACAGCCGATAACAAAACCATTGTAGTATTCAGCGACGATCTGGATAAGGCATTGGCATCTTTTGTGATTGCAAACGGTGCTGCATCTATGGGTAAGAAAGTCTCTATGTTCTTCACTTTTTGGGGCTTGAATGTAATTAAAAAGAGAGAGAGCGTTAAAGTAGAGAAGGATTTTATGGGGAGAATGTTTGGAATGATGCTTCCAAAGGGGGCATCTGCTCTTAAGCTCTCTAAGATGAACATGATGGGAATGGGTAGTTTTATGATGAGGCAGATAATGAAGAGAAAGAACATAGATACACTTGAGTCATTGATTGAGCAGGCAAAGGCAAATGGAGTTGAGTTTATTGCATGCACTATGAGTATGGATGTGATGGGTGTAAAAGAGGAGGAGCTTATGGAGGGGGTAAATTTTGCGGGAGTTGCCACCTATCTGGAAAGAAGTGAAGATGCAAACATGTCTCTGTTTATTTAGATATATACACTATATTTGCCCTGTTTTATGAGCGCATAGAGAATGAAAACAATAAGCAGAGCAATTTTAAAGTTACTGGGGTGGAAGGCAATGGAGCCTCCTGCCCCTGAATCTAAGTGTATTATTCTTGGTGTCCCGCACACCTCGGGATGGGATTTTATAATCTCTTACCTCTACTACAAATCTGTTGGAGGATCGGCAAGTGTAATGGTTAAGAAGAGCTTTTTCGTATGGCCTTTGGGCTATATTGTTAAGGCAATGGGGGGCGTTGCTGTAGATAGAGAAAAGGGGGCCTCTGTTACTCTTCAGATTATTGAAGAGTTTAAAAAGAGGGATGTATTTCATCTGGCAATAGCACCTGAGGGTACAAGAAAGCCCACTGCAAGGTGGAAGGCCGGGTTTCATACTATTGCCCGTGCTGCAAATGTTCCTGTTTACCTGGGCTACTTCGACTGGGCAAAGAGAGAGGTTGGAAGAGGAGAGAGGATAGAGCTTACCGAAGATGTTGCCGCCGACCTTAAAAAGATTAGACAATGGTATAAAAATAAGGGTGTTGTTGGCAAACATCCTTCCAAATTTATAACAGGAGACGATTTGGAATGATTATTGCTGCATAATTATACCGACCACTTTTTAAAAATAAGATGAACATACCTCAATTTAGCACATTAAAAGATCTATTTAATTATAGTACTGAGACTTACAAGGCAAATACCGCCTTCTCCTACATTCAAGGTGATTTTTACACTTACAAAACTTTTGGAGAAAAAACAGTAGAGATAGCCAAGCTTCTGGCTCAGTATGGGATAGGCAAGGGAGATAAAATAGGAGTTTTAAGCCAAAATATGCCCAACTGGCCTGTTGCATACTTTGCTGCAACAGCGTACGGAAGAGTTGCCGTTCCTATGCTTCCCGATTTCTCCGAATTTGAAATCCGTAATATTTTAGAGCACTCAGAGTCTAAAGCACTTTTTGTTTCATCAAGACTCCTCTACAAGGTTCCTCAAGATTTAATGGAGAAGATGAGCTTAGTAATCTTGATAGACAACATGACTGTTTTAAGCTCAAAAGAGAGCGTAGAGGCCTCAGATGACGACACTCCTCAAGAGGAGGATTTAGCTACAATCATATACACATCGGGAACTACCGGCAACTCAAAGGGGGTAATGCTTACTCACCGCAATCTCTGTTCTCATCTATATGCTGCTTTTAAGCTTCGCCCCGGATATGATTGGGACATATGGCTCTCTCTGTTACCTCTGTCACATACACTCGAGAGCAGTCTTTGCATGATGCTGCCTATGATGAGTGGATCGTCGGTGTACTACATAGAGAAGGCCCCTACTCCAACCATTCTGCTTAAAGCTCTCAAAGAGGTGAGGCCAACCACAATACTTAGCGTCCCTTTAATTATTGAGAAGATATACAGAAATACTATACTACCTAAGTTTACATCGGGCGGTGCAATTAAATGGGTTTACGGTACCGGTGCGGGAAGAAGATTGCTTAACCGCATTGCGGGAAAGAAGCTTATGAAGACCTTTGGTGGACGTGTCAGGTTCTTTGGCATTGGTGGGGCAAAGCTCGATGGAGAGGTAGAGAGATTCTTGCACGAGGCCAAATTCCCTTATGCTATAGGTTACGGACTTACAGAGACATCTCCGCTT
The DNA here is from genome assembly GCA_964469965.1 of uncultured Muribaculaceae bacterium. GTDB lineage: Bacteria > Bacteroidota > Bacteroidia > Bacteroidales > UBA932 > Bact-08. The sequence goes on along the minus strand of CAYYAM010000026.1, from coordinate 4,420 downwards.
TTGGCCGGAGCAACTCCCGATATGGTTAAGTGGCAATCTACGGGCCCTGCCGTTCACGGAGTTACGTTAAAGATTAACAACCCAAATCCTGTTACAGGGGAGGGAGAGATTGTAGCCAAGGGTCCAAATGTTATGATAGGATATTATAAAAATCCCGAGGCAACAGCAGAGGCGTTTACAGGGGATGGCTGGTTCAGAACAAAAGATCTTGGTGTTTTTGACAAAGAGGGCAGACTCTATATTAAGGGAAGGTTGAGTAATATGATACTTGGGCCAAGCGGAGAGAATATCTATCCTGAGGAGATTGAGTCTGTTATTAACGGGCACTCTATGGTGGCTGAATCTATTGTAACCCAAAGTAAAGGGAAGCTGATTGCAAGAGTTCACCTTAACCCAGATAAGCTTAAAGCGCTCAAAGAGGCAAAAGAGGAGGCACTTGCTGCCTATTATCAGAAAAGAGACCAACTGATTAAGAGCTACGAAGAGACAAAAGAGGAGCTATTGCAGACGTACGATACTAAAAAAGAGGAGATTCTTCAAACATACGATGCAAAGAAAGAGGAGATTGTAAAGGCCTTCAATGAAAAGATAGAGCACATTAAGAAAGATATCTCGGAGTATGTAAACGCAAGGGTTAACAAATTCTCCAAGATATCTATCATCCACGACCATCCTGAACAGTTTGAGAAGACGGCCACTCACAAAATTAAACGATACAAGTATACAGAGAAGAGTTAGAAATTAATATCTATTCTTCCAACATAGACTCCGTGCGCGCCGGTTTGGTTAATAATAACATCCTTTCCGGCGCTGTTTTTTACTATTGTCGGCTCCTCCAAAAATGTATGAGAGTGCCCCCCAATAATTAAATCTACGTTTTTTGTGTATTTTGCAAGTTCGGTGTCGGAGGGTCTCTCTTTTGTGCCCCCGTCGTAACCCAAATGGCTAAGAACTATAACAATATGGCACTTATCTTTTGTTTTAAGCTTTTTAGCTAACTTATTAACTACACCTATCGGGTTCTTATACTTTATTCCTGCTCGGGCACTCTCGGGAACATAGCCCTTAAGGTCTAACAGAACCCCAATAATGCCAATTTTTTTTCCTCCCTTCTCAATAATTGTGTATGGTTTAACCACCTTTTTTAATGGACTGCGAGAAAAGTCGTAGTTTGCACAAAGTGTTTGAAACTCTGCCCTCTCCAGTCTCTTTGCAAGGAGCTCCTGACCATCGTCAAACTCGTGATTGCCAAGGCAAACCGCATCGTAACCCATGGCGTTATAAAGCATAATCTCGGCCTCTCCTTTAAAAAGAGTATAGTATGGTGTTCCTTGATTATAATCTCCTGCGTCTAATAAAAGAACGTTTGCATGAGTCTCCCTAATGCTTTTAATATAGTTGGCTCTTCTCTGAAATCCTCCTTTCCCTGCATTCCTTCCACTGGCCAATGGCTCAATATTACTGTGTACATCGTTTGTGTGCAGTATAACCAAATCTTGACCAAATGCAAGTGCACAAACAGACAAAAAAGAGGCAACCAGAAGAGATCTTGCCATAATATTTAATTTATCTTTCATCTCTTAAAATTTTAATCTTCAATTATAACCCTGTTTGTTATTGAAGAGGATATCTTTCTCTTTTTGGCAGT
>CAYYAM010000026.1:0-2672 GCA_964469965.1 uncultured Muribaculaceae bacterium | reverse complement strand
CTGTTTTTTGCAAACGATTCAAACAGGTTTAAAACAGATTGTCCCGGTAATTCAAGTATAACTACATAGTTTTCAAATGGGAAAGTAGAGAAAATGTCGTATCGTCTCACATCTCCCTTTGGGATGGCAGCCCGTAGCCCCCCAAAGTTTGTAAGTGCAAAGTCTACCTTGCTTTTGCTTTTAGCTCTTCCAAAAGATAGCATAGCATCGGCCGTAAAGTTAGATAGAAGCGATTCCGGCCTGCCGGATCTCATCTCTACATCCGATACTCCTATTACCTGCTGCATCTTTCTATCCATCTCGGGTTTGTAGAACCCGATGATCCCCTCCACAACCGGTTCGTTATTAACGTTCCAAGTTGAGTCCATAAGCACCCGCGATACCCTGTATGTAAACCCTACAGACTGAGAGTACGCATTATTAAAGATTGAGAGGGTCAGCGAAAAAATTACGGCTGTAAATAGTGCCGATCTTCTAATTTTTAATATTTTATCCATTTAAAAAGGTCTTTGAATGTTGCTTTCTTTCCATACATAAGTATACCCACTCTGTATACCTTTGCCGACACCCATGTCATAAAGACAAATGTTACGGCAAGCAGGGTGATTGACAGGAGCAGCTCCCAAAGAGGCACTCCAAAAGGCACCCTTGCCATCATAACCATAGGCGATGTGAATGGTATCATTGAGCCCCAGAATGAGAGCGGGCTGTCTGGATATTGAAATGTATGCATCATAATAAAGAGGCCTATTATCAGCGGCATAGTTACGGGAAAAATCAGTTGTTGTGTATCGGCTTCATTGTCGACTGCCGACCCTACCGCAGAGAACATTGCAGCATAGAGAAGGTAACCCAAAACAAAGTAAAGGATGAATGCTACAATAATTGAAAAGACAGGAACATTAGAGAGTGCACTTAGAATATCTCCCATAAAGGATTCATCTTTAGGCATTGCTGCAACGGCATCTGCTACATCTGCTCCGGGAACACCCATACCAACAACCTGCTCATTCGCTCCCGCCAGCTTGTCTACCCCCATAGTCATCTGAACACCGGTAATAATTGCACCGGTAAGTACTATCCAAATTAAAAACTGCAAGAGCGCTACGGAACCTACTCCAAGTATTTTACCCAACATAAGCTGAAATGGCTTAACCGAAGATACTATAACCTCTACAATACGGGTTGTCTTCTCTTCAATAACGCCTCTCATTACCATTGAACCAAACATGAAGATAAACATGTATATCATTATACTTGCAATATATGATATGCCCATATAAATCTCTACCATTGCCACCTTCTCGTCGCCGGTTTCACTTACGGTAAACGTTTTTACAGAGACATCTGTTCTTATATCGTGAAGAATCTTATCTAATCCCTCTATGTTGTACTTCAACATCTTACTCTTCTCCAAAGCTTTCTGTACAGAGCGTTCGATCTGTTTTTTTGCATCCAGATTGAGTTGCTTCATTGAGTATGCCGATACCGAGACATTAAATGCACTATCGGGCTCCGAGATCTCTACAAGAGCGTATAGATTCTCTGGGAAGCTTCTCTTGATCTCCTCTGCATTTGCGTTGATATCAAATTCGTAGGTAAACTCCTTGGTGCTTTCAAAGAAGGGTTCACAAAGTTGCGATTTGTCTATTACAAGTACTCTCTGCCCCTCTTTCCCCGAAGAGAGCGTCATAATCAGGGATGGGAGAATCATAAGTGCGGCAAATAGAAGAGGTACAATTATGGTTGTAACTATAAATGACTTCTTTTTTACCCTAATTAGAAACTCACGAGAAATTATTAAAAATATTTTATTGTTTTTCATAATAAGAGCCCCCTTAGCTTACAAGTTTAATAAATATGTCGTTCATTCTTGGAATCAGCTCTCTGTATGAGAGTATGTCTATTTTTGACACAAGATCTCTAAGGATATCAGAGGAGCAGGTTCCTCTCTTCACCTCAAGAACAGCTCTATAGCCCTGTTTTACCTCTCCCGATGAGACCGGTTGAACATCTTGATTGTCTGCAAAAGAGTATGGTGCCGAGGACCGGTATATAATCTCAACCTCGTTCTTCCCGTGCTCTCTTCTTATATCGTCTAGCCCACCTGTTATGATGAGCTTAGATTTATTGATAAGAGCAATGTTGTCGCACAACTCCTCTACCGACTCCATATTGTGAGTGGAGAGAATGATTGTTGTACCTGCCGCCTTCATATCCAGAATCTCCTTTCTTACAATTTGAACATTCACAGGATCGAATCCGCTAAATGGCTCATCAAGAATCAAAAGAGAGGGTTTGTGAAGAACGGTTGTGATGAATTGAACTTTTTGAGCCATACCCTTGGAGAGCTCCTCAACCTTCTTGTTCCACCACGCCTGAATTCCAAACTTAACAAACCAGGCCTTAAGCTCACGTGTGGCCTCGGCATGGCTCAAGCCCTTTAGTTTGGCAAGATAGAGGGCCTGATCACCAACCTTCATCTTTTTATAAAGCCCGCGCTCCTCAGGGAGGTATCCGATAAACTCGATATCAGAGGGTCTTATGGGATTTCCGTTAAAGTATACAGCTCCCGAATCGGGGATAGTGATCTGATTAATAATCCTTATAAGGGTTGTTTTTCCTGCTCCGTTAGGGCCCAAGAGTCCAAATATGGTACCCTTGGGTACCGA